>NZ_JAMXMW010000015.1:0-259665 GCF_024055675.1 Actinoallomurus rhizosphaericola | reverse complement strand
AGACAGCTACCGCCTCAAAGACCGCGACCTCGGCCGCGTCCCCGCGGCCAAGACCAACGACTGAAGATCAACAAACGGGTCCATTTTCGCCCGCCGCAGACGGGTCCGTTTTCAGCCGTCGTTGACAACGCGAACCTCGGCGCGGCCACTGACGTCCGGCAGCAACGGTGACAGCAACAGTAGCCACCACCAGCTGCCGCTGGCACACGTCAGCCACCATCCGACCTCGCCGCGAGCAGGGGTGATGTCACTCCTGAAAAGCGGAAGGTCGGCGGTTCGACCCCGCCCCTGCCCACTTACCCCCTTCGTGCTCGTCGATCTTCGATCGACTTCGCCGGGGGCTTTGTGTTCTCCCAGGGGGACGACCCCTGGAACCCCCGATGCGGGGGCTCCGCCCCCGCACCCCCTCGCCGCTTCGAGCAGTCGGACGGCGTCGGTCGGCCACGCGAGAAGGCAACGGTTTCCCGGGTTCGCCTCGACACGGTCTCTAATGAGGGTTGCCACTCCAGCACGGGATCTCAAGCGTGCCGTCGAGTGCCTTGGTGAGCCGGCCGGCGAGGGTCATCTGCTGCGGGAAGAGAGCGTGCTCCAGGCAGCAGCCGGTCGGGCCCCACGCCCACATCGGCCCGGCCAGGTCACGACAGTCGATCAGCGACCAGATCGCACATCCCCAGTCGCGCAGCCAGACCAACCCCGCCGGAGGCCGGGATTCCGGAGCTAGGCTGAAGGCCTGGTAGACATCCACGATGTCCGCCCAGTTGCCGATCCACGGGCCACCACGTTCGATGGCCGTACTGGCTCCACTACGAAGGGATACGGCAGGGACATGGTCCATGGCCCGGCCTGCCTAGCGTAGGGTCCGCCTACGCCACCATGGTTGATCGGGCGAAGCGGTCGGCGACCGTCGCGCGGGCTGCCTCCGCGGTGGCCGGCGGCGCCGCCGAGATCAGGCGACCTTCGTCCTCCCCGGCAGCCGGAGCGTGAACGTCGCGCCACGTCCCGGCTCGCTGCGCGCGGTGGCGGACCCGCCATGCGCCTCGGCGAGGTGCCGGACGATGGCAAGCCCCAGGCCACTCCCGCCGGTCTGCCGGTTGCGCGACTTCTCGGCCCGCCAGAACCGGTCGAAGACGTACGGCAGATGCTCGGGTGCGATCCCCGGCCCGGTGTCGGCCACCTCGATCAGCACGTCGCCGCCGTCGGCGTACGCGCGCAGCGTCACCCGTCCGCCGGCCGGTGTGTAGCGGACCGCGTTGGAGAGCAGATTGCCGACCGCCTGCCGCAGGCGTACCGGGTCGGCGTGCAGCGGCAGCGTCCCTCGTACCTCGGTGGTCAGCGTCAGCCCGGCGGCCGCTGCCGCGGCGCGGTGGACGGTGGCGATCTGCTCGACCAGGTCGGCGGCGTCGGCCGGCTCCGGGTGCACCCGCAGCTGGCCCGCGTCGGCGAGCGCGAGTTGCTGCAGGTCGTCGATGATGTGCCGCAGCAGTGCGGCCTCCTCGACCAGCGAAGCGGTCAGCGCAGGGTCCAGCTCGGCGACGCCGTCCTGCGCGGCCTCTAGCCAGCCGAGGATATTGCTCAGCGGCGTGCGCAGCTCGTGCGACACGTCGCTGACCATGGCCTTGCGCTGCCGTTCCATGCGGTCGAGGTGCTCGGACATCTCGTTGAAGGCGGCGCCCAGCTCACCGACCTCACCCTTGGCACGCACCATGACCCGCGCCGAGCCGTCGCCGGCGCGCATCCGCCGGGCCGCTGCGGTCACCGCCCGCACCGGCCGTACCAGCCGGGTGGCGACGATCACGCTGACGGCCACCGCCAGCGCCAGGATCACCGCGGTGACCCCTGCGATGCCGTAGGGGTCGATACCCGGCGTTCGATCCTCCGGCGAACCGATGTAGAGCAGCGCGGCCGGCGCGACGTACGGCCTCAGCTGGGTACGACGCGCCCTGGCCAGGCACTCTGCGGCCGAAGCGGGTGCGGCCGGCTTGCCGGTCTCGTCCAGCCGTACGTCGACCCGACGGTGCTTACACTGCGCGACCAGAACGCTGAGTTGGTTGAGTGCGCGCATCTCGGTAGCGGTCAGCGCGGGCGCACCCCGGGCGCACGTCGGTATGCCGGTCGGCACGGGCGAAGGCCGGGGCCCGGTCGGCACGGGCGATGCCTGGGGCCCGTTTCCCCGGGGCCCGTTCGGCACTGGGGTGCGCTGGGGCCTGTTCGGCACTGGGGTGCCCTGGGGCCTGTTCGGCACCGGGGTTCCCTGGGGCCCGTTCGGCACCGGGGTTCCCTGGGGCCCGTTCGGCACGGGCGTTCCCCGGAACATGGCCGGCGCGACGACGGAGGGTCGCAGGCGTCCGGTGCCCGGGGTCCGGGTGCTCGAGCCATCCTCGCGGATATAGGGACGGCCGCTGGGCCCGACGACGACCGTGCCGGGCGGCAGGTCCGCCCTACGCCGACAGGCCACCTGCGCGTCGACCTCCTTGCGCAGCCGCACACGATCAGACTCCGGCAGCTGGAACGGACCGACCGCGCGCGGGTCGATCCGGTCGGTGGCCGCGCCGGGCACCAGCGACACGTCGACGGCGAGCGGGTCGACGACGGCCGAGGCGCGCGCGGGCAGCGGCGGCCGGCCGGCAGCCGAGTCAGCGATCCGGGTGCCGCCCTCGGTGACCAGCGCGATTCGCCGGTCGCTCTTGCGACCCAGGTCGCGCACGGTCTGCTCGACGCCGTCCCACCTCGGGTGGCTCGCCGCGTAGCCGAGCAGCGCGTCGTTGATGCGGGCGTCGCTGGCCAGCGTCTGGCCCTGCTGGTGCCGGATCTGACCGGATGTGCTGCGCGCCGCCAGCCACGCGGTCGCCACGATCGAGCAGACCGCGATCAACACCGTACTGGCGACCAGCCGTACGAGCAGGCTATGGCGCACGGTCGTCGACCAGCTTGTATCCGACGCCGTACACGGTCCGTAGGCGGACCGGCCGCCGCGGCTGCCGCTCGATCTTCTTGCGCAGGTTCTTCACGTGCGCGTCGACCGTACGCTCGGTGATGAAGCGGTCGAAGCCGTGCAGGTACTCCAATAGCTGCGCCCGGGTGAACACCCGCTCCGGCCGTGCGGCCAGCGCCTCCAGAATGCGGAACTCTGCGGGCGTGCATTCGACCTCGCGCCCGTCCGCCAAGACGGTGTGCCGCTCGGGGTCCACCGTGATGCCGCCCACCCGGTACACCTGCTCGCCGCTCCCCCGGCGGGTGCGCCGTAGCAGCGTACGGACCCGGGCCATCAGCTCGCGGGGGCTGTACGGCTTGGTGACGTAGTCGTCGGCGCCGAGGTCGAGACCGATCAGCAGGTCGTCCTCTGTAGATCGGGCGGTCAGCATCAGCACCGGCACTTCGGACTCGGCGCGTAGCACGCGGCACACGTCCAGCCCGTCCACGCCCGGCATCATCACGTCCAGCAGCACGAGGTCGGGGCGGCGCATCCGAGCCTCGTCGATCGCGGCCCGCCCGTCGTGGACGGCGATCACGGTGTGGCCCTCTCGCTGGAGATAGCGGCACAGCAGATCCGCCTGTTTCACATCGTCCTCCGCGACCAGGACATTCGCGCACATAGTCGCCGAGCGTAGGGCACCCACGACCGGCACCACGAGATCATCACAGCGGCCACACAGGTTCTTCACATTCCTCGGCCAGCATCTCGCGACATGCGCCACCTCAAGACCTACACCGGCGCCCTGCTCATCGCCGGCCTGATCGTCGGATCGGCCGGCTGCGGCTCGGCGGGCAACCGCAGATCAGGGGATGATCCGCCCACGGCGGAGGGCCGGGCGGCCGCCGAGGCTCGGCAATCCCGGCAGCAGGGTGACGCGGAAATTGCGACCGTGCGCGGCCGCCAGATCGCCGTGCACAGGCAGAAGGGCGACGCTGCGATCTGGAAGACGCTGTCGAGCCCCAACGAGATGGGCGCCACCCGGGTCTTCCTCGTCGATGGCAAGGACGGCGACTGGCTCAAGGTCCTGCTGCCGATCCGGCCCAACGGCAGCACCGGCTGGGTCAAGGCATCCGACGTCACGCTGTCGTCGACGACCCGCCGCGTGGAGATCGACGCGAAGGCGTTCACGTTCACCGTCTTCGACGGCGACAAGGTACTGCGCACCGGAAAGGTCGCCACGGGCGAGGGCGGCACCCCCACCCCGGCCGGCCGCTTCTACTTCACCGAACTGGTCAAACCGCCGAACCCGAACACCGGCTATGGGGCGTACGCCTTCGGGCTGAGCGGCTTCTCGCCCACGCTGAAGAAGTTCGCCGGCGGCCCCGGACAGCTCGCCATCCACGGGACCAACCAGGCGTCGGCGCTGGGCGGCAAGGCCAGCCACGGCTGCGTGCGAGTCAGCAACGACGACATCACGTGGATGGCCACCAACCTGACGATCGGCACCCCTGTCGTCGTCAAGTAATGAAACAACCATGGGAAGGACCATCGATGCGCCTGAAGTCCCTCATCACGGCCGTCGCGCTGGGCATCGGCCTGGCCAGTACCGGGCTGGCCGCCGCGGAGGCCGCCACCCCGCCGAAACACCCGGGGCACGGTAGTACGCCCCGACCGGTGGGAACGCCCCGACCGGTGGGAGCGCCCCGACCGGTGGGAACGCCCCAGCCGGGGGGAGCGCCCCGACCGGTGGGAACGCCCCGACCGGTGGGAGCGCCACTCCACAGAACCCCGAACTACACCGGCTGACCTCTGAAGCGCAGGCCCGCACATCTCCCGTCGTGCGGGCCTGCCGCATGCGCGGCGGACCCGGTAGGCCGCCAGCACCGCGACCGCCGACATCCCCGCCAGCCGCGCGCCCGGCCCGGCTGCTCGACATGAAGCGGGACCGCTGACGAGAAGGGCAAGCCCATGCTCGGCTCCGCCCAGGTACGCGATGCCGCTTTCGCCGAGCGTGTGGTCGCTGAGACCCGTGCCCTGCTCGCCCAGGTCCCGGGCACCACCCACTAGCACCAGCCGAGGACCACGCCGGAGTAAGCGTCTCGTCACCGATCATCGCCGCGCGCAGACCGGTGACGAGGAGAGCGGCCCCGCACCCCCAGCCGCCAAGTGTCGAACAGCTGACTGGTCACTCTTTTATAGAGTGAGGCCATGGCCAGACCACGCAGTGAGGACCGCCGCAACGCGATCCTGTCGGCGGCGACCCGAGTGATCGCCGCCCAGGGCCTCGGGGCCCCGACAGCAGCGATCGCCAAGGAGGCGGGCGTCTCCAACGGCTCGCTGTTCGTCTACTTCGACACCAAGGCAGCGCTGCTGAACGAGCTCTACGTGGTCCTGAAGTCCGAGATGGCAACGACAGCGCTCGCCGGGCTCCCCGTCGAGGCCGCTCCCCGCGACCAGGTCCACCAGATGTGGACGCAATGGGTGCGCTGGGCCACGACAGCCCCGGACAAGCGACGCGCGCTCGCCCAACTCCAGATGTCGGACGACATCACCGAGCAGAGCCATCAGACGGTGAGCGCCGCCTTCCGCGGCATCGCCGACCTCCTGGAACGCAGCCGCGCCAACGGACCGATGCAGGACGCGCCCCTCGGCTTCCTGCTGACCTTGACGGACGCCATGGCCAACGCGGCCATCGACACCATGATCCGCGAGCCCGACCAAGCCGAGTCCCACAGTCGCGTCGCATTCGAGGCCGTCTGGCGGGTGATCGCCGGCAGCTCCATGCCTGCCATCGCGTGAGTCATGACCGCCTCACTGCGGCCGGCGAGTCGGAGTGATGCGTCACAGCCGCCACAAGTGGATGCGGCCGTCCGAACCACCACCGGCCAGCATCGTGCCGTCCGGACCGAACGCCACCGAGAAGCCGGTCGTCGAGCCGAACGTGTGGACCTCCTTGGCGGTTCGCGCGTCCCAGACCGTGACGGTCGGGCCGTTCTCCTCGTCGCAGGCGGCCAGGTAACGGCCGTCGGGGCTGAACGCGACCTTGCCACTCGTGCCGCCGGCGAAGCGTACGGCGGGCTTGTGCGTGGCGACGTCCCAGGTCGCGACGTCGACCTTGGCGCCGGCACCGGCCACGGTCTTCCCGTCCGGGCTGAACACCACCGAGTCGACGTCTCGGTGGGTGTTGATCGGGCTTTCCAGTCTGCGGCCGGGGACGTCCCAGAGGCGGATGTGGTCGCCGTCGCCGTACGCCAGCGTCCGGCCGTCCGGGCTGAACGCGAGCTCGAAGATGAAATGGTTCATGGTCGGGGTGGTGGCGGTGTCCCGTCGGGCGGCGATGTCCCAGAGCCGCACCCGGCCCTTGATCGCCGCGTCGTCGCCGAACCAGAAGACACCGACGGCGAGGGTCGTGCCGTCCGGGCTGAACGTCGCGGACGTGGCGCTCTCGCCTCCCGGGTTGGTGAGGGTGGCGATGACCCGCCTGGAGGCGACGTCCCAGAGCTGGATGCTGCCGTTGTCGTCATCGGTGGCCAGCGTTCTCCCGTCCGGGCTGAACGCCACGACGTGCCGGGACTTCTGGGGGTCGCCGCTGCCTCGGGACAGCACGGCGGTCTGCCGTCCCGTGGCGGTGTCCCACAGTCGGACGGCGTCGCTGTTGTCGGCGCTGGCGAGTGTCCTGCCGTCCGGGCTGAACGCCACGCCCCAGACCCCGGCCGAGTCGGTGTCGAGCACGCGGTCGGCCGGGACGACGGTCGGGATGGCGGTCGAGTGGTGCGTGGGCACGGAGGCGCCACCCGTCCCGACCCGTACCGCGACACCGACGGCGGCGAGCACGACGACGGTGCCCACGACGATGGCCATGACCCGCCCACGCGGGAGGCGACCTCCGATCCCGTTCAGGACCTCGGTGCCCGCCCGGACCGTGCCACCGTACGAGCCCGGCGGTACCGAATACGGCGCGAACTCGGGACGCTCCGGGGACAGGTCACCGGGTGAGCCGGGTGCGGGAGGCACCGGAACCAGGCCATCACCCGGCCCGGGCCGGGGACCGGCCGGAGGTCGACCACCGTACGGACCGGGCGCGGGCTCAGGGGGTGGGCCGGGTGCCCGAAGCGTGGCGTCGGAGCCCGCCGAAGACCGGCCACCGTACGGACCGGACGCGGGCCTGGGAGGAGTGACGGGCGGTGGCGCGGCCTGCGGGACGAGGAGGGCGCGGACGGAGTCCGGAGTGGGCCGAGCGTCGGGATCCTTGGTGAGGAGGCCGGTGAGGACGTCCGTCAGGGGGCCCGCGCGGGTCGGCGGCGGTGGGTCTTCGGTGGCGATGGCGACGAAGACCGCGCCGTGTGTCGGACCCTGGAACGGGGGGCGGCCCTCGACCGCGGCGTACAGGGTGGCGCCGAGCGCCCACAGGTCCGACCGCGGCGTGGCGGCGTGGCCGCGTACCTGTTCCGGTGACATGTACGCCGGGGTGCCGAGCTGGACGCCGGACCTCGTCAGCGTGGCGTCGCCCTCCAGCACGGCGATGCCGAAGTCGGTGAGGACCGCTCGGTCGCCGTCCAGCAGCACGTTCGCCGGCTTGACGTCGCGGTGCACGATGCCGGCGGCGTGCGCGGCGGCCAGCGCGTCCAGCATCTGACGGCCGATGTCCGCGACCCGCCGTACGGGCAGCGGACCGTCCGTACGCAGCACCTGGTCCAGCGACCGCCCCGGGACCAGCTCCATCACCAGCCACGGGCGGCCGTCATCGATCACCCGGTCGTGCAGGGCCACGATGCCGGGGTGGTGCAGGCGGGCGGCGGCGCGCGCCTCGCGGGCGGCCCTTGCGTACCACTCGCGTCGGTCGGCGTCATCGATCTCGTCGGGCAGCCGCAGCTCCTTGACGGCGACCTCACGATCGAGCTCGGCGTCATACGCGCGCCACACCCGGCCCATGCCGCCACGCCCGATGAGCCCGAGGATCCGGTAGCGGCCGGCAAGGATTTCCCCGGGTTGACCGTGCATTGAACGAACATAGCGAAGCGGACATTGCGCGTCAGCCGGCACGGCTGAAGCAACGGCGGCCACCACCGGCTACCGCCGACACACGTCGACGCCCCTCTGGCCGCGTCGCGAGCAGGGGTGATGGGATCACGCGCCGGTCAAGCCGGTTCGAAGACCAACGGCTTGCTCAGCGTAGATCGCACCGGCGAGCAGGCGATGTGCTCAATGAGCATGGGCCGATGAGCCTCAAGCTCCGGGGCGAGAAGAAGTTCGTACCGGAACCGCGTCGTCGACTCCTCGCGTTCCAGGTGCACCCGCACACCGACTTCGGCGTCGGTGACGCCGAGATCGGCCAGCGCCATCCGCGCCGAGATGGTCATGCACGTGGCGAGGGCAGCCTCCAGCAGTTCATGCGGTCGCATCCCCGCCGAACCACCTATGCCGGCTTTGAGCGTATCGGCGATGCTCTCGTGGTCGCCCGCCTGGAATCTGACCTGCCAGGGAGTCGGAAGCGCCGCAGCCTCGACCATTGCCTTACCTCCTCTACCGGAGACCGACTCGCAGGATCGTAACGTTCGGACCACATCGTGAGAGAGAACGTCCCATATCGCGGGACGCACATCGGAGGGCGAGGCGAACGCCGCCTGCTGCGGCACTGGATCGAGCCGGCCCTGAGAACAGACGAAGGCTCCGGCCATCACGACCGGAGCGCTCCTCTATGTGCCGACTCGTCAGGACGGCGACGGCCAGCCGATCACTGAGTCCCTGCCTGCGCCTCGCTCTGGGATGGGAGCCTCGACCATCCGCGTGGCCCCTTATTCGGATACGCGGAGGATGTCGGGCTGCTCGGGGCCGTGCGGGATGTCGAAGGTGTCCTCGCCGGTGCGCAGCAGCCGCAGCACCACGCCGGCCGCGTACTCCGGCCGGTGCACCACCATCCCCGGCCTGGGTGGCACGCCGTCCTTGAAGATGCCGTTGCCGAACTCGGTCGCGGTCACCGAGGGAAGCAGCAGCGACACCGCGATTCCGTCCGCGGCGAGTTCTTCTCGCAACACCGAGCTGATCATGTTCACCGCCGACTTGGTCGCCGCGTACGCCCCCACGCCGGTCGCGACGCGGCGGGTGGTGCCCGAGCTGACGTTCACGATCCGCCCGAAGCCCTGCTCCCGCATGGCCGGCAGCACCGCCTGGGTGACGGCGACCAGGCTTGCCACGTTGAGGTCGAGGATCTTGCGGTACTCGGCGACATCGATGTCGGCGATCGGTCCCGAGATGCTGGCGCCGGCGTTGTTCACCAAGCCGTCGATCCGCCCGTGCCGGTCCAGTGCGGCCGCGACCAGGTCGCGCACCTGCGCGGCATCGGTCACGTCGGTGGGCACCGCCAGAGCCCCTTCGAGTTCCTCGCTCAACGCGGCCAGCCGGTCGGCCCGGCGCGCGGCCAGTACCGGATGCGCCCCGGCGGCGTGCAGCAGCCGCGCGGTGGCCTCGCCGATCCCGGACGACGCGCCCGTGACGATCACCGTCCGGCCGGTCAGGTCAATCAGATCCGTCATGGTTCAACGTGTATCAGACGCGCTGCCAGACGATCACGGTGCAGCCGCCGATCGGGCGCACGGTGAAGTCCGGTAAGGAAGAGGGATACCTGCTAACAAAATGGGTCCACCCGTACCGTTCTCAGGGAGCCAATATGGTGACCATGAGGCTTCGAATACGCGACAGAAAAAGGAACGTGGCGGCGGGAGTTCGCGGAGCGCCGCCACGTTATTCTCAGTTGAAGTGGATTTCCTGGAACACCACTCCGGCCGGGCCGAAGTACAGTTCCTGGTAGTTCCCGAAGCGCACGTGCTTACCGTCACTCGCCCGGACGAGGTAGCCGCTGTTGTTCCCGGCCCGGATGAGGTCGACGGCGAATCCCATACCGTACGTGACGTCGTGTCCCTCAAGGCACTCGCTCAGCGGCGCGCCGCCGTTGGTGCTCGAGGCGTGCAGAACGAAGAATGTGTCGGGGGTGCACTCGACGTCCGCGTGCGCCGGGGACGCGAGCATCCCCGCCGAGAAGGCGGCGACACCCGCTGCGGTCATTCCGGCCGCGATCACTCGCTTGAGCATTTGGGCTCCTTCCAAAGCCTCCGTAGCCTTCAGGTAGTAAGACGTGGGCATACACAAAATGGTTTACTCCGCATGATCGCTGTTTTCCACGCGGCGGCCAAAGGGCGGCATCCGGTCGGCGCATTCGCGGCGGCCGGCGCCTCATGGTCCCCCGACGGACACCACGCCGAGAGTCCGGCCGCCGGGTCGCCTCGCTGCTCACCTCGCGGTTTCAGCCGGGCAGCAGACTGCGCTTCCCTCCGTGGACGCCCACCACGGTCCCGTTCACGTAGCCGCTGCGGTCCTCGACCAGGAACAGCACGACGTCCGCGATCTCCTCCGGGTCGCCGATCCGGCCGCGCGCGGTCACCTGGTCCATCGCATCGCCGACGGCGGCCGGCAGCGGCTCCGTCCCCTGGGTGCGCACCGGCCCGGCCGCGACCCCGTTGACCCGGATGCCGGCACCGCCGAACTCGGTGGCCCAAAGGCGGGTCAGCGTCTCCAGCGCCGCCTTCGACGCGGCGTAGGCGCCCCCACCGGCGCCGGCGGCCGCCCCGGCTCGCGGGGCTATGCGGGAGGCAGCAGGAGCCCCGCGGGCGGGTCCGTGGCGATGTCCTTACCGAGGCCGCCCCGGCGACCGGAGAACGTCGCGTCGCTGAAGTCGACGGTGCCGCCGGAGAACTTGGCGCCGGTGAAGACGACGGTGGTGCCGGAGAACTCCGCGTCGGTGAAGTGAAGGGTGCCGCCGGACAGTGTCGCGTCGGTGAAGTCGAGAGTGCCGCCGGAGAACGTCGCGTCGTTGAAGTGGGCGGTGGTGCCGGAGAACTCCGCACCGTTGAAGCCGAGGGTGCCGCCGGAGAGCGCCGCGCCGGTGAAATGGACGGAGCCGGCGGAGAACTCCGCGCCGGCGAAGTCGAGGGCGCCGCCGGAGCACGTCACGCCGGTGAAGTCGAGGGAGGCGCCGGAGAAGACCGCGTTGATGAAGTAGTTGGTGGCACCGGAGAACGTCGCGTCGCCGAAGTGGACGGTGCCGCCGGAGAACACCGCGGAGACGAAGTGGACGGGGCCGCCCGAGAAGGTCGCGCCCGTGAAGTCGAGGGAGGCGCCGGAGAACCTGGCGCCGGTGAAGTCGACGGTGGCTCCCGAAAGCACCGCGCCGGTGAAGTCGAGGGTGCCGCCGGAGAACACGGCGTCGCGGAAGTCGACGGTGCCGCTGGCGAACTCCGCACCGCTGAAGTCGCCTCCGTCGAAGCGGGCACCGGTGAAGTTGAAGTCATGGCCTCGCCAGGAGACCCGGGCGTCGTCGCGAAGGTGCGCGGTGATGATCGAGATGACGGTGTGGTGCACCTCCTGGCTGCCGCCGAACGCCAGCTGTTCGGCGGCCGGAGGGCCGGCCTCCGGGGGAGGTTCGTACGGCGTCCGCAGGTAGGCGCACAGCTCGTCGATGCAGGTCTGCCGACCCTCCTCCCAATCGTCGGCCAGGCCGGCCAGCGCGTACACCCCGGCCAGCCGCACCCCGGTCTCGGCGTGTCCAAGCCGCCTCGTCGCCCTGGCGAACCGTCTGTCGAACGCCCGCACCCGGTCATCCTCTCCGCGCTGCTGCTCCGACATTTTCCCGTCTTCGGCGCGACACCGTTTGCGGGAGTTCATCACCGACGAACTCCAGCGCGTCCAGAATGCCCTGCACCGACAGGGGTGTACATGCCTTCAGGCGCGGAGGGAGATAGCGCGCGTGGAGGACGACGAGGGCGGCTCGGCCGTACGGAGCAGGGCCACCGGCAGGAGACCCCACGCCTGGGCCGCTAAGCGGGTGTGCGGGAGGGGATGGCGTCGAGCGCGGCGAGGGTGGCAGCGTCGATGGTGAGCGCACCGGCTGCGATGTTCTCTTCGAGGTGTTCCTGACTGGCGGTGCCGGGGATCAGCAGGACGTTCGCCGCGCGGTGGAGCAACCAGGCGAGGCCGACCTGGGCCGGGGTGCAGCGGAGGGATTCAGCGGCGGCGAGAACGGCCGGCTCGTCCGTCACCTTCGGGGAGCCGGGCAGTTCGCCGCCGAGCGGGAAGTAGGGAACCCATGCGATGCCCGCCTCGGCGCACAGTCGCAGCATGTCCTCGTCGCCGCGGGAGACGAGGCTGTAGGCGTTCTGCACGCAGGCGATGCCGGCCGGGAGCGCGCGGCGCAGCTCATCCAGGGTCACGGTGCTCAGCCCGATCGCGCCGATCTTGCCTTCCTCGCGCAATGCGATCATCGCCGCGAGCTGGTCGTCAAGGTTCACGACCTGGTCCGCCCCGACGGGAATGGGGGGATCGGCGCCGGGGCGGCGCAGGTTGACGACCGGGATCTGGTCGAGGCCGAGGCCGACGAGGTTGGCATCGACGCCGGCGGCGAGCTCTTCCGGCCGCTGCGCGAGACGCAACGGGTGGGGACCGCCCGGGTCGGGGTCGGCACCGACCTTGCTGACGACCGTGACGCCGTCACCGGGACCGATCGCCTCGCGGATGAGCTCGTTGACGAAGCCGTCGCCGTAGAAGTGGGCGGTGTCCAGGTGATCGACGCCGAGTTCCACGGCGCGGCGCAGGAGCGCGATGGCCGCGTCGGGGTCGTGCCGCAGGTGCCGTAGCTGCATCGCGCCGTAGCCGACGCGTGCGACGGTGCGTCCGGCCATCAGCCCGGGGCCGCCGGGGCGTGCGCGGCCTTCGCGCGCCGGCTCTGGCGGTGAATCGCTGGGTGATGTCATGGGATCCTGCTCTCGTGAATGACGGACTAAACGGAGGTCCTCCGTTTAGTCCACCGTAGCGTTAACGGAGGATCTCCGCTTTGAGTCAGCCTGAACCCGCGCCCGCCGGTCAACGGCCCGGCGCGGCAGGGCGGCCGGCCCGCGCTGACGCACGGCGCAACCGCGAGAAACTCATCACGGCCGCACGGGCCGCGTTCGCCGCCGCTCCCGGCGGCCAGGTCGCGCTGGAGGCCATCGCCTCCCAGGCCGGGGTCGGCACCGGCACTCTCTACCGGCACTTTCCCACGCGCGAGGCGCTCATCGAAGCGGTCCACGCGGCCGAGCTCGATGACGTCACGGCGAGCGCCTCCGTGCTGCTCGGCCGGTTCCCCCCCGACGTCGCGCTGAGAGCATGGATGGACCGCTACGCCACGTTCTGGGAGACCAAGCACGCCATGCTCGGCACGCTGCGAGCGGGCTCCGCGCCAGGGCGCATCTCGCCCTCCACCCGAGAGCGCGTCATCACCGCGATCACGCCGATCCTCGCATGCGGCGCCGAAGCGGGCCTGTTGCGCGCGGACGTCCGTCCCGACGACGTCGCGGGCCTGCTGCTCGGCGTTTTCCTCTCCACCGCCGCCAGCGGCACTCCCGAGGAGGCCGGCCGGCTACTCGATCTCGTTGTCGACGCGCTCCGCCCGCAGGACGCCGGCACCACGGAGGATCGCGCCTCCCAGGAGGCGCCGGCGGACCGCCTTAGCCCCTGACAGGACCCCGCCTACGCCTGCCGTTGCCGCTCGACCGGGTAGACGAGGGGAAGGCCGGCGACGCCGACCAGGCCGGCCGGCCAGAGGGCCGCTGGGCGTACTCCCTCGGCGAGTTCGTAGGTGGGGATGCGGCGGTGCCATTCCTCCAGGACCGTCTTCATCTCCAGCCGCGCGAGATGAGCCCCGAGGCAGAAGTGGGGCCCGATGCCGAAGGCCAGATGGGGCTGGCGGCGGTGGAAGTCGATCGTGTCGGGCTCGGGATGCTCCGCGGGGTCTCGGTCGGCGACCGCGACGGCGACATGGACGGCGGAACCCGCGGTGACCCGGTGGCCGTCCAGCCGCACGTCCTCGACGGCCACGCGCGGGAGGGTGAGGATCGGGCCGTCGACGCGCAGGAGCTCTTCGATCGCGTCGGGGATGATGCCCGGGTCGTCGACGAGCTGCCGCCGTAAGTCCGGCCGGGTGGCCAGGATCGCGAAGGCGTTCGCCAGGGCGTCGGTCACGGTGTCGAGCCCCGCGAGGACGAATTGGAAGCACATGCCGAGGAGCTCATGCTCGGTGAGACGGTCGTCACCGGTGTCGGCGAGGAGGACGGCCAGCAGGTCGGTGCCGCCGCTCTCCGCGCGGCGCGCCGCGATGTGCTCGACCAGATAGCCGAAGAGCTCGCGGGCGGCCGTGGCGGCGGCCTCGGAGGGGGCCTCGGCCCCGAACTCGGGAGCCGAGCTGAGGATGGCGTCCTTCCAGGCGATCAGGCGATCGCGGTCGGCGAGCGGCAGCCCGAACATCGTCAGGAACACCTGCGCCGGCAGGGGCACGGCGATGCTCGAGACGAAGTCGCAGCGGCCCGCGTCGGCGACGTCGCCGACCAGCCGGACGGCGAGCGCTCTGATCTCGGGCTCCATCGCCCTGATCCGGCGCGGGCTGAAGTGGGGCTGGAGCAGGCGCCGGTAGCGGGTGTGCTCGGGCGGATCGAACGCGATCGGCAGCATCGGCACCGGGCTGCCCGCGCTCTCGTAGGCCCGCTTGGAGGAGAAGAGCTCCGGATGCCGCAGGACGTACTCGGCCGTGTTCCGTGAGATGGCCGCGACCCCGGTGGTGACCCTGGTGACCGGTCCACGCTCGCGAATCCGGGCGTAGGCGGTGTCCCGGTCCTCACTGACCGGGAGCCCTTCGATCGAAAGGGGCTGCTGGACGCCGGATTCGCCATGGTCGGTCATCGGGACGGTCCTCACTGTCGCCGGAGCCCCCCGGGTCAGGCAAACCCTAACAAGCAACCGATTGGCTGAGAAGTGCGCTCTGATGGCCGTGACGTCGGCTCGTCGGCCTAACCCTCGTTGGCGCGGCGGGCCGTGCGGAACCGGCGTTGGTAGGCGGCGGGACTGATCGACAGCTTCCTGACGAAGACCCGCCGCATGCTCTCGTAACTGGGGAAGCCGGCGAGGGCCGCGGCCTGCGTCGCGGTATGTCCTCGGTCGAGCAGGGCCCTCGCCATGTCGAATCGAATGCTCTCCACGTAGCGGGCCGGTGTCGTGGCGGCCATGTTCCATGACACCGGCCTCCTGACCCCCTTCTCCGACGTCGAGCAGCGCTTCGAGGTGGACGGCGCCGACCACGCGCGCAGGTTCCTCGTGGACCGGGGTTTCTCGACGGCCGCCGCCGACACCGTCTGGACGGCGATCGCGCTGCACACCACGCCGGGCATCCCGAGCCGGATGGCCCCGGAGATCGCGACCACGCACCTCGGCGTCCTGACCGACGCGATCGGCTTCGGCTTGGACGGACTGGATCGCGATCAGCTGGGCGAGATCCTCGCCGTCCACCCACGGGGGGACTTCAAGAACGCGTTCCTGCGAGTCTTCGTCGAGGGGCTCAAGAACCGCCCCGAAACCACGAACGGCACCGTGAACTCCGACATCCTCGAGCACTTCATCCCCGGTTTCCAGCGCACGACGACGGTCGAGCGCATCGCCGGCTCACCGTGGCCGAGCTGACCGGAGCGCCAACGAGGCCACGCGTGAACGGGCGATCCGCGCCCTCCACGGCCGGGAGCCCACCGCGCCCTCCGTGGCCGGGAACCCCCGCCCCACGCGGGCCTCGGGCCAACCCCCCCTATACCGACCAACGACCGGAAAGGATTCGGGCATGCGAGCGATCACCGTACGAGATCGTGACGCGGGTGTCGGCGGCCTCTCCCTGACCGACATGCCGTACCCCCATGCTGCGGAGAACGACGTCATCGTGCGCGTGCACGCCGCGGGCTTCACCCCCGGAGAGCTCGACTGGCCGACGACGTGGTCCGACCGCGCCGGCCGCGACCGGACACCCAGCATCCCCGGGCACGAGCTGTCCGGAGTCGTTGTCGAGCTCGGTTACGGAACGACCGGCCTCACCGTGGGCCAGCGAGTGTTCGGACCGACCGACTGGGCCCGCGACGGATCCCTGGCCGAATACACCGCGGTGGAGGCCCGCAACCTCGCTTCCCTCGCGGCCGACATCGACCACACCGTGGCCGCCGCGCTGCCCATTTCCGGGCTGACCGCATGGCAGGGACTGTTCGACCACGCCCGCCTCACGACCGGCCAGACCGTCCTCATTCACGGCGCCGCGGGCGGTGTCGGCTCGATCGCCGTCCAACTCGCGCGAGAGGCGGGCGCCCGCGTGATCGGCACCGGCCGGGCCGACGACCGTGAGGTCGCGCTCGGCCTCGGTGCGCACGCCTTCCTCGACCTGGACGCCGACGATCTGCGGCACGTCGGCGAGGTGGACGTGGTGTTCGACGGACCGGACGGCTCAAGCCCATCGTCGGCGCCGTACGGCCGCTTTGCGAAGCGGCGTCCGCGTTCGCCCGCCACCGCCGCACGCCCGGAAAGACGATCATTCAGGTCGCGGCCGAACAAGGCTCACAGCCCTCGTGATCGGTGGGCGAGTCGCCGGCACGCGCCGGTCAGGGCCCCGTACGGGCGGGGACGGGCGCCGGGCCCGTCCCCGCGCGACGGTCAGCTGTTCGGCACCGGGATCTTCCACACGCTACGGCCGAAGGTCGCCGCGTACAGCGTGCGGTGATCCCCGGTGATCCTGATGTCGAACACCGGGGTGTCGGGCAGGCCGCCGCCGAGCCGCTTCCAGTTCTTCTTGTCGTTCTTGTCGTAGAAGACGCCGTAGTCGGTCGCCGCGTACAGCTGCCGGCTCACCTGGTCGTAGGTGAGCATCTCGACGGGTGCGTTCGGCAGCTTGCCGCTGATGTTCCGCCAGCTGTCGCCGCCGTTCGTGGTCTCCCACACGTTCGCCGCGGTGTCGCCCTCCCGGTAGCCGGAGTAGGCGACGTACACGTGGTCGGCGTCGGCGGGGTCGACGACGATCGCGTTGACCCACCGGACCGGCAGGCCCTTGCCGGTGAACTCGGTCCAGTGCGCACCGAGGTCGGTCGTCTTCCACAGCCGGCCGGTGTCGGTGCCGACGTAGATCGTGTTGCCGTCCGTCTTCGCCGGCGCGATCGAGGTGATCGTGGCGTACTCGTTGGAGTAGAACGGCCCCTGGTCGTCCTCGTCCGGCGGCACCGGGCCGGTCAGGTAGTCACCGGGCGGGCTGATCTGGGTGAACGTCGCACCGCGGTCGGTCGAGCGGTCCAGGACGTTGCCGCCGAAGTAGAGCACCGACGGGTCGCTCGGGTCGAGCACGATCGGGGCGTCGGTCGTGATGCGCGCGGAGTGCCGCTGCCCGAACCGGAAACTACGCGACTTTCCATCGCCGTCCTCGTGCCGCGTGCACACGCCGACCTGTGAGCACTCGTAGTAGATGTTGTGATCGCTCGGGTCGATCAGAACTTCGTGACCGTCGCCGCCGCCGTAGGCGTTCCACTGCGACAGGTCCGACGCCCCGGCGGTGTTGGTCCAGGTACGGACGCTGCCGTTGTCCTGCAGGCCGGAGGCGAGCCGGTTCGGGTCGTCCGCCGCCACCGCGAGGTGGTACGACTGGTTCCACGGCGCGTACGTCGCGTGGACCCAGGAGCCGCTCGCCCCGTTGTCGTCCGAACGGTAGATCCCGCCGTCGTTGCCGAGGTAGATCCGGCCGGTCGCCTTCGGGTCCCACTGCATCGCGTGCTGGTCGGAGTGCACGCCGTTCGAGTCGGACCACGTAGCGCCGCCGTCCTTGGACTCGCGCAGGTTGACGTCCGCACTGAACAGGTGGTTCTCGTCCTTCGGGTCCACCCACAGGCGCCCGAACCACCACTGGTAGCCGCCGGAGGATCCCGGCCGGCCGCCGGGCTTGAAGGTGTCGCCGCCGTCGGTCGAGACGTAGAAGCCCTTGTCCGGACCGTACGGGGTGCCGCTGACCACGTACACGCGCCGCGGGTCGCCGGGGGCGATCGCGACACCGATCCGGCCGAGGCTCGCGTCGCTCTTCAGACCGGTGCCCGTGGTGTCGGCCGGATGGGTTCCGACGACGTTCTCCAGCCGCTTCCAGTGGTCGCCGCCGTCGTCGGAGCGGAAGAGGCCGGAGCCGACGCCGCCGTACACCCGCGCGCCGTTGTTGCGCTTGTGGTCCCACAACACGGCGTAGACGCGCTTGCCGTTGGTCGGGTCGAGCGCCAGGTCGATGCCGCCCGTCGTGTTGTTCGGCGTCTTGAGCACCAGTCGCCAGCTCTTGCCGTCGGCGCCGAGCCGGTAGATGCCGCGCTGACCGGCCGTGCCGGACAGGTTGCCGGCGGCCGCGACGAAGACGCGCTTCGGATCGGCCGGATCGACGACGATCTTCCCGATCGCGCCGCTGTCGGTGAGGCCCCACTGCTTCCAGTGCGCGCCGCCGTCGGTCGACCGGTAGACGCCGTCGCCGAAGAACGTCAGGCCTCCGCCGGACGGGTTCGCCTCACCGGTGCCGGCCCACAGGGTGCCGTCGGAGCCGAGCGCGATGGCGCCCATCGTCTGCGTCTGGTCGACCGGCCAGGCGGGGGTGAACGTCTTGCCGGCGTCCGTGCTCTTCCACACGCCACCGCCCGACACCGCCACGTAGAACGTGTCGGGGTGGTTCGGGTCCACGACGAGGTCGGTGACCCGGCCCCCGACGTTGGTGGGGCCGACCGGCGCCCAGGCCCCGCCGCCCTGCTTCAGCGCCCTGGCCTGCGTACGGGCCTGCTTGATCTGCGCCGGCTTGACGTCCTTGCCGGAGGTGAACTTCCGCGTGAGGTACTCGGCCGGGGCCGTCGGACCGCCGTCCTCCTCTTCCCCTTCCTCTCCCTCCTCGCCTTCTTCCCTTCCGGCGTCGGCATCGTCGTGCACGCGCTCGGCGGCCTCGCTCCGGTCGTTGCCGCTCGCGTGGTTCCCCGCGGTGAGCCCGTGCAGGAAGAGGGCGGCGATCGCGAGGGCGAGCACGCCCGAGAGAAGGAGTCTCAGTGTCGTCCAGGGGTGTCGCGGTCCAGGAACGAGGGGTTCAGGGGATGGGTCCGGTGCGCTGTGTCGGGTCTCGTCGGGTTCGTCGGCCGTCATTGCGCCTCCTGGCGGGGGTGGCGTGGTTCAGTTCCCCGGCCGATGGTAAAGATCACAGAGGCGTTCGTCACCGGACAAATATTGAGATCCGGCATCAATCTTGGACAAAGACCGCTATGCGACGCGATGTCCGGCGGATCGTTCAGCGACGGCGAGCGTGGAGCAGGGCGTATCTACGCGGCTCTGCTCCGCATCGGGCGGCCCCGTGAAGGGGTGGCCGTCACCGTGCCCGGATGCCGTCGAGGATGAGCGAGATGACGCTCTCGGACTCGGCTTCGACCTCCGGGGAGGCCCAGTCCGCGGCGTGCGCCGGATCGTGGAAGCGGCTGGTCGCGTGGAAGATGGCCTGCGCGGCCACCTCGGGGTCACCGGCCGCGAAGTCGCCGCCGGCGATGCCGTCGGCGACGATCCCGCGAATCTGCGCGAGCAAGAAGGCGACATGGGCCGAGGACACGGCGCTGTGCTCCGCCGCCAGCACCCGGAACGTCGCGAACAGCTCGGGATCATCCTTCGCCTTCGCCCACTTCATGGCGAACATGGTGGTGAGCAGGCCGCGGAGCCGGTCGAGGGGGGTCAGGTCGCGATCCTGAGCGGTCGCGGTGAGAGTCTCCTGCACCCGGTCGAGCCAGCGCCGTATCACGGCCTCGCGCAGCGCCGCCTTGGACGGGAAGTGCCGGTACACGCTCCCGTGGCTCACGCCCAGCAGCCGCGCGACGTCGAGCACCGTGGTCTTCTCCGGACCGTGCCGGCGCAGCACCTCCTCGGTGGCCGACACGATCGTCTCCGCGTCGAGCGGCTCCCCGCGCATCAGATCTCCCCCGTCGAGCCGGTACGAGGCCGCCGCTTCATGGCTGTCGCGCCCCGTGCCTCCACAGCGGAGAACGTAGGTCAACGAACTGACGGACGTCAAAGCCTGTCAGTCCGTCTGCCGTCACTCCGTGAGCCGGATGACAAACATTGATATCTGTCATCCTTAGCTCATAGGGTGAGGCCATGGAGACATCAGACAGGGGCGCTCACCGAGACGCCGTCACCACCGCCACCGCTTCGTTCGCCGGCCGCACCGTGTTCCGGGTCGGCTACGGCGCGGCCCAGCTCGACCGCCTGCGCGACCGCCGCGGCGAGGCCGTCGCGCTGTTGCGCCGTGCGGTCGAGCTGGGCGTCAATCACGTGGACACCGCCGAGTTCTACGGTTTCGGCTTCGCCAACGCCGTGATCCGTGAGGCTCTGCGCCCCGAGGACGGCGTTCTGGTCGTCACCAAGGTCGGCGCCGACCCCGACCCGGGCGGGCGCCTGCCGCTGCGGATCGCGCAGCGGCCCGAGCAGCTGCGGGCCAGTGTCGAGGACAATCTGCGCAGCCTCGGCGTCGACCGGCTTCCGGTGGTCAACCTCCGGCGCCTCGACACGGGGCCCGGGCTGCGTCCCGAGGGCGACCAGGTGGTCGACCTCGACGACCAGCTCGCGGTCATGACCGCCCTGCGCGACGAGGGCAAGATCGGTGCGATCGGCCTGAGCAGCGTCACCCTCGACGGCCTGCGCCGCGCCCTGCCGGCCGGCGTCGTCTGCGTGCAGAACGCGTACAGCCTCGTCTCCCGCGCCGACGAGGAGCTGCTGCGGCTGTGCGCCGCCGAAGGCATCGCGTGGGTGCCGTTCTTCCCGCTCGGCGGGGCCTTTCCGGGCCTGCCCAAGGTCACCGAGGAATCGGCCGTCCACGCCGTCGCCGAGTCGCTGGGCGCGACGCCCTCCCAGGTCGGCCTCGCCTGGCTGTTGCACCACGCCCCGAACGTGCTGCTCATACCCGGCACCGCCGACCCCGCCCACCTGGAGGCCAACATGGCGGTCGGCGCGCTCACCCTCGACGACGCCGCCCTCGCCGTCCTGGACGCCGTCGAGTCCCGCTCCAACGACGTCCCGATCGGTTAGCCGGAGACGGGACCGCGGCCGGCGCAGCCACCCGTCAGTGCGGAATGCTCCGCCGCTCACGCCGCCGCACGCCTCGGCGGAACCACTCGATGACCGCACGCACCTCGTACTGGGTGTCCGTGTCAGCGAGCCGGTCGAGGTAGAGGAGCCGACGCGCCAGCCCGGCGAGGTCGACGGTGAAGTACATCGCCATGAGCGGGTTGACGAACAGCTCGCTCCCCCGCGTGCGATCGGTGAACCGCACGTCACCGAACTCACCGCGGACCGCCGCGGCGATCTGGCCGTTGACGATGCTGGGCCTCATCGGTGTGTGCCGCTGCGCGTGCGCGACCGCGTCCACGTACAGCAGCGCCTCCCGGCTGGCGCTCGGAATCGTCAACGCGCCCAGGTACGCACCGTCCCGGTCCAGAGCCGCCAGGTTCTCCAGTACGTGGGCGTGGCACACGCCGTGGTAGGCGTCGACGCCGAAGCCCACGCACGCCACCAGCCGTACGGGCACGTCCACACCGGCGACCGCCGCGAGACTCGTCATGTCCTCCTCCGGCGTGCCGACGCCGGCCTCGTCCCCGCGCATCAGGATGTCGGTGCCACCGTCGACCAGCACGATCGCGTCGATGCCCAGCCGTCGTACCAGGTTCCGGTAAGCGTCCCGGAGCGGGCGGACACCCGTCCGGGGAAAGGCGTAGACCGTCGCGTCCATGCTCTGCGCAGCCAGCCAGCGCGCCAGCGTCCGCTCCGGGAAGTACCCGTCATGTCCCCTCGTCGCAGGCGTGATCGCGGCCAGGTTCGGCTCGTACCAGGCATCCGCGTCGATCAGATCGAGCGCGCTGAAAGACAGGTTCGCCAGGTGCACGGACTTGCCGAGACCCGTCAACGCGAACGCCAGCGGGAGCCCCGCATAGACGTCGAAGCCACCGCCCGCGCCGGCCACCAGAATCCGTCCGGCATCCTTCAGGGCGGCGAAGAGCGGGGGCTCGTGCAGCGAGGTCATGGTGCACGACCTTAGGCAGGAGATCGTCCGGTCGTCCCGGGTGGAGTCGGATGTCCACCCGGGATACGGCGGCCGACCCACGACGACGAGGCGGCCGGCTTCCTAACGTGGCGGCGTCCAGATGACGTACCCGCGGAGGAGGTGGGATCGGTGAGCGGTCCCGTCGAGATCATCCTGATCATCGGTGCGGTCGGTTACATCCTGGCCCGCCGCCTGCTCGGCGAGCCGGCCGAGGCCAAGCGCATGCTGCTGCTCCCCGCGGTGCTCGCAGTGGTCGGGCTCACCGATCTGGCCAAGGCGTCCCAGTCCACGGTCTCCATCGGGTTCCTGGTCGCCACCACCGCGTTCAGCCTGGTGCTGGGCCTGCTGCGCGGCGCGAGCATCCGCGTGTTCGACCGGGACGGCATCGTCTACCTGCGCTACACGGTCACGACCGTGGTGTTGTGGGGGATCAACCTGGCGGTCAGGTTCGGCGCGAGCGTCGTGCTGGGCGTGGTGGACCCGACCGCTGCGCATGCCGGCAGCAGCGGACTGATGCTGACACTGGGCGCCGGCATGGTGGTGGAGGGGCTGGCCGTGCTGTCCAAGGCGATGCGTACCGGCGGCCGGATCGTGTGGGCGAAGGGGCGCGACGGCGCACCGCACACGATGTCGTCCGTGCTGGACGGGTTGCAGCAGAAGGTGCAGAGCACCGACTGGTCCCAGGGACGCCGTCCGCGCCGGCGCGGTGGCCTCGGGACGCTGATCGAGGACGTGCGCAACCTCGACATCCGACGGCCGTACGACGCCGGTTCCGCCCCGTACGACAATGGCTCCGGTCCGTACGACACCGGTTCCGCCCCGTACGACGGGCGGCGGCCGAACGGCGGCGGCTCCCCCGATGACCGGGCGCGGAGCTTCGACCGGCGCCGCCGTGAACGATGACCGTGACCGGCGAAGAGCGGAACAATGTCCGGCGATGAACGATGAGCCTGACGACACGCGCCCGGCCGGGGTTCCCGTCGACGACGCGCCGACGGGGACCCCGGCGCGGTTCGCCGACGAACTGATCCGCCCGTTCGTCATCGGGACCCTCGCGGTGCTCACCCTGATCCAGCTCGTCGAGCGCCCGCCGGACCGGCTCCCCTGGCTCACCTGGAGCCTGGTGGTGGTCACCATCACCGCGGGACTCGCGTCGTCGGTCCTGCCCTGGCGTCACCTGTCGGCCCGGACGCGGATCACGCTGGTGTCGGTGTTCATGGGCGCCGGCGCGATGGCGTTCCCCTTGGCGAAGGACACGGCGGCCCCCGCATTGGTCTTCCTCGCGTCCGTCACCGCCGGCGAGAAGCTGGACTCCCGGCGGGTCGCGTTCACCGTCGTCGGAGCCGGGACCGCCCTCACCACCACCGTGAACCAGCTGGCCGGCGCCCTGCACCTGTCGTACGAGTCGCCGTGGTGGCTCTCGCTCATCGTGGGCCTGCCCCTCTACATCGGCCTCGCACGCCGGGAACGGGCCGACGCGCTGGCCGCCGCCGACCTGGCCGCCCGGCAGAGCCGGCGCGCGGCCGCGTCCGAGGCTCGGGAGGCCGCGCTGGAGGAACGGGGACGCATCGCCCGGGAGATCCACGACGTGCTCGGCCACGCCTTGTCCGGCATCGCCGTGCAGCTGGACATGGCCGACGCCCTGCACGCCGGGGGCCGCGACCGGGACGCCAACGAGGCCGTACGGCGAGCACGAGCTCTGGCGGTGTCGGGGATCGGGGAGACCCGCCGCGCGATCCACGCACTGCGCGAGGACACGTTGCCGCTTCCGGAGACCATCGCCCGTATCGCGCACGGGAGCACGGCCGGATTCGAGATCCAGGGTGAGCCCGGTGAGGTGCGGGTGGAGGTCGCCCAGGCCGTCATCCGGACCGCGCAGGAGGCGATCACGAACGCGCATCGGCACGCGCCCGGCGCGGAGGTGAACCTGCTGCTCGCCTACACCGACCGGCTGATCCGGCTCACCGTCACCGACACCGGAACGGCCGGCCCCGGTGCCCGGCCGAGCCACGCGGGCAGCGGGATGGGCCTCGTCGGGATGCGTGAACGTGCCAGTCTGCTCGGTGGCACGCTGTACGCGGGCCCCGCCGAACCGCCGGCGCCGGGCTGGACGGTGCGATTGGAGTTGCCACGATGACCTCCATCCGGCTGCTGGTCGTCGACGACCAGGCCGCGATCCGGGACGCGCTCGCCGTCATGCTCGACCTCGACCCGGACATCACCGTCGTCGGCACCGCCGCCAACGGCGAGGAGGCGGTGACCGCGGTCGGCGAGCACGACCCGCAGGTCGTCCTCATGGACCTGCACATGCCGGTCATGGGCGGGGTCGAGGCCACCGGCCGGATCCTGGCCGCCCGGCCCGGTCTGCCCGTCGTGGTGCTGACCACGTTCGAGGACGACGAGTCGATCCTCGCCGCGCTGCGCGCCGGCGCCCGCGGCTACCTCACCAAGGACGCGGACCGTACGAGGATCGTCCAGGCCGTGCGCGGCGCGCACGCCGGGCAGGCGGTCCTCGACCCCGGCGTGCAGTCGCGGCTGCTGGCCCTCGCCACCCGCGCTCCCACGCCCGAGCCGGACACGCCTGTGCCGCTGACCGCGCGCGAGCGGGAGATCCTGGACCTCATCGGCCAGGGCCTGCGCAACAACGAGATCGCCCGGCGTCTGTACATCACCGAAGCGACCGTGAAGACCCACATCAACAACCTCTTCACCAAGGCCGACCTGCACTCGCGCGCCGACGCCGTACGGCTGGCCCTCACCCTCGCCGGGAACCGACGGGGAGACGGGCGCTCAGGCTGACCTCCGCGGTTCGGCCGCCGGGAGGCGGCCCGTCGATCGGGTGGAGACCGGGTGAGGGATCACGCCCCGCCCGGCCTCCACCCCATCTCGGTTCACCGACCGATGTGCGGCGCATGCTCGAATTCCTAAGTTGTGGCCACAGCAGAACGGGACCGCGAACCTGAAAGGGCCACAGCGATGGACATGGGCGTTTGGATTCTGAACCTGGCCGTACTCTTCATCGTGCTGGAATCAGATCTCGGCACGCGGAGAGTCACCAGATCCCGCCTCCTCCGGCCGGTCATCAGCGCGGCGGCCATCGTGCCGTTCTTCATCGATCGGCTCGCCACCAGCGGGTACGGCCTGCTACTGGAGATCACCGGAACGATCGCCGGGTTGTTGCTGGGGCTATCGGCCGGCGCCTTCATGCGCGTACATGAAGGCGTGGCCAAGGGCCGCCGCTGCGCGAAGTCCCGTGCCGGTGTCGGCTACGCACTGACGTGGACCGCCGTGGTCGGCGCACGCCTCGCCTTCTCCTATGGCAGCGCGCACGTTTTCGGCCGGCAGCTGGGCGAATGGATGGCCGCCCATTCCGTCTCCCCGGCCGCGCTCACCGACGCCCTGATCTTCATGGCGGTGGCCATGATGCTCACCCGTACGGCCCTGCTCCAGGTCAAGGCCAGGGCGGCGCTGACCGGCACCCGGCCGGCCGAAGCGCCCCTGCCGGTCGGATGAGACGGTCGGTCTCCGCCTCATGCCGGTGCGCCGCCCGCCACCCGCCTCAGGACTCCAGGGCCAACGTGGCGAGGTGGCGGGCGATGCCGTTGGTGTCGGTGTCCTCCACGTTGCTGAGCACGACCACCTCGATGTCGTCGTCGGGCAGGTACATGTTGCTCGCGGCGTAGCCCTGGAGCAGACCCGGGTGGTACACGAGCCGGTGCCCGTCGAGCCGGTCGATGAGCCAGCCGAAGGCGTACGCGCTGGACGGCAGGTTGAGGCATCCGCCGGGCGGGCACGGCGCCTGCGGCGTGAACGCCTCCTCGACGGTGGCGGGTGGTGCGACCAGGTGAGCGCCGAACGACCGGTCCCAGCGGGCGATGTCGTCGGTGGTGGAGTAGATGCCCGTCGCGGCGAACGCCTGGGAGCCGTTGATGGGCGGGGCGGGTGACCCGACCGTGAAGTAGCCCTTCGCGTACCCGGGTGGCGGATTCCCTCGGCTGTAGCCGGTGTGCCGAAGGTGCAGCGGACCGGTGATCTCGTCGCGCAGTACGGCGCCGTACGGCTTGTGCGTCACCCTCTCGATGATCGCCCCGGCCAGGATGAAGCCGGAGTTGGTGTACTTCCAGCTGGTGCCGGGCGGGAAGTCCAGTGGCAGGTTCACGAACCGCTGGATGAGCTTCCGCGTCGTGGTCGGTTTCGAGAGCTCGTCGTAGAAGCCGGGCAGTCCCTGGATGTCGGGGATGCCCGAGGTGTGGATGACGGTCTCGCGGACCGTGATGGGCCGCCACGCCTCCGGGCATGCGTTGATGAAGACCGGGACGAGATACGGGCAGATCGGGTCGTCCAGGCCGAGCAGCCCGCGGTCGCGCAGCTTCAGCACGAGCATCGCGGTGAACTGCTTGGTGACCGAGGCGAGCCGGAAGACCGTGTCCGGCCGGAGGGGAATGTGGCGTTCCTCGTCAGCCTCACCGGCGGCGAAACGCGCCAGCACCCGCCCGCGCCGTACCACCAGCACCGACCCGGTGAACCCGGTGTTCTCGGCCAGATCCCGCAGGTACGGCCGCATCGCGGCGATCGGGGCACCCGGCGGCGCGGCGGGCGGCGGTTCGGGAGCCGACTCCGCGGAGGAGGTGGCGCCGGAACTCTGTGCACCGTGACCCCGCTGCTGCGCGTCGCTGTAGCCGATGTTGGAGTTGCCGTTCCGGATCCCGGCGGCGAGCCGTTCCCGGTGCTGGTTCCGGTTGACGTCGCGGCTGCTCGATCGGCCGCCGTGGGGCCCGCAGCAACCGCCGTCGGGAACGGCCGCCTCGGCCACGCCCACCGCGGCGCCGGCTCGGGGAGACGCGCCCGTGGAGAAGAGGGCACCGCCGACGAGGGCCGAACCGGACATGACGATCGCCATGCTCTTCGGGAATCCCATTGCTCGACCGCCTTCAGGCATCGACCATGTCGGCGGCGGCAATCGCCCCCTTTTGAGGACTCACCGCTCTGACTTCACGCCGCCTAATGCGCTGACGTCGTCCCCTCCGTCGGTCTGGCGAAACGGCGAGAGGTGAGACTTGGCGCCGACTCGAGGATCAGGTGGCCGTGTTGTGTAACAGAACCCGGACAGAAACGACATCGAATCCGGCCCTGGCGCGCGGGTTCACCCGGCTATCCTCGCCATCGTTCGGGTGGGCGGATGTGATGGAACGAGGAGACCCTTATCGTGATTCGTCCGTCGGTCGCCGCCGGCATGGTGTTCGTCCTCTTCCTTTCCGGCTGCGGCGGAGACGGCGGTAAACGCAAGGACTCCGCCGTAAGCCGGGAGGCCGGCGCCGCACCGCAGTCCCCGTCGCAGGTTCTCCGCACGATGGTGGAGAAGGCCGACGCCCTCAGGTCGGCGCGGGGCACCGTGGCGAAGACGTCCTATGCGTCGGGCCGGGTGACCCGGATGATGGGCTCGGTCCATTACCGGTTCAAGCCGCAACTGGCCTTCACGCGCGATTTCGCGACTCCGGCCACCGGATTCGACCAGGTGGAGTTTCTCGTCGGTGACACCTTCTACATGACGGTCCCGGTCGGCCACGCGCCGGCCGGCCGGTGGATCGAATACGACGTCGGCGACAAGAACGCCAGGACGGCCGGCAAAGTCGCCGACCTTCTCGCCACCGCCCGGCAGGACGATCCGGCCATGAATCTGCGGATGTTCACCGCGTCGAAGAACATGCGCGCGGTCGGCACCGAAGCGATCTGGGGCGTTCACGCGGACCGCCCCGCACCGGATTCCGGCGACCGGCAGGTGCCGCCGGCCGCCGTCCCGGCCCGTCCCAGGAAGCCGTACCGCACGGTGAAAGGCAGGGACCCGGCCGGGCAGAACGATCCGCTCGCCGGGTGGGAAATCGGAGCTTAGCCGGGTGACGCTGCATGCTCACTTCCCCTCGGGGGTGGCCTGTGGCGTTGGAGGGTGTCCCCTCAGGAGGGACAAGGTGGCCACTGGCGGGACACGCCGAGAAGACGACCACCCAACCGGGTGCCCGATTCGACTCGAAGATCTTATTCCGCAACCGACGAAATTTCCTCCGCGGTCGACGATTTCTCCTACCCCTCGCAGGTCGCTGAAGGGATCGCTTCCTCAGCGTGTCGCGCGGCGTTTACCGTCGATACGGTTTCACCGCTACGAATTCAAACCGTCGACATGGGGAGGTCGAATCGATGGGACGGGAACGGGAACTCGATCCGCGCGTCTCGGCGATCGCGCAGTACGGCTACCGCCTCCGGTATTACCGGAAAAAGGCCAATCTCTCCCAAGATGCATTAGGAGCGCGATTCGGGGTGACCGGCCAGATGATCGGTCATATCGAGACCGCCAAACGGCCGACCACCCCGGAGATGTCCAAGGGCTTCGACGAGCTCTTCGGCCTCGACGCCTACTTCGAAGAGCTCTGGTGGCACGTCCGCCGCGAACAGACCCCCAGCTGGTTCCGCGACTACGTCGCCGCCGAAGCCCGCGCCGCCTCCATCCGCCTCTTCGACCCACTGATGATCCCCGGCCTCCTCCAGACCGAGGCGTACGCCCGCGAGGTCCTGCGCGCCGGACAACCCGAGGACAAGCTGGAGCAACTCGTCGCCGCCCGACTCGCCCGCCAGGAGATGCTCCAGCGGGAGGAGCCGCCATGGTTGGTCTTCGTCATCTCCGAGTTCGCGCTCCGGCGCATGGTCGGCAATCCCGACATCATGCGGGACCAGTACGCGCGGCTCCTCGAACTGGCCGAACGCCCGAACATCACCATCCACGTCCTACCGGACAACGCGGCGGTCTACCCGTCCGGCGGCCTCACGATCTTCAGTTTCGATGAAGCGCCCGACTTGGGGTACGCCGAGGCCGTTAGAGGCCAAGGCGTACTGATCGAGCAGCGGAAGTCGATCGAGGTACTTAGAGTGGAGTTCGACTTGGTCAGATCCGCCGCCTTGTCTGCAGATGCATCGGTCGACCTGATCCGGTCCCTGATGGAAGGGACGTGACATCCATGGAATCGCCCTCGCTGAACTGGAAGAAAAGCACTCGGAGCGGGCACGACGGTGGCCAGTGCGTCGAGGTAGCGGTGCTCGATGACCACGATCGGCGCGGAGTCTGACCACGGGTTCGCTCCGAGGGCTCAGTCGAGGTACTGGACCGGACGCGCCTCGCCGCGGATCCAGTCGTCGCCGTCCCGGTGAATCCGGCAGTCCCATCCCAGGTTCCGCAGCCGGTCCCGCAACTCCCGGGGGTCGATGAAGTTCTTCACGATCCGGTACGTCTCGCCGTCTCGCAGCCGCCGTTCGACGATCTCGCCGGCGTCCGGGACGTAGCTCTCCTTATCCCGGACGTCGACGTGCTCGTCGATGAACAGCACCCGTCCGTCCTCCGTCAGGAGACGCCGCAGCAGCCGCCAGAACTCCTCGAACCGGCTCATCGGCACATGGGAGAGCCAGGCCGAGAAGAAGATCGCGTCGAACCGGTCGTCCGTCGTCCACGAGAACACGTCGGCGACCTCGAACGTGACGTTCCCCGACCTCGCCCGGTCACGAGCGATGGCGACCGCCTCGGGCGCCGCGTCGATCGCCACGACCACGTCGGCCATGCCCGCGAGCGCCTCCGTCCACAGGCCGGTTCCGCAGGCGATCTCCAGCACTCGTCGGCGCGGATTCATCTGCGCGACCAGCCGCGCGATGCGCTCACGAGCCGCCGCGACGTCCCCGTACGCCGTCACGTCGTACTCGCCCGCCCGGCGACGGTAGTAATCGACCTGATCGGCCAGCACCTCATCGGTCATACCCCGCATCATCACCCGACGACGGCACACCGGCCACCGCCGAGTTCTGATTCCGAAGTCAGACCGGACCGCGAGAATCGGTACATGCCCGACGATTTCGCCTTCCCGAAGCAGGTGATGGCCGCCTGCGAAGATTCGCGGGACGCCTGGGACTTCCTGCGTCACTTCGCCGCGCGCTGGGCGGTGCCTCTCGATGAGCGGAGCGGCTGCGGTGACGAGGAACTCGCGGCAGCCGAACGTCGTCTGGGGCTGAGCCTGCCGCCCGCGATGCGCGAGGGGTACGCGCTACTGGGGAAACGCGATGACCTCACGAGCAGCCAGGACACGCTGCTCGGGCCGGAGCGGCTGCATCTCGATGAGACGGGCCGCGCGCTGGTCTTCCGGGTCGAGAACCAGTCCGTCGTGCGGTGGGCCATCGCCGTGGACGACCTGCAGATGGCCGACCCCCCGGTCATTTTTCAGAGCGACGTCCCCTGCAGCGCTCCTGAACCGTGGAGGCCATTCCTCGGTCGGTTCTCCCTGGCGTGGATCGAGATGGTCCTGACCGAATACCTGCTCGGTGACCATGGGCACTACGACAACCGGGAATCCGACACGGAAGCCCTCGAAACTCTGGAACACCACTACACCCGGCTTGCGATACCCGACTACCCGATGTGGGCGGACCCGCAAGGGCCGCCGATTCGATGGTTCTGGGGTCCCGACGTGCTGATCCGCGACGATGGCCGCGCATGGCTATGGGCCGCCGCCCGTACCCCGCAAGCGCTGCAGGCGGTGCGCCGGGCCGTCCCGGGCGACTGGCTCATGGGGCCCACCTGAGCGCCATCGCCTGCGTCATTTGAAACGCCGACCTCCTTCTTGGTGGGAACACATGCACCTTTCACAGCAATATGCACGACGCCGGGCGGCCGGCCTCGGCGCTGCTCCCTCACCGCAGTCCGTGATCGCCGACCGCTACGGACCGCACGGCGCCATGACCGATCCATGCTCAGCGGGGCGGCCCGCTCATCGACCGAGGTGGCATGACAGTGCCGGAAATCAGGAACGCGGAGTGCGTCCAAGGTCGTTCTGAATGTCATGGAACGGGCATCACCGACGGCGGCCGCCTCCCTGGTCCGTCCCCGCTCTGGGGAAGGCGCGACCACACCGTCATATCTCCAAGGTCCGTGCCGTACGGTGCATGGGAGACCGAACCATAGATAGGAGGCGGAACCGGCGATGCCGAACGCTGAGTGCGCGCGGTGCGGCCACACCAACCCGGACGGTGCCCGCTTCTGCTCGAGTTGTGGCGCCCCGCTCACCGGGGAGGCCCCGCCGATCACGAACGAACCGGGCACCTCGACGTCCACGATGTCACTGAGCGCGATCCAGGCGGCCGTCGAGGCCGACCAGGACGAGGGGCCGGCGATCGATCCCGGACCGGTCGAGGCGCTCCCTCCCGACACGGCGCTGCTCCTCGTCAGAGGAGGGCCCAACGCCGGGAGCAGGTTCCTCCTCGATCGTGACACCACGACCGTGGGTCGCCATCCGCACAGCGACATCTTCCTCGACGACGTCACCGTGTCCCGCAAGCACGTCGAGTTCCTCCGGCACAACGGCCGGTTCTGGATCCGCGATGCGGGGAGCCTCAACGGCACCTACGTCAACCGCGAGCGCGTCGACGAGTCGGTGCTGTCCAGCGGTGACGAGGTGCAGATAGGCAAGTTCCGTCTGGTGTACGTCGGCAACGCCCCCCTCGCCGGCGTTCCGGCCGGTTCGGCCGAGTCGGAGCGTCCGCCCAAGCGCAGCCGGTGGAACTTCTGGCGCCGGCGCTGACCGGCCCCGGGCCTCGTCGTCCGGCGCCGGCACGCGGGGCGCGGCCGGGCCGGATCACGGACCCCGGAAATCCTGAGGCGAGGACGGGATGCGGGATTCAGAAACGGAAGACGTGGCCGCCCGTCACGATATTCGCGACGCACGGGTTGCTGAACGTGTTCGTGTAGTTCACGGGTAGGCCACGCCAATGACCGACCGCCGATGCGACGGTCGGGTCGTAGTAGCCGCCGCAGCCGCCCAGTTGGTACGGCGGGATACGCGCGATGTCGCCGTTCGCCGCGATCAGGTCCTGGCAGGCGGCGTCGCCGCCGGGGTGCGTCCCACCGGTCGGCTCGCAGGTGAGCGTCACGGTCCTGGTGCCGATCATCGGGGACGAGAGGCTGAGGGTGAGCGCGTCCGCCGCGGCGGAGGCGGTCGGGGCGACCATCACCGAGACCGCGACCGAGCCTGCCGTCACCGCCGTCGCAGTCATCAGCCGAAAAGACCGCACGGTCTTCTCCTTTCACCGCACTCGACGTGTTGAGTGCTCATTCACGCTACTTCCCCCGACCACTCTCATCGCGCCTTTCATGGACCGAAGGTGGCCATGCGGGCGGACCTCGAAGAATGCCCAGAAACGCGTGAAAGGGCGATACCGACTCCGGGGGCGCGCACGCGTTGGACAGGAGTGAGACGGCTGCGGCCGCGCTCGGCTGAGCCACCTCCGGCAGAATCGCGTGGACCCGCGCGGCCCGGCCGCGCAGGCCCACGCGATCCGAGGGAGTACGTGCATGGCGGGCGATGACGCTGAAATCGTCGACGAGTTGAGAATCGACGGGAGGGACCGCAACTTCACGATCCGGTTGCCCCAGGCGACGGTGGACGGCCGGGAGCCGCCCCTCGTACTCGTGCTCCATGGCAACGGCCCGGACCCCGGTGGTCCGGTCATGCGCGAGTGGACCACGTTCGACGAACAGGCGGATGAGTGGGGCCTGGCGATCGCCTACCCGGACGGGGTCGGGGGGTGCTGGGCGGACGGCCGGGGCGTCACCGCCGCCGACCAGGCGGGAGTGGACGACGTCGCCTTCCTCCGCGCGGTCATCGAACGGTCGGCCGAACGCCACGGCACCTCCCCCGATCGGGTCGTGGTGGCGGGGATCTCCAACGGCGCGTTCATGGGCCACCGGCTGGCGCTGGCGGCGAGCGCCCAGGTCGCGGTGCTGGCGACGGTCGCGGGCGGGCTGCCCGCCGCCCTGCTGGACGTGCGGCCGACGCACGCCGTCTCGGTCATGCTGATCCACGGCACGGCCGACCGGATCGTCCCGATCGACGGCGGGCACTCGCGGCGCCGCGGGCCGAACGGCGAGCTGCGCGGCCGCACGCTGTCGCTGCGGGAGACGGCCGAGCACTGGCGCGCCATCGACCGGTGCCCGCCCGGACCGGGCGAGACGCACACCACCGAGTCGTCTAGCCGCACGACGGCCGACGGCGGCGTCGGCGGAACACGGGTGGTCGCCTGGACGGTCTTCGGCGGCGGTCACACCTGGCCGGGTACGCCCACCCCGCCCGAGTGGGACGAGCCGGTCACCTTGGAGTTCGACGCGGCCGAGGAGATCTGCCGCTTCGCCCGGCCCCTGCTCGTCTCCCCGGACCTCCGGCGGCTCTGAACGCCCGCTCCCACCGACCGCCGAGACCACCACCGACCGCTCCGACCGCCGGCCGGCACCGCCACGAACCGCTCCCCACCGCTCGCCGGCACCACCACGAACCGCTCCCCGCCCGCCGGCCGGTATCGGCGCGGTCCTGCCGGGCTGCGGCCGGATCGAGATCTCGCCGCTATCCGGACCGGCCATGCTGAGGACCGTGGGCGGGCCGCGGAGGGCGCCATGGGATGGAAACGGTGGGCCGCGTCGGGGACGGTCCTGTTCCTGTTCCTCGTCGCCGTCGGTTGCGGCGCCGGTGGGCCGCGTCCGACGCCGGGAGCCCACGTGACCGTCGTCCTGCGGGCGGACGGCAGTGGCCGGGCCGATCTCTGGGCCGGCGGCGGCGTGCGCTCGGACCGCGAACTGCGGGACCTGGGCCGGCGGGTGGCCGCCGCGCTGTTCCGGGGGAAGGCCCTCGGGCCGACGACCGTCGAGCCGGGCTCGGCCTTCACGTTCGCCCGTACGGAGGTCGTGCGGGCGTACCGGCCCGGCCCGCGCCCCGTTTTCGACATCGCCGGTGAGAGCGTCGGCCCGGTGCTGAAGGCCGCCGGATATCCCGGTTACACCTTGCGGGTCCGGCCGCCTCTGGTCCGTACGTCGATCGGCGGCCGAACGCATCCGCCCGGGTTCGAGTACGCGTGGCGCGTCTCGCCCGGTGACCCGGCACCGGCCGGCTCGATGGTCATGCATCCCCGCCTGCTGCACTGGGCCGTCGAAATGGCGTTGCTGGCCGTGGCCGCCGCCGCGGTGCTGACCGCCTTCGTCAGCCGTGACGCGCGGATCGGGTTCGGCGGGTGTGCCGCCGGTTCGGTGGCCGCGGTGGCGGTCCTGCTGACCGACCGGGCGTCCGGGGACGCCCTGGGCACCCTCGGCCACCTCAGCGGAACCCCGCTCACGCTGGTGACAAGGCTGCCCCTCGTCGCGTTGCCCGTGGTGGCGCTCGCGGTGATCCGGCTCCTGCTCCTCATCGCGCGGCAGGCGGCGCCGCCGCGCGATGAGTGAACCGCCACGACGCCTCCCGGGGACCTGCCGGATGTCGTACGGGTCTGATCGACTGTGCGGCATGGAGTACTCCCGATTCCTGGACTGTCTCGCGTCGGACTTCGACCGCCTGCGTGCCGCCGTCTCGGCCGACCGGACCGCGGCGGTTCCGACCTGTCCCGGCTGGACCAACGCCGACCTCGCCCGCCACGTCGGCCAGGTCTACCTGCACAAGACCCTGGGCATGCGCCTGGGCGGTGAGCCCGACGAGTGGCCGCCGAAGGATCTCGCGGAGGAGGAGCCGCTCGCGCTGCTCGACCTCACGTACGCCGACCTGCGGGCCGAGTTCGCCGCGCGCCGGCCGGAGGATCCGACCGGCACCTGGTACGGCCCGGACCAGACCGTCGGGTTCTGGATCCGGCGGATGGCGCAGGAGACGGTCGTCCACCGCATCGACGCCGAGCTCGCGGCCGGGCGCCCGGTCGCACCGGTGCCGGCGGAGCTCGCCGTCGACGGCATCGACGAGCTGCTCAAGGTGTTCGTGGCGTACAGCGTCGCCGAGTGGAGCGACTACTTCACGGACATCCTGGCCGGATCGCCGGGCCGGACGTACACGGTGCGGACCGACGGCGCGGCCTGGCTCGTACGGACGGGGCCGGGGCTGTTCGCCGTCGAGGACGGCGAGGACGACGAGGCGGCCGACGTGACGGTGAGCGGTCCGCCGACGGCCGTGCTGCGCCGGCTCTGGAACCGCGAGTCCGCCGGCGAGCCGAGCGGCGTGACGGTCGAGGGCGCCCCGGAGGCGGTGGAGGAGCTGCGGCGCTGCATCGTCACGGCGACGCAGTGAGCGGGCCCGCGCGACGCCGCCCCGGCCTCGGGTGGTGTCAGAGAAGCCCGTACTCCCTGAGCGACTGCCGATAGGCGTCCCACGTTTCGCCGACGAACTGCGGGTAAGGCGGCGACCCGGGGCCCGACGTCCTCACCTGGCCGTTCTGGAACGCCCCGTACACCGCCTGCCTGCCACCGGTGTCGCCGGCCAGGGCTCGTTCCTCGGGCGTGAGCACCCTGCCCTGCGCCTGCGCGGCCGTCTCGGCCTCGTGGACGGCGGAGCCGTAGCCCTGGGTGAATTCCGGCTGCAGGGTCGTGTCCGGCAGGTTGAGATGCGGCTGACTGGTCTGCAGGTGGGCGTGCGCGTAGATCTGGCGCACGGAGGCATCGGTCTCTTCGCCGAGCTTCCTGCCGACGTAGTCGTGCCGGGCCATCGTCATGATGTCCGCGGCGCGACCCTGGTGGGTCCATTCGACGTGCGTCAGCTCGTGGACGAGTCCCACTCCGGGATGGCCGTTGTCGAGGTCGATGGTGACGGTGTTCGCGGAAGGCTCGTAGAGGCTGCCGGTGCCGTGCGTGTACCTGATCTCCGGCCGGTACCTGTCCAGGATCTGCAGCGCCCTGCTGCCCTCGGGCCCGACCTCGGTCAGCGCGCGGCGCGTCAGCCACTGCGTCTCCCTACCGTGCGCCACGGCATCGACCAGGGCCGCGTGCGTGTCATGACGGGCCGCATAGATCACCGGCGCGGTGCCGCCGGGAAGCCTGCCGACAACGTGAGCGGCCTGCGGGATACCCGGCTCGAACCTCAGGAACCGCTCGACCGCACCGAACACCCTCCCACCGACCCGGCCGCCGCCTCCGCTCATCATGAGGCGGCTCCGCCACGGCGAGCACCGGATCTTCGCGACGGCATGAGGACGCTCGCGGATCCGCGACCGCGCGGCGTCGGGATCACCTCGGACAAGTCTCGCCTGACTCCTAATCGCACCTGTCCTGTGACGGAATGGATCGAAGGATCACGTCACCGTAGCCGGTCAGGCCCAACAGGTGGGATTCGGGGTGTTCTCTGCCCATCTGGGGAGTTAAGAGATCTTTCCTCCGGACGTTCCGGTGATTTACGGTCTTGGCACCCCCGAGCCAGGAGCCCGCAACGATGCGCAACTCGGTACGAACCGCCCTCGCCGCCGCCGCGGCCACCCTCGGCGTGGCGGCGTGGTCCACGGCCCTGCCCGCGAACGCCGCACCCGCCTCCGCCGGTCCTCGGGGCGGTGCCCTGCACTCGCTCCGCGGGCCGGTGACGAACGAGAACTTCTACTTCGTGATGGCCGACCGCTTCAAGAACGGCGACACGGCCAACGACACCGGCGGCCTGGGCAACGACCCGCTGGTCAGCGGGTTCGACCCGACGAACAAGGGCTTCTACAACGGCGGTGACCTCAAGGGCATCACCTCGAAGCTCGACTACATCCAGGGGCTCGGGACCAACGCGATCTGGCTGACGCCCAGTTTCAAGAACAAGGCGGTGCAGCTGGAGGACGGTCCCTCCGCCGGATACCACGGCTATTGGATCACGGACTTCACGCAGATCGACCCGCACCTCGGTACGAACGCCGACCTGGCCGCGCTGGTCAAGGCCGCGCACCAGCGCGGCATGAAGGTCTACTTCGACATCATCACCAACCACACCGCCGACGTCATCGGCTACAAGGAGGGCGGGCGCACGGCGTACGTGTCCAAGGACGCCAAGCCGTACCGCACCGCCGACGGGAAGCCGTTCGACGACCGGGACTACGCGGGCACCTCGACCTTCCCCAAGCTCGACCCGAACACCTCCTTCCCGTACACCCCGGTGCTCGACGACAGCGAGAAGCACCTCAAGGTGCCGGACTGGCTCAACGACGTCACGCTGTACCACAACCGCGGGAACACCACCTTCACCGGCGAGGACGCGCAGTACGGCGACTTCTACGGGCTCGACGACCTGATGACCGAGAACCCGCGCGTCGTCCGCGGGTTCATGGACATCTACGAGACCTGGATCAGGGACTTCGGCATCGACGGCTTCCGCATCGACACGATGAAGCACGTCAATGACGAGTTCTGGCAGACGTTCGGGCCGGGCATCGTGAAGTACGCGCGGGAGCACGGCAAGCCGGACTTCTTCATGTTCGGCGAGGTCGCGCTCGACGGCAGCGACGACGCGGCCAAGAGCCTCACCTCGCACTACACGACGCACGACAAGATGCAGGCGGTGCTGGACTTCCCGTTCCAGGACGCCGCGCGCAGCTTCGCGTCCCGTGGCCGGGGCAACGCCGCGCTGGCGCGGTTCTTCGCCGGCGACGACTGGTACACCGACGCGGACTCCAACGTGTACGAGCTGCCGACCTTCCTCGGCAACCACGACATGGGACGCATCGGCTACTTCCTGACCAGCGACAACCCGGGCGCGAGCGACGCCGAGCTCGTGGCCAGGGACCGCCTCGCGCACGAGCTGATGTACTTCTCGCGCGGCAACCCGGTCGTCTACTACGGCGACGAGCAGGGCTTCACGGGCAAGGGCGGGGACCAGCTCGCCCGGCAGACGATGTTCGCCAGCAAGGTGCCGGAGTACCTCCAGGACCACCTGCTGGGGACGGCCTCGACGCACGCGGTCGACAACTTCAACCCCGACCACCCGCTCTACCGGACGATCAGTGACCTCGCGGCGGTCACCAAGCGGCACCCCGCCCTGCGGAACGGCGCCGAGCAGGTGCGGTACGCCTCGGACGGGCCGGGCGTCTTCGCGTTCTCCCGGATGGACCGGACGCAGCAGCGGGAGTACGTCGTCGCGCTGAACAACGCCACCACAGCGCAGTCGGCCGCCATCCCGACGTACCTGGCGAACGGCGGGTTCACGAAGGTGTACGGCACCGGCACGGCGACGTTGCGCAGCAGGGCCGACCGGACGCTGCAGGTGACCGTGCCGGCCCTGTCCGCAGTGGTCTACCTCGCCGACGGCCGGGTCCCCGCGTCGAAGGCCGCGCCGGCCGTCACGCTCGCCACGCCCGCGCCGGCGGAGGCGTCCCACGGGCGCATGCACGTCGCCGCGAACGTCGCCGGGTCCTCCTTCAACGAGGTGACGTTCCAGGTCAAGGTCGGCGACGGCCCGTGGCAGTCGATCGGCACCGACGACTCCGCCCCGTACCAGGTGTTCCACGACACGAGCGGCTACCGGACCGGCACCCCGCTGCGCTACCGCGCGGTGGTGCTCGACAACGCCGGCCACACCCGCTGGAGCCGGGAGCGGTCGACGGCCGTTCCGGCGCCCGCGGTGACCGTGACCGCCCCGAAGGACGGCGGAACCGTGACGAACATCGACCCGGTCACCGTCCAGGCGGACGTCGACCCCGAGCGGGCGACGGAGTCGGTGCGGTTCGAGCGCAGCGTGGGCGGCGGGACTTGGGAGGACCTGGGCACGGACACCTCCTCCCCGGCGTACACCGTCACGGACGACGTGTCGAAGCTCCCGCTGGGCACGCAGGTCCGGTACCGCGCCACCCTCCTCGAGCGCGGCTCGCAGCCGGTGACCGGCGCGCCGGTCACCGTGACCACCGCCGCGCCCAAGCCCGCCCGCGACCACGTGACGCTCGTCGGGTCGCTGCAGAGCGAGGCCGGCTGCGGCGGCGACTGGGACCCGGCCTGCGCGGCCACCCGGCTGGCGTTCGACACGGCCGACGGCCAGTGGCACGGCACCTTCACGCTGCCGGCCGGCGACTACGAGTGGAAGATCGCGATCAACGACTCGTGGACCGAGAACTACGGCGCGGGCGGCGCCTCGGGCGGGGAGAACCTCAAGCTCAGCGTCCCGGCGGACGGCACGAAGTACCGGTTCACCTGGAACCAGGTCACCCACGTCCCGTCGGTGGAGAAGGTCTCCTGACCATGGCGGCCCCCGCCCGTACGACGGGCGGGGGCGCCACCCGTCGCATCCGCCGGCGCCGCCGGTCGCATCCGCCGGCGTCACCCGTCGCGTCCGCCGGCGTCAGGTCACCAGGCCCCGGCGGTAGGCGTAGACGACCGCCTGCACGCGGTCCCGCAGGTCGAGCTTGGTGAGGATGCGCGAGACGTACGTCTTGACGGTCTCCTGGCTGATCACCAGGGTCGCGGCGATCTCGCTGTTGGACAGGCCGTTCGCGATGAGGCGCAGGACCTCCAGTTCCCGGGGGGTCAGCGGAACGTCGCCCGGCTTGTCCCCGGCGGGGCGGATCCGCGCGGCGTACCTGCCGACGAGCTGCCGCGTCACCTCGGGCGCGAGCAGCGCGGCGCCGGTCGCGACGGTGCGGATGCCGTTCAGCAGCTGCGCCGGTGGGGCGTCCTTGAGCAGGAACCCGCTCGCCCCCGCGCGCAGCGCCTCGTACACGTACTCGTCCAGGTTGAACGTCGTCACCACGAGCACCTTGATGGGGTCCTCCACGCCGGGACCGGCGAGCAGGCGGGTCGCCTCGATGCCGTCGAGCACCGGCATCCGCACGTCCATCACGACCATGTCCGGGTTCAGCCGCCGGGCGAGGTCGACCGCGGCGCGCCCGTCCCCGCACTCGCCCACCACCTCGAGGTCGGGCTGCGCGTCGATGATCGTCGAGAACCCCGTGCGGATCAGCGCCTGGTCGTCGCAGACCAGGACCCGGACCGGCGCGCTCACGACGGGCTCCCCGCGGGGACGCGCGCCTGTACGACGAACCCGCCGTCCGCCCGCGGCTCCGCGCTGAACTCGCCGTCCAGGGCCTCGACGCGTTCGCGGAGCCCGGCCAGGCCCCGGCCGCTCCCGCCGGGGGAGCCGGCCCGCGAGCCGGAACCGTCGGTGCAGACCTTCACGGTGATGTCCCTTCCGCCATAGCGCACGCGGACCTCGGTGCGGCCGCCGTGGGCGTACTTGAGGGCGTTCGTCAGTGCCTCCTGCACGACCCGGTAGGCCACGAACTCCGCGCTGCCGGCCGGCTCCGACGGCTCGCCCTCCTGAGTGAACTCCACCGGCTGCCCGGCGGTGCGCGTCTGTTCCACGAGCGTTTTGAGGTCTCCGGCCGACGGCGTCCTCACGTCGGTGTCATGGTCGGGGTTGAGCAGGTCGAGCAGGTGCCGCAGGTCGGTGATGGCGCGCCGGCCGGTGTCGGTGACGGCGCTCAGGGTCGCGTCGAGACGATCGGGGGCGGCGGTCAGGTAGCGCGCCGCCTCGGCCTGGACGACCATCGCCGTCACGTGGTGCGTGACGACGTCGTGGAGCTCGCGGGCGATCCGGGTGCGTTCGGCGGCGCGGGTGGCGTCGGCGACGTGGCGGCGGCGTTCGGCCTCGGCGGCACGGGTGGCGCGCAGCCAGGACCCGATGCCCCAGACGATGATCAGTGCCAGGTAGAACGTCACGTATTCGCTCGGCCCGTCGGTGCCGCCGAGCCGGTGGAGGACGACCGCCAGCGGCACGTACGCCACGGACAGGACGACCACGGTGACGCGCCGGTGACGTTCCAGATGGGCGCCCGCGCTCACCAGCGCGAGCGCCAGTCCGGCGGCCGCGACCGTCTGGTAGGCGCGGATCTGGTCGAGGACGAAGCCGAGCGACACCAGGATGAGGCAGGCGGCCGGCCACCGCCGGCGCACTGCGAGCGGGAGGGTCTCGAAGGCCACCGCGACGACGGTCAGAGCGTCGAAGGGACGGGCCGGCAGTCCGCCGAGCTGCGTCCCGTGATTGTGGAACGCCGGCAGGTACGTCAGGAGGATCTGCAGCAGCGCGAGCGGGGAATCCCGGACCGTGACGTCGAACCGCCGCCATACGTCCAGGAGCCGCCGGAGATCGATCACTGGGCGAGCGTAGCGGTCGGGGCGATCCGGTCGCGGCGCCGGAGAGGGACCAGGTTGCCGCGCCGGTGGGCCAGCCACATGAAGACGATGGTCAGGATCGCGCCGAACACGATCGAGTACACGCTCGCCTCCGGGCCGAACTTGCCGCCGCTGAGCAGGGACGAGCCCGACGTGACGCCGTGCAGCAGCCCCTTCGTGTCGCCGTTGCCGGAGACCTCGGTACCGAAGATGCCGGACTCGGCGAAGTTCCAGCCGAAGTGCACGCCGATCGTCACCCACAGGCTGCGGGTGGCGGCGTAGGCGGCGGCGAGCATGCCGCCGGCCTCGATGGCGATGGCGATCGCGCCCCACAGGGTGGCGTCCTTGTTGAACAGGTGCGACATGCCGAACAGCAGGGCGGTCAGCGTCAGCGCCATCCAGGTGCCGATCCATCCCTCGACGATCCGGAACAGGACGCCGCGGAACAGCAGCTCCTCCGTCACGGCGGCGGCGGCCATGAAGCCGATCAGTCCCAGCGCCCCCGTCACCGAGCCCCCGCCGTCGGTCCGGTAGTCGCCCAGGAAGGCGAGGTTCAGGATGACGGCCACGAACATCGCGACGCCGATCAGTGTCCCCCGGCCGAAGGCGGCGACGGCACCGGTCCTGGCCACCTCGACCGGCTCCCGGCGCTCGGACCACCGCACCACCCAGGCGTACACCAGCACCGAGACCACGGCCGACGCGAGACCGAGGATCAGGGTGAGGAACGCGTTCCCCTGGACCGCGGCCACGGCCTGACTGCCGACGAGGGCGACCACCGCGACGGCCACGAGCTGCTTCAACAAACGCATGACGACTCCTGTACGAGACCCGCGACCGGAGCGCCGCGGCGACGCCGAGAACGCTACGAATCCGAGGGGTCCTAAATCGTCACCGCGCCGTGGACACTCGTTGTGGCTCGTACGGGGGACAAAAGGGCCGCGCGAATGTCCGCCGTACGGTGACGCTTCCGATGGGGCCGGATCCGTAGCGTTCTCGACATCGCCCCGGCACCACGTTGCGGCCGCCGGGCATCGGAATCGCTCACCGGAGGACCCCATGAAGCGCACGATCAAGACGTCCGCCGTCATCGCCCTGGCCTGCGCCGCCGCCGGCATCGGGCTCGCCGGCTGCAAGGCCGACGCGACCGCCGCCGGCAGCCCCCTCGCCGCGCACCGGACCGATGACCCGTTCACCGGAACGAAGAAGATTCAAGTGAACGGCAAGGCGGTGAACGTGTCCTGCTCCGGCACCCTGTCCCGCCACAAGCCGGTCATCGTCCTGCTGCCCGGGCTCGGCGACGGGCTGGACAAGATGGCCGCCCTGCAGAAGACGCTCAGTAAGGACGACCGGGTGTGCTCCTACGACCGCCTCGGCGAAGGCGCCAGCGACAAGCCGGACGGCCCCCAGAGCTTCGCGAGCACCGGGAAGATCCTCACCGGCGTGCTGGACCACGTCGCCGGTCACCACCCGGTCGTGCTGGCCGGGCACTCACTCGGCGGAATGATCGTCGGCAGGTACGCCCCCGACCACCGCGACAAGGTCAAGGGCGTGGTCCTGATGGACGCCACCACGCCGAACTCGGTCGCCGACATCACCAGGGACATTCCCGCGAACGCCACGGGCCAGGCGGCCCAGCTGCGCGAGCAGACCCTCCAGGTCGACCAGGGCAACAACCCGGAGAACCTCGTCATCACCGACACCAAGGTCCGCTCCGCCGGGAACATCCCCGTCCAGGTGATCAAGCACGGCAAGCCCTACCTCGCGGCCTTCCCGCAGTACGGCCCGCGCATGGAGCAGGACTGGACCGCGGGCCAGCACAAGTGGCTCGCGCTCTCCCACCGCAGCAAGTTCAGCATCGCGGCCAAGAGCGAGCACTACATCTACCTCGACCAGCCCGAGGTCGCCGTCCAGGCCATCGAGCGCGTCGCCGCGCAGGCCGCGCGCTGAGCGACCGCGACGGGTCACGGCCCCTTCCCCGGCGCGGGAAGGGGGCCGTCGCCGGTCGGTCAGGGGCGCAGGAGACGAGCGCGAACCCGCTGGTAACGGGTCGTCGTGGGCCTGGGGATGCGGTCGGCAGGCCGCTGCGGGCGCGGCACGATCCGCTCGGCCGGGACCGCGTCGTCGAGGAGGGCGGCGAGGGAGGACCCGCCCGCCCAGAGCGTCGGCTCGACCGTCAGGGAGAAGCCGTCGCGGCCGATCAGCCGCCGTCCGCCGTCCGGCCAGGCGAGCATCGCCTCGCACTCGGAGAACCGGACCGTGACGCGACGAGAGCCCTGCACCCGGCTGACCCCGTCCGGGCCGACGATGAGGCGCTCGGTGTCGACCGGCGCGTCGGCGCTCCGGAGGACCCGCCCGTCGACCACGTCGGCCGAGCCCCACGGCGCCGGATGGAACCTGGCTCCCGGCAGCTCGCGGCCCGGCGCCATCAGCAGAGCCGACTGGAACGCCTCGGCGCCCACCTTCAGGACGGCCTCGGGGTCGACGGCGTCCAGGCGCGCCTCGTGCTCGCCGTCACCGATCGGCTCCAGCCCGAACAGTTCGCGCAACGCGTTGCCGTAGGCCCCGCTCGACGGTGAGTCGCGATAGGCACTACGGAGCCGGTGCACGATGTCCGTGATCTCCTCGTCGGACGCCGCCTCCTCCGCGGTGAGCCGGAAATGGAAGACGAAGGCGGACACCAATTCGGCGTGCTTCTCCGGCAGGCCGTCGGCGAACGCCATGACATGGGCGACCTCCGCGTCGCGCACGTCGTACGACGCGTCCGGGCTGTAGCTGATTCCGAGTTCCCGGCGCAGTTTCTTCTGCAGCCGCCGGCCGAGCAGCATCGCGTACGCCTGAGCCGCCACCGACCGGCCCACCACGGCCTGGGCCGCGACGTATTTCTGCTTGGGTTCGCAGAAGTACGCGGGCGTGGTGGGCAGCGCGGATGACGGGGGCGGCGGCGGCATCCGCTCGCCGGCGGGCAGGTCGAGGCGCAGGGATTCCGGTGGCGGGCCGCCGGTGAACACCAGCACCGCGTTGTCGCGGGTGAACCACCGCCGCGCCCATGCGGAGATCTGATCCGGCGTGTGCCGGCCCACCCCGAACTCCTCGTAGGCGGGCGCGCCGTAGGTCGCCGCGCCGTACCGCCAGACGAGGAGCGGTTCGACCAGGACGGGGGCTCTGCTGCTCGCCTCGGCGCGGAGGACGTGGTTCTCGATCGGCAACCGGTCGAAGGGCAGCGAGCCCAGGGCGCGGCACACGCCGGCGAGGAACTCGGCGACCTCCTGAGGTTCGCCTTTCGTGACGAACACCGTGGTGGTCGCGTCCACCTGGCCGTTGGTGGCGTGGGGCCGGCTGTGCACCGCGAACAGCGCGAGATGCTCGATCAGATGAGTGATCCCCCGGACGGCCAGCTGTTCGTCGGCCATTCCGACCCGGAAGATGAGATGGGCCGTGAGATCGCCATCGCCGGGCGTCCAATAAGCGGGTATTCCGTCGACTTCTGTCCGGTCCCAGCCCACGGCGCCCTCCTGGATAGCGCGAAAAGATTAGAGCCCGACGCGATCATGGTCAATGCGCGTCGTCAGGCGGGGGCGCCGAGGAAGGACTCGGCGATCGCCGTGCGGGCGTAGAGCACCGAGCGGCCCGCGCGATGGGCGCTGACCATGCCGGCGTCGCGCAGCGCGGTGAGGTGCTGGGACACGCCCGCCGGGGAGATGCCGGTGCGCCGGGCGAGCTCGGTGGTGGAGGCCGGCGCCGCCAGCTCGGTCAGCAGGCGGGTCCGGGACCGGCCGATGACGGCGGCGATGGCCTCGGCGCGGGCCACCGGGCGGTGTTCCCACAGCGTGCCCGTGCCCCGGGCGGGATAGGCCAGCTGCGGCGACTCCGGCGGCCGCGACCAGGTGTAGACCTGCTCGGTGAACGCGGAGGGGACGAGCAGCAGGCCGGGCCCGGTGCTCTCGCGCGAGAGGGCGCAGTGGCGGCGGACCATGCGCAGCGTGTTGTCGTCCCAGCGCAGGGTCGAGTGCAGTTCGTTGAACAGGTGGCCGGTGCCGCGTTCGGCGACCTGCCGGGCGCGGTGGAAGACGTCGGCGTCCAGCAGAGCACGGATCTTGGCCCAGTACGGGGCGAGCGCGAGGTCCCAGTACGCCTCGAGCTCCGCGCACAGCTCGTCGAGCCGGACGTCGGGCACGGGGTGGCGGAGGCCGCTCCGGCCGAGGAGGTCGAGGTCGGCGCGGACCTGGTCGGCGGAGGTGGCGCGGATGGCGGCCAGTTCGGTGGCGAGGTCGGGGGCCGGCTCGTCGGCGGGCGGGGTGAGGAGGTCGGGGATGTAGCCGGACGGCGTGACCAGCCGGGCGAGCAGTCCGTGGTCGAGACCCGCGGCGGCCACCCGGGGCCGTACCTGATCCAGCCATGGACGGTGCACCGGGTGCGTCCTGCCGGACGCCAGCAGGCGGAAGCTGGTGACGACCTCCCACATCGGGGAGACCGTGAAGCGGGTCAGCGCCAGATCCTCCGCCGAGAAGGCCAGTTCGGACAGCATGACCCCTCCGGGGATCGGTGGATTCGGCCCTGGCTTAATCAATGGTGACGATTGTAGGCGCGGCGCAGGATCTCGGGCATGTTGTCCACGTTCAGCGGGTTGCCTCGCCTCGCCTGGGTCCTGTTCGCCGGAACCGTCGTCAACCGGCTCGGGTTCGTCGTCACGCCGTTCCTCGTCTTCTACCTCGGGTCGCGCGGCGTCTCGACCGAACAGGCGTCGTACGTGCTGGGGGCGCTCGGTGCGGGCAACCTGATCGGGCCGATGGCCGGCGGGCTGGCCGCCGACCGCGTGGGGCGGCGGGCGACGATGCTGGTCGGCCTGGTCGGTACGGCGACCGCCCAGGGCCTGCTGTTCGCCGCGCCGAACCTGGTGACGCTGGCGCTCGCGGCCGTGCTCCTCAGCGGCACGGCCACCATGGTCTCGCCCGCCGTCGGCGCGCTCATGACGGACACGGTGACCGGCGAACAGCGGCGCGCGGCCTTCTCGCTGTTCCACTGGGCGGTCAACATCGGGACCGCGGTCGCGGGGATGCTCGGCGGGTTCCTGGCGGCGCACGGGTACTGGCTGCTGTTCGCGGTCGACGCGGCGACCTCCCTGGCGTACGCCGGAATCGCCGTGGCACTGCTGCCCGGCGGGCGCGGCGGGGGCGAGCGGTCCGGCCCGGCCGAGGGCGGAGCGGGCTACGGCGTCGTGCTGCGGGACCCGCTGATGCGCGCGCTGCTGCCGCTGCTCGGAACGGCCCTGGCGATCTACTCGCTGACCGAGGTCTGCCTGCCGCTGGCGATCCGTGACGACGGGTTGTCCACCGCCACGCTCGGCATGATGGCCACGCTCAACGCCGTCCTGGTCGTGATCCTGCAGCCGGTGGCCCTGCACGTCCTGTCGCGGTTCCGGCAGATTCCGGTGTACGTCGCCGGCAGCGTGCTCGTGGCGGCCGGCATCGCCCTGACCGGGGTCGCGCACAGCCCGTGGGCGTACGCGGGGACCGTCGTGCTCTGGTCGGTCGGCGAGGCGACGGTCGGCGGCGTCCCCGGCGCGATCGTGGCGGGCCTGGCCCCGGAGTACGCCCGCGGCCGCTACCAGGGCGCGTTCCAGTGGACCTGGGGCCTCGCCCGGTTCGCGGCCCTGTCGGTGGGCACCGGCGTGTACGCGTCGGCCGGACCGGCCGTGGTGTGGTGGTTCAGTGCGGTTGCCGGTACGGCGGCGGCGCTGGGGGTGGGGGCGCTGGCTCCGCGGATCGCAGGTCGTCAGTCGCCACCGCCGCCCGCGCCACCGCCTGCGCCACCGGCCGTCCCACCGCCCGCGCCCGTCATGGCGGGCTGAGCCGGTCCGCCGATGTTGCCCCACTCGACGACGACGCCGTCAGTCCGCAGGGCGACCACGAAGTCGCTGCCTGCGGAGATCTGGATGATGCCGCGCAGCCAGGGAGGCGGGCTCGACTGGCCGAATTCGTCCCGCCCCCAGGCGAGCACGGTGCCGTCCCATCGAAGCGCGGCGACGAAGTCACCGCCACCGGAGACCTGCCGCAGCCCGGAGATCCGGTTGGCGATGCTGACCACGCGGAACGTGTCCGCTCCCCAGGCGAAGAGCCTGCCGTCCCACCGGAGTGCCAGGGAGAAGACGCCGCCCGTGGACAGGTCCCGTATCCCGGACAGCCAGCGCGGGGGGCTGGCCTTGCGGAACTCGTCGTTGCCCCAGCCCACCACCCTTCCATCGGAGCGCAGCGCGATGCCGAAGCTGTCGCTGGCCGACGCCAGGATGATTCCGGAGAGCCGACGGGTCAGGTCGGCCTCGCGGAACTCATCGGCGCCCCAGCCGACGACCGTGCCGTCCCACCGCACCGCCAGGGCCCATCTGGCACCGGCGGAGATCGCCCGGACGCCGGTCAGCCAGCGCGGCGGGGTCGCCTTACCGAACTCGTTGTTCCCCCAGCCCACCACGGTGCCGTCGGTGCGCAGCGCGATGCCGAAGTCACTGCCGGCCGAGATCGCGGTGATCCCCTTCAGCCGGCGCGGGAAACTCGACTGGCCGAACTGGTCGGCGCCCCAGCCGACGACGGTGCCGTCCGTGCGCAGCGCCAATGCGAAGTCACCGCCGGCGGACACCGCGATGATGCCGTGCAGCCGGACCGGCGGAACCGGCATCGGCCGTCCGCGTGGCGGCGACGCGGCGCACACCGCTCCGGGCGCGGCCCACGCCAGCACGGCCACGGTGGTCGCCGGCGCGACCGCGCGCCACCGACGATGAGTTCGCGTTCTCGGCCACATGGACGGCCGGCCTCCCCCGGACCTGAGCCGTACGGACGGCGTGCGGGACCGACGTATCGGCCTCCCATGCTGTCGCGCGACCGCCGACTGAGGCGGCCGATCTCGGTCACGGCACCGTCAGCAGCCGGGAAACAAGCGGCAGGCGTGCCGAGGTCAGGCGAGAGCGCCGTGAGCACGGGGGGTGGGGCGTGGTCAGGCGGGGGTGGCGTGGTCGTCGCCGGTGATCCGCGGTTCCGCCTCGGGTTCGGCGCCCTCGCGGATAGGGTCCGCCGGGCGCCGGCCCTCGCCGCGCCGCCAGGTCTCGAACGCCGCGGTGGTGGCCAGGACGATGGCGACGCCGAGGATCCACCCGCCGATGACGTCGCTGAGGTAGTGCACGCCCAGCAGCACGCGGAACAGCCCGGACGCCACGCTGAGCACGGCGGCCGCGATCCAGGCCACCGCGCGCCACGCGCGGCGCAGGAGGGGAAGGACCACCAGCACGATCGTCGCGGTGCCCACGACCGTCATCAGCGCGTGCCCCGAGGGGAACGACCCGCCACCCGCGTGCGCGATCGGGCTGGGCAGCACGGGGCGGGTCCGGCCGACCGCGGCCTTGAGCGTCCCGCTCACCACCCCGGCCACCAGCACGTTCGTGGTCGCCCAGGCGGCGAGCCGCCGCGCGCCCCGGTAGAGGAGCCAGGCCGCCAGCGCGAGGAGGATGATCCGGAACACCCACGGGTGGAAGACGTACGCGGTCGCCCGCAGCGGGCCGACGAGCGCCCGGTGCCGGAGGACGAAGCCGTGGGTGTGGAGCGTCGCGCTGTCGTCGAGGTGCCGCAACGGCGCCCAGTGCGCGTTGACGAGCGCCAGCAGGACGACGAACGGCACGGCGACGAGGAGGACGGCGGCACAGGCGAGCGTCAGCCTCAGGCCGAGACGCCCGTCCGGACTGAACCGCTGGTATGTCCACCTCCGTACCCTTTGTTGCCACATGCCGGACCCCTTACCCAGGTCGGTCCGTGGGCACGCGAGGAGCGCGGCCGGCGTGGTGGCGGCCGGCGGCGGGAGTGCCCACGTCCTCCAGCCCGCTGCGGATGCGCGGCAGGTCGAGGAACCCCGAGACCAGGAGCGCGGCACTCACCGCGGCGAGGCAGCCGCCCACGACGTCGAGCAGGTAGTGGACGCCGAGGTACATGCGGGCGAACGCCACGACGCCCGCGAACAGCACTCCGACGGTCGTCGCGAGCGGCCGCAGGCGCCCGCGTACGAGCAGGGCGAGGATGAGGGCGACCGCGGCGGCGACGGTGGCGTGCCCGCTCGGGAAGCTCATCGCGTTGTCCGGCGGGATCACCCACAGCCGCCGGGGCGGCCGGTGCTCGGCGACCAGGGTCTTCACCACGTACGCGATCGCCAGCGCGCCGATCATCAGGCAGGCGGTCAGCAGCGCGTCACGGCGGCGCCGCAGGAGCCACAGGATCACCGGAACGACGACCGCGACCACGGCGCCGACCGCGGCCTGCGCGACCAGCGTCGCGGCCTTGGCGACGTCGGTCAGGACCGGGGTCCGCAGGGCGACGAGATGCTCGTCGAGGCGGAGGTCCGCGTCGGTCAGCGCGGTGGTCTTGGCGGCGAAGCCCAGCACCGCCAGGACGGCCAGCAGGAGCACCCCTCCGATGAACTTCATCCGACCCGCCACGTCCCGCCCTTCCAGCACCCCGCGGTGTTCACCGCGATTTCACGACCAGGACACGTTAGCGCCGTGATCGCCACGCTGCGCCGCAGACGCGACACATGCGGTGAGTGATCGCGTCGGGCCGGTGCGCGTTCAGAGGGGATTCATAGCCTTCTCTCAGCCATCGCGGGGCCGTCTCTCATAGCTTCTGGGTCCATGACTACGGCCCTGACCGAATCCGACACCCCGGCGAAACCGCCCGCACGGCGGTTCTTCCCCTCGGACCCCTCGGTCCTCCTCCTGGCGGCGACCTTCGTGGTCGCCGCCGCGGTGGCCCCGTTCGAGCTGTCCAAGCTCTTCGGCCTGCCCGCCCACGCGCTGTTCCTGCACGTCCCGGTGGTGCTCGTCCCCATCCTGGCGGGCGTCGTCATCGCCCTGGCGGTACGCCCCGTCTGGCGGGTGCGGTACGGCCTGGCGGCGGACGTCTTCGGCATCGTGACGATGGCGGCGACCATCCTCACCGCCGGTGCCGGCGAGAAGCTGCGCGACGAGCGCCTGCAGCGGATGAAGGCGATCGGCCGCGCCGGCGGCCCGGACGGCCCCGGCGGGGGTCGCCCGCGCCGGGCCGGCGGAGGGGAGGGGAATCTCCTCGAACGGCACGCCGAGCTGGGCGGGCAGCTGCGCCTGCTCGTCATCGCCCTCGTGCTCCTCCTGGTCGTCCTCGTCATCCTCGCGCGGTACCGCGCGTTCACGACGGAGGGCTTCCTCGCCAGCCCCGCGCTCGGCACCGTGGTGGCCGCCCTCGCCGTCGTGGCCGCCGTCGTCTCGGCGATCTGGGTCGTACGGACCGGCCACCTCGGCGCCGAGATGACCTGGCACGGAGGCGACTGAGCGCACGGGCGCGGACCGTTCCGGCCCGCGCCGGCGCCCTTCGCGCAAGAGACGTCGGGGACCGAGCCGATCCGGACACGGCTCGGCCCCCGACCCGTTCGCGACCGGACCACTTCTTTACCGTCACAGACCGTAGCCACACCGACACCTCTGTCTGCCCGGACGTGTAGAGCAGCCTCCGACGGCAACATAGAGTCATGTAATGGCAACTCTTCGTCATTGATTGGAGCGGGGTTGGCCTGGAGGCGGCGGGCGAGAGGCGGTGCGCTCCAGATGACACGCGCGGCCGCCGTCATCCTGTGGGCGCTGACCGTGACCGTCGTCATCCTCGTCCACGGCGCCGGACCGCACGACACCCACGCGGCGGTCGTCCTGGCCTCGATCCAGGACGGTCACCCGGTGCCCCTCCCGTGCCCGGCCTCCCGAACGGCGGGCCGGTTCCGCTCCGATCCGGGCGACGGCGGCCGGCCCACGCCATGGGGTCACTGCGACGCCGTCCTGCACCGCGCGCCCGCGCCGCCCCCCGGCCCCGGCGCGCAGCACCCGCGCCCGTCCGCCGTACGGCCCGCCGAGACGGCGGATCCACGTTCGACGGCGCCCCGCCGGGCCGACCGCTCGGCGCACCCCCGCACACCGCCCGAACCCGCACGCCTGCAGGTCTTCCGCTGCTGATCCGCGGCCCGCCCGTACGCGCGCGGAGCGAGCACGCCGCGCCCGACGGAGCACCGGTTCACCTCACCGTCCCCAGCGCGAAGGGCTTCGCCATGCAGTCACTGATCGACCATGCCCGCAGCTTCCACCAGCAGGTCGCGACCCACCGCGGCCGGCGCTCCCCGTTCCGGCCGGACCACACGCCACAGGCGATCTTCGTCTCCTGCTCCGACGCCCGGGTCGTCCCCTCGCTGCTCACCGGCTCCGCACCCGGAGACCTGTTCGAGCTGCGCACGGCCGGCAACGTCATCCCGCCCCACCGGGTGGGGCGACTGACCGCCGAGGCCGCGACCCTTGAGTACGCCGTGGTGGTCCTCGGCGTCCGTGACCTCATCGTGTGCGGCCACACCCGATGCGGCGCGGTCGGCGCCCGTACGGGCCTCGGCGGGCTCCGCAACGCTCCGACCACGAGGTTCTGGCTGCTGCACACGCACCGGTGGCGGGGGATCCGCGCCCAGGAGCAGGAGGACCCGGGCCGGCCGCACCTCATCTCCCAGCTCGACAAGCTCCGCCGCTATCCGTGGGTGGCCCGGCGCCTGGCCAACGGCACGCTGCGGCTGCACGGCTGGTTCTACGACGTCGAGACGGGCGCGGTCTGGAGATACCAGCCCGACACCGGCACGTTCGTCCCCCTCTAGGCGTCCCGAAGGGCTCCGCCACCTCCCGATCCTCGCCTCAGGAACGTTCCCACCAGGCACGAGTATGCTCGGAGAGTGACCGGCCGATCACCTACTGCCATGTGATCGAGTCCCGCCCGGGGTCCGCGGCCTGCGCCGCGGCCCGCGGGCGCGGATGGTCGGGGCCCGTCGGGGGGCGGGTTCGGGGGGTGCGATGTTCGGAATGCACGACACGGTACGGACGGCGAGGCGGCGTTCGCTGCTGCGCCGCTGGTCCGGCCACGAGTCACCGCTGCGCCGGCTCGACTGGGTCCTGCTCGGCGCCGTCATGAGCCTGACGCTGATCGGGACGCTCCTGGTGTGGTCGGCGACCCGGCCCGCCCTGCTGCACACCGGTCAGGATCCGCAGGTCTTCCTCAAGAAGCACCTGCTGACGGTGGCGATCGGCTTCGGGCTGGCCGCGCTGGTCACGGCGCTGGACTACCGGCTCGTGCGCGCGTACGCGCCGATCGTCTACGGCGCGTCCTGCGTCGGCCTGATCCTCGTGCTCACGCCACTCGGCTCGACGATCAAGGGGCATCACTCCTGGATCGAGCTGGGCGGCGGGTTCCAGCTCCAGCCCGCGGAGTTCGCCAAGGTGGGCCTGGTCGTGGTGCTCGCCGTGCTGCTCGGCGAGCCGAGGGACGCCCAGACCGCGCCGGACACCCGCGACATCGTGGTCGCCCTCGCCCTCGCCGGACTGCTCGCGGGCCTGATCATGATGCAGCCCGACCTCGGAACGACCATGGTCCTCGCCGTCGTCGTCCTGGCGATGGTCGCGATCTCCGGCACGCCCAAGCGCTGGCTGGTGGGCCTGGTGGGCGGCGGCGTGGGCGGCGGGATCGCCGCCTGGCAGTTCCACCTGCTGAAGCCGTACCAGATCAACCGGTTCATCGCCTTCGCCGACCCCTCGGCCGATCCCCGGGGCGCGGGATACAACGCGGCGCAGGCCCGCATCGCGGTCGGCTCGGGCGGGCTCGCCGGTCAGGGGCTGTTCCGGGGGCAGCAGACCGGCGGCCACTTCGTCCCCGAGCAGCACACCGACTTCATCTTCACGGTCGCCGGCGAGGAGCTCGGCTTCCTCGGCTCCGCGCTGATCGTCGTGCTCGTCGGCGTGGTGCTCTGGCGCGGCCTGCGCATCGCCGCCCTCTGCCCGAACGGCTTCGGCATGCTCGTGGCGACCGGGGTGGTGTCGTGGCTGGCGTTCCAGACGTTCGAGAACATCGGCATGACCATCGGCATCATGCCGATCACCGGGGTCCCGCTGCCGTACATCTCCTACGGCGGATCGGCGACGCTCGCCAACATGATCGCCCTCGGCCTCCTCCAAGCCGTCTACCTCCGCCAACGCGCTTTCAGCTGACCGAAGGACCGGCTCAGCGGTCTTGGGGGCCCCTGGCGGGGTGGATCACTGCCCATCCCGAAGACAAGATCGAATACACCCGGCCGCTGCCGGCCAGGGTGACCCCCTGGGAGTCATTGCCGCCAAGACCGGAATCCCCAAGACCTCGCTACACCGCTACCTCGCCGACCCTGCCGAACAGCCGCGAGATCCCTCTGCCGGCTAGGACGAACCGGCTCGCGTTGACAGACCTCGGGGCCCGCACATCAACTCATGGATCTGAAGGGCTGGGAAATACCACCGGTACCTATGCTGGTCCAGCCACCATTCATGTCCATCTGGCTGGCACCTTCCAAGCCGAGGAGAGTCGATGCGCAGTGGTTTGGAGGTGGCCGGACGATATCGACTGGATGCGCCTCTCGGCCACGGCAGCACGGGTGAGGTCCGGCAGGGCATCGTCCTGCGCCTGCTCCGCCCGGTCGCGGTCAAGGTCCTCTTGCTGAACGGGGCGACCGACGGGGGCCAGGTGGCGCGTTTTTGGCGGGAGGCCGGGATCCCCGCCACCTTGAACCACCCCGGGATCACCACGGTGTTCGACATCGATGAGAACACCAACGGCGGTCCGCGCATGCCGGGTGTGTCGCCTTCACGATCGCGTCATGATCCCCATCGCGCTGGTTCGCCGGCAGGAGGGACAGGAATGTTCGAAATGGGAGAGGCGTGACAGTGGAAGATCAGATCCTCGGGGGCCGTTACCGGTTGGTGCGACAACTCGGCGAGGGCGGAATGGGGCAAGTATGGGAGGCGCAGGACGAGACGCTGGGCCGGAACGTCGCGGTCAAGGTGATCTCCCTACTCGCCGGTGGCGGGAGCCGTGGCGACGAGGCGCGCGCCAGATTCCTGCGCGAGGCACGGATCACCGCCCAACTGCAACACCCCAACATCGTCACCATCCACGACCTCGGCGAGACCGGCGCGGGAAACGAACGGGTCCCGTTCCTGGTGATGGAACTGCTCCGAGGCGAGGGCCTGGACGCGATGCTGCGCCGAGGCGCCGTCGCCTTGCCGGACGCGGCCCAATGGGGCGCGCAGATAGGTGACGCCCTGGCTGACGCGCACAACGCCGGAATCATGCACCGGGACATCAAGCCGTCCAACATCCTGGTCACGCCGTCCGGCAACGTAAAGGTCCTCGACTTCGGCATCGCGAGGGCGGCCGACCCCTACGCGACCGCGGACCGAATCACCCAGACCGGCTTCATCGTGGGCACACCCCCCTACATGGCGCCCGAACAAGCACGCGGTTTCCCGGAACCGCGCAGCGACCTGTACGCGCTCGGCTGTCTCCTCTTCGAGCTGATCACAGGCCGACTGCCCTTCCAGGCCCCCGACACCGTGGGCTATCTCTCGGCTCACCTCACCCAGGAACCCCCCGCCCCCAGCTCTGTGTCCACGACCATCCCATCCGCCTGGGACGACCTCGTACTGACCTTGCTGCGCAAGGACCCCACACAGCGATACCCGAACGCCGCCGACCTCGCCCAGGCACTACGACGACTCGACCACACCCACGCCGCCGGACCGAGCCGCATCCCCCCACCGACGGAGACCAATAGGGAGGTTGCACCGTCGACTACGACAGGGATCACCATCGCCGACTCCCGACCAGATGACGGGCCTGTCGCAACCGAGGCAGGCGATGTGATCAGAAGGCGCGCCGGCGAGCCAAAAAGAACTAGTTCTCTTTCTGAATTTTTGAGGACAGACTCTGGATGTATTATCGGGGGGCTGGCATTCATCGTAATCTTCGTGGGGGTCATAGCTCTTATCGAGATTTTGTTGGGCCACGGCTCCCGGTAATATCTGATCAGGACATGTGGCGCGAGGGCGAATACGCCCGGCTGCCGGCCAGGGTGACTCCCTGGGAGTCATTGCCGCCAAGACCGGAATCCCCAAGACCTCGCTACACCGCTACCTCGCCGACCCTGCCGAACAGCCCCGGGATGCCCGTTACCGCGCCGCTCACACCCGGCGAGGTCGTCGAGCAGTTCCCCACCCTCGGTCTCTCCCTCGGGGACGAACTGCCCGCCCAGCGCGACACGCTCCGCGAGCGCATCGCGCTGTAAGAAGTTGTGTCGAAGCTGCCGAGCCATGACGTCGTGTGACGGCGGGAGGCGACGTTCAGGTGCGTTTGAGCGTGAGCTGGTAGGGGTCCTCCCACCGATCGAAGTAGAGCTGGTTACCGGCGTCGACGTACGGCGTATTTCGTGGTGAGCCTCGAAGGTAGGCGACGGCGATGTTGGTGAGTTCGATCTTGCCGCCCCCACAATGGGTCATGCCTTTCGGCTCGTCGCAGTCGGCCAACCACTCTGCCTGTTCCTCGTGGATCGAGGCAGTGTAGGTCTCCACCCTGCCGGATGCCTTCTCATGGGCAGCCAGGACGTCCCCGTACGAAGCGCGGTCGAGTATCTCTGAGATGGCCAGGTCGAGCGACTCCGTCTCAGTCCCCTCCATCCCGTCGTACGGGGCGTCGACTCGACCGTGCCAGTAGCCGGCCTGCAGCGTGGCACGACGAGCGTGGTCCCGCCAGGCGAGAGTTCCTGGGGAGAATGGATGTTCTACCTGCTCGGCCCAGCCGATGAGAAGCCCTGCGGGACTGCCGTCGGCCACACGGATCTCCACGACCGTGGGCGTACCGCGTTGCCGTAGGAACAAATTCCGCTGCTTCAGGTCGTCCTTGGTGCTCTGGCCCAGGCGGTTGATGTCCACAAGTCGAGAGTGTCGAGCTGGTCGCAGGGTCAGGGCAACCCTCGTCGCATTTGATGCCCGCCTTCACCGGGCCGCTCTGAAGATCACACACGTCAGTGCCGAGGGTTTTCGTTGCTCACGGCACCAAAACCCTCGGCACTGACGTGTGGTGCGGCGCACCGGCCCGAGCCGCAGCGGAAGGGCTCCGGCGTCGCCGCCGGAGCCGTTCGCCGAGTCGCCTACTCGGCGGTCTTCCAGAAGGCGCACTGGTGCTCGGTGGCGTCGTCGACCGTGCCGATCCGGGCCGGGGCCAGTGTCTGGACGGGCCCGTCGCCGGGCGCGTACGCCTTCCAGGCGGGGGCGCCGTCGGCGGCCGGCGCACCGGCGCGGGCGAAGGCGGTCCAGTAGCCGATCATCGTGCCCGCGAGTCCGCGCTGGGCGGAGTCGAGGGTCACCGGGGTGCCGTCCGGCCGGTTGACGTCGAACAGGTAGGTCAGGTCGGAGATGTGCGAGGCGCCCGCCGGGAATCCCTCGGGGAACGCCGTCCACGTCGGCGCGTTCGGGTCGGCGAACTCGTACGCGTGCACCGGGGTCCGCCGCGCGAGCGCGTCCGCGTCCCGCAGGACCGGGCAGACCGTGGTCCGGTCGGTCTCGATCGCCGCCCAGGCCAGGGCGGGCGCCCACTGCTCGCCTGCCGCCGCGTAGGCGGACGGCGGGTAGTGCCGGCGCACCTCGGCCGCCCGCGTCCCGTACGCCTGGTCGGTGAGCCGGACGTACCGCTGCTCGGTCATCGGCGCCCCGCCGATCGCCGGGTTCACGAGGGCGGCGGTGACCATGCGACCCTCGTCGCGGGTGTGCCCGATGACCGTCGGGACGTGCGCGAACCGCCCGGTGCGGATCGCCGTCTCGGGGTCGACCGGCAGGGTCGGCGTGCCGTACGCCCCGCTGGAGAACTCCTCGGTGTGCGGCAGGAGACGGTCGGTGGGGAGCCCGCGCAGGCAGGCGATCGCGGTCGCCTCGTCCGCGCAGCCGAGGTCCCTGGCCAGCGCGCCGCCCTGCGCGTCGACCGCCGCGAGCGGTCTCCACTTGTCCGTGGCGGTCGTCGCGGGCGCCTGCCGGCCGGGCATGAGGGTCGGGGTGTAGCTGCCGCAGCTCGCGCTCTGGATGATGACCTTGTCGTACAGCCCCTTCGCGGCCGGGGACGTCAGCTGCCCGCACGTGCTGATCGCTCCGGCCGACTGGCCGAACAGCGTGACGTTCCGGGCGTCTCCTCCGAAGGCCGCGGCGTTCCGCCGGATCCAGCGCAGTGCCGCCTGCTGGTCCTGCAACCCGAACGTGCCCGAGCCGGGAAGCCCGGCGTGCCCGAAGAACCCGAAGATCCCGAGCCGGTAGTTCACCGTGACCACCACGACGTCGCCCTGCGCCGCCATCCGGCGCGGCTCGAACTGACTCCCGGAGCCGCTGGTCAGGTCACCGCCGTGCAGGAACACCATCACGGGCCGCGCCGCCGACGCGCCGCGCGGCGTCGTGACGTTGAGGGTGAGGCAGTCCTCGCTGACCGCGCTGCCCACCGGCTTGTTGTACGGCAGCTGCGCGCACACCGGTCCCGGCTTCGTCGCGTTCCGAGGCTGGGACCAGGGGGTCACGGGCCGGGGCGCCGTCCACCGCAACGGGCCGACCGGAGGCGCGGCGTACGGGATGCCGTCGAACTCCCGCACCTCGGCGCCGACGCTGCCCAGAACCGGCCCCGAGGCCGTCCTGACCAGCCGTCCGTCCGCCGCGTCCGTCGGCGTGGCCAGCGCCGGAGCCGCCGTGAGGCCCGCCGCCAGGAGGCCGGCGGACGCCATGCTCCCGATCCGTACGGTGTTCCGAATGATCTCTCGTTTCGCCATGTCCGAGAGCTTCGGCGGAGACGCTGACCGCGCGCCTACCGGTCACTGACAGCCGCATGCCGCCTCGGTCAGCGGCAGGCTCCGATGCGGGCGCCGTGGTGAGCCGGAGCCGCCGCCCCTCTGCGCCGATCGGTGCGTCGGCTGCGGCCGACCGTGGCGGTGACGATTCCCGAGCCCGCCGTGGTGCGAGATCGTGGGGGCGACGCCCGGGAGGTCGGCATGGCAGGCGACGGACGCAGGTTCTCGGTCACGGTGACGGCGCGCAGCAGCGCCGCCCCGGCGGCGTTGTTCCGGCTGGTCGCGGACGGCGGCCGCTGGTCGGAGTGGGCCGGGACCCTCTCGCCGCGCTCGTCGTGGGAGCGGCAGGGCGACCCGGCGCCCGGTGGGATCGGCGCGATCCGCCGCCTCGGCCTGTGGCCGGTCGTCGTCCGTGAGGAGACGGTCGCGTACGAGCAGGACCGGCTGCACGGGTACGCGCTGCGCACGCCCGCCCCGCTGCGGGACTACCGGGGCGAGGTGACGTTCGAGGCCCGTGCGGACGGCGGCACGTCGGTGGTGTGGCGGGGCTCCTTCACCGAGCTGGTCCCCGGCACGGGGCGTGTCGTCCAGCGGGCGCTGCTGCTGGTGCTCCGCTCGCTGACCCGCCGCCTCGTACGAGCCGCCGAGCGTGAGGCCCGGACCCCCTGACGGGACTTCCTCCTGAGCTCACGGTCCGAGGCTCGCCCGGTCGTCGTTCCGCTCGGATGGGGGGATCGGTGGTCCGTGGCTGCCTCTGTCCACAGGCGGTAGAAACGACGCAGCACCGCGAGATGGGGGAAACGCCATGATCGATCGTGTTGGGCTGGCGGAGTTCCTCCGGAGTCGTCGCAAGGCACTGCAACCGGAAGACGTCGGTCTTCCCCGCGGTCCCCGTCGCAGGACCGACGGGCTGCGGCGCGAGGAGGTCGCGGCGCTGTGCCTCATGTCGACCGACTACTACTCCCCGTCCCGACCACGGGTTCAGGACGCCCTGACCTCCGGGACGCGGTCGAGCTGGACGCCGAAGTGGGTGCGGTAGGCGGCGAGCACCTCCGCGTCGTCGCCGAGCCGTTCCTCACGTCGCTCGCCGTCGACCGTACGGATGAGGGTGCGGCCGTTCAGCGTGATCCGGCCGGTCTCGGTGAGCAGCGAGCACACGAGGGACCGGGTGAAGTGGGACGCCGGGGACGTACGGTGCCACCAGCAGCCGGCGACGAAGTCCCGCAGCCGCCGCGGGCGGGTCTCCAGGCGGTAGGCCGGCCGCCCGTCCCGCAGCACGTCGAGGTCGCCGTCGACGGTCTCGACGATCCGGAAGGTGCCTCCGGGGTCCTCCTGCTCGCCGCGTTCGTCGATCCGCAGCGGGTGGTGGGCGTGGTCGCCGAACCCGACGTCGACCAGCCACGGCCCGACCCGCAGGGCCAGGTGGTCGTACGGGATGCCCGGTCCGTCGTCGCCGAGGACACGGGCGGCGAGGTGCGTCACGTCGTAGCCCAGCGCCGACAGCAGGGCCCCGAACGCCCCGTTGAGCTCGTAACAGAACCCGCCCCGCCGGCGGTCGACGATCTTGGCGACCAGGGCGTCCTCGTCGAGGACGATGTCCTCGCCCAGGTGGATGGCGAGGTTCTCGAACGGCACGGCGAGCAGGTGCCGCAGGTGCAGGTCGTGAAGAGCCTCGTCGTCGGGGTGCGCGGGCAGGTCCGCGCCGATGCGCGCCAGGTAGGCCTTCACCCGGATGTCGTCCATGCCTTATTCACGCACGCGGGCACGGCACCGGGCCATCGGTCATGGGTCGTACGCCGGGTCGTAGGGCTACGAGCGGAAGAGCGCGCTCCGCGGACCCATGATCATCCGGTCGTTCGGGACGAGGGTGCGCATGACGGCGCGCAGCCTCGACTCCCTGATCGACACGCATCCGCCGGTCGGGGTGATGCCGCCGACGTGGAAGAAGATCGCCGACCCCAGGCCGGGCTTGGCATTCGGCCGGTTGTAGTTGATGACGACGGCCTGGTGGTACGGGCCGCGCTGCGCGATCGCCGACAGGTCCTCGTCGGTCGAGCGGCACGGGTCCGAGTAGTACTCGTTGTAGTGGCTCTTGCCCGGGGTGGCGCCCCAGCAGTCGCCGCTGCTGCGCAGGGTGCGGTACTTGAGCTTCGTCCCGGGGTTGCCGAGCCCGAACGCCTCGGTGAGCGTGAACGACCCGGTCGGCGTCGCGCCGTCACCTTCGCGCTTCGCGCCCGGCCGGGCGAAGGCGCCGGTCCCCGCGCGTCCCGTGGTGACGCTGACCCGCTTCCACGCGTTGCCCTGCTTCGCGCACTCGGTGACCACGACGTGGTTCGAGTCGAACGAGGAGGAGATCGCGAACACGACGTGCGAGGCCGAGCCGGTGGTGTAGCGCAGCCTGCCCTGGTTCGCGGCGGAGCACGGGTCGAAGGTCTGGGCCTGCGCGGCGGGCGCAAGGCCGGTGAGGGCGGCTCCGCCGGCGAGGACGAGCGACGCGAGAAGGGCGGTTCGATACGGCTTCATGAGCACCCCCAGCGGTGTTCGGCACCACCACGAACCCTACGCACCGGGACGCGGGCGATCTAGGGTGGCGCCATGACGAATCTTCCGGAGCGGCGCGAGATGCGCATCTCCGACGCCGAGCGCGACCAGGTCGCGGCAATCCTGCGCGAGGCGGCGGGCGAGGGCCGGCTCGACCTCGAGGAGCTCGACGAGCGCCTCACGGCAGTCTACGCCGCCAAGACGTACGGCGACCTGGAGCCCATCACCCGTGACCTGCCCGAACCGGCGGCCCGGCCGGCCGCCGCGGCGCGCGGGGACCGGTTCGGCGGGACGCCCGGATCCCGGTCGGCGTTCGGGATCATGAGCGGGTTCCAGCGCAAGGGCACGTGGGTGGTCCCCGAGGAGTTCACCGCCGTGGCGTTCTGGGGCGGTGGGCAGCTCGACCTGCGGGAGGCGACGTTCGAGGCGCCCGTGGTGACCATCCGGGCGTTCGCCGTCATGGGCGGCGTGGAGATCATCGTTCCCGAGGACGCCGAGGTCCACGTGAACGGGATCGGCATCATGGGCGGCTTCGACCACCGCGCGAGCGGCGTGGGCGCGGCGGGCGCACCGAAGATCATCATTACCGGGTTCGCGTTCTGGGGCGGGGTCGGCGTGCAGCGCCGAGCCTCCGACGCCGATGCACGGCGCCGGAGGCTCGAGAGTTAGCACCCCTCGCGTCTCACTTCGGCTCGCGGGCGTGCCTCGGGAGCAGGAACGCCGCGAGGAAGGTCAGGCCGAGCAGGCCCACCTCGACCCAGAGCACGATCTTCATCGTCTCGACGAACCCGCTCTTCACCGCCGTACGGCCGACGTCGGCGGCCGCGCGCTGGGCCGGGACGCCCGCGGCGCGCACCTCTCCCTCGGCGCGGAGGCAGGAGGCGGGGACCGCCTCGGCGTCCCTGGCCACCGCCCGGTCGTGGCCGCAGTCGCGCAGCCCGGCGACGAGCCGGTCCCGGGCCGGTCCGGACACTCCGGCCGCGGCGAACGCCTTGGGCGCCGCCGAGTCCGTGGCCGACGCGACCTGGCCGCCGAGCACCCCGAAGAAGATGGTGCCGAGGACGGCGACCCCGAGGGCGCTGCCGAACTGCTGGACGGCGGTGAGCGTCCCGGACGCCGAACCCGTCTCGTGGGGCTCGACCGCCGCCAGCACGGTGTCGAAGAACGGTGCCATCAGCAGGCCCATGCCGATGCCGGTGAGCGTGAGCGCGGGGACGAAGTCCCACGGGCCGACGCCCGTGCCGGCCAGGTGCAGGGTGAGGACGATGGCCGCGACGCCGAGGGCCATCACCAGCGTCCCGCCGTGGATCACCCGGCGGCCGAACTTCTGGACCGCCTGCGCGACCCCGAAGCCGATGACCACGCCGGCCGACCAGGGCACCGTCGACAGCCCGGCCCGCAGCGGGGAGTACCCGAGCCCGATCTGCAGGAACAGGCTGAAGACCAGGGAGAACCCGGCCATGCCGGAGAAGAACACGGTTCCGACGACCAGCCCGCCCGTGAAGCCGCGCTTGTGGAACAGGCTCGGCACGACGAGCGGATGGCCGCCCGCGCGCTTCGTACGGGCCTCGTACCAGCCGAAGAGCCCGAAGACGGCGACGCCGACGGCGATCATCGCGAAGGTCCACGCCGGCCAGCCGAGCTCGCGGCCCTGCACCAGCGGGTAGACCATCAGCAGTGAGGCGAGCGCGGCCAGCAGTACGCCGACGAGGTCGAGCCTGGCCGCCTCCGGCGACCGGGAGGCGGGCAGGAACCGCAGCCCGCCGAGCACGGCCAGCAGCCCGAGCGGCAGGTTGATGAGGAAGATCATCCGCCAGCCGGTGCCGAAGAGGTCGGCGTCGATGAGCCAGCCGGCGAGGATCGGGCCGCCGACCGAGGACAGGCCCATCACCGGGCCGAACGCGCCGAACGCCTTGCCCATCTCCTCCTCGGCGAACATCTCCTTGATCATGCCGAGGCCCTGCGGGAGCATGACGGCTCCGAAGAGCCCCTGGAGGCCGCGGAAGGCGATCAGCATCTCCGGGTCCTGCGCGAGGGCGCACAGCAGCGAGCCGGCCGTGAAGCCCAGCGCGCCGATCACGAACATCCGCCTGCGGCCGACGACGTCCCCCAGCCGCCCGCCGGTGATCAGGCCGACCGCCATCGCCAGCGTGTAGGCGGCGCCCAGCCACTGCACGATGCTCGCGCTGCCGCCGAGATCGGCGCGGATCGACGGCGCCGCGATGCTCGTGATCATGGCGTCGAGCATGTCCATGACCTCGGCGGCCAGGATGACGAACAGGGCGACCCACCGCCAGCGGTACCCCGCCGAGGTGCCGACGCCCATCCGGGACTCGTCGGTAGCGGTCATGACTTCTCCTCTGGTGTTTTTACTCGGTTTCAGAGAAGATATATCGCGTAGGCGTCGAGAGGTCAAGACATATCGCGTTGCCTCTTACGGCCGTTCCATGGTGAGCGCCTGCACCGAGAGCGCTGCTACCGGCGGCGCTCCAGGTCGGCCAGGTGGGCCGCCGCCGCGTCGACGTCGTCCTCGGCGAACACCGCGATCCCGTGGCGCTCCAGCAGGGCCGTCGTGACGCCCTCGCCCGGCACCGTCGTGCCGCTGAACCCGCCGTCGTAGATCCGCGCGACGCCGCAGGAGGGGCTCCGCTCCTTGAGGATCGCCATCCGCACGCCGTGCGCGCGCGCCTGGTCGAGCGCGTGCCGCGCGCCCGTGAGGAAGTGGGCCGTGACGTCGGCGCCGTCCGGGGTCAGCACCCGCGCCCGCCCGTCCAGCACGTCACCGCCGAGCCCGCCGTGGATCTCGGCGGGCGGCCGCGGCACGGGCAGCCCGCCCCGTACCTCCGGGCAGACCGGCACGAGGCGCCCCTCGTCCCGCCACCGCGCGAAGAGATGGTGGTCGCTGCGCTTGCCGGTGCCGTCGTAGCGCACCGGAGTGCCGACGAGACAGGAGCTGACGAGGATGCGTTCCATCGAATTCAGCGTAGTCAAGCCCGGAGTACACAGATGTGACGACGGTCTCATACCTCGGCGACACCCGGGCGTGCCACCATTCGGATCATGAGTTCGATGCAGGCGGATCTCCGGCGTGGACTCTCGTTCGTCCGCCCGGTCGGCAGGTCACGCGAACACATCGTCGAACCCGACCTGCCCCCCGCCCGTGTGCTCACGCTGCCCCGACGCGGCGAGGTCACCGTGCGGGTCGTCGAGGGCCCCACGCCCGTTCTTCTCCTGCACGGCTGGGCCCTGACCGCGGACGTGAACTTCTGCCACCTCATGCCGCACCTGTCGCAGGGCATGGTGGCCATGGACCACCACGGGCACGGGCGCGGGCCGACGCGGCCCGGGCGGTTCCGCATCGAGTCCGCGGCGGACGACCAGGCCGCGCTGCTCGACGCGCTGGGCATCGACGAGGTCGTCGTGTGCGGCTACTCCCTGGGCGGCCCCGTCGCCCTCGAACTCGCGCGCCGCCACCCCGACCGGGTCGCCGGCCTGGTGCTGCAGTCCACCGCCCTGCGCTTCGACAGCCCCGCCGACCGGGTCACGCGGCCCCTGCTGAAGGCGCTCCGGCCGCTGACCCGCTTCGACGTCGGCCGTACGGCGCCGCTGCGCTACTTCAGCGACACGCGCAAGCGCAGCCCGGAGACCGCCCGGCTGTGGCCCTGGCTGCGCCGCGAGCTCGTACGGGCCCATCCCCGCGCGGTCATCGACACGATGCTGGCGGAGTACGAGTTCGACTTCCGGCGGCACGCGCCGCAGCTCGCCGGGCTGCCGACGGCCGTCGTCGTGACGACGCGGGACCGCGCGGTGCCGCCCGGCGACCAGTACGGCATGGCCCGCCGCCTCGACGCCGAGGTACTCGAGATCGACGACGACCACGACGTCTTCCTCGCCGACCCCGGCACGTACGTCGAGACGACGCTGGAGGCGATCCGGCGCGTCACCACCTGACCGTCGTGTTCGTCAGGTACTCGGAGGTGAACGCCGTACGGTCGCCGTCGCGCGTGCCCGGCACGGGGAACAGCCGCGCCGACAGCGGCTTGCGCAGCCGTACGGCCAGGGCGGTGACGTCGAGCAGCAGCCGGGCGATGGCGTCGGCGGAGCTGTCGCCGGGCAGCGGAACGGTGTCCAGGCCGGTGCCGCAGACCGAAGAGTACGCCAGCAGGTCGTGCAGGCCGATCCGGCCCTCCTCCCAGCGCCGGGCCAGCACGACGTCCTCCATCACCGGCAGCATCAGCCCGTTGTAGCCGCAGGTCGGCAGGTCCGTGCTCCGGATGCCGGTGGTGAGCGCGGCGGCGACGGCGAGGGTTCCGGGCGCGCCGAACTCGCCGGTGATCTCCTCGAACGCCGCGCCGATGGAGTCCGGGCCGTTCGGGGCCGGTGACAGGTCGATCCCGCCGAACGCCACCCCGAGCTCGGCCGCCACCCGCTCGGCGAGCCGTACGACCGGCGCGGCCTCCTCGGTGACGGCCGCGGCGACCCGCTCGGACAGGCCGTCCAGGCCGCCCTTGGCCGCGCCGACCGCGATGCTCGCGCCCTGCAGGCCGACCGTGAGGTTCGCCGGTCCCTCGTGGTAGGCGGCGGGGAAGAACGGGCTGCCCGGCGGGACGCACGCCAGCACGGCGAACCGGAAGTTGCCGAAGCCCTCCTCCGTCTCCTCCGCCAGCCGCAGCATCGCCTCCGCCGCCGGACGGGCCGCCGCGGTGTTGCCGTCGAGGCGAACGGTGCAGTTCAGCGCGTCGTTGCCGATCAGCAGGTCCGGGATCGTCTCGACGCCCGAGGTCGCCGGGCCGAGCGAGCAGTACGTCAGGCCGGCGTCGTCGAGCGCGGCCTGCAGGTCGCGCGCGTACGCGGCGGTCGGCGTCATGTCGCCGAACACGGGACGGGTGGACAGGCGCAGCGTCTGCACCTCGTATCCGGCGTCGCGGAACACCGCCTCCGCGCGGCGCAGCGCGTCCGCGCCCTTCGCGACGACGTCCGCGGCCAGCGGGTGCGGCTCGGGCACCCCGAGAGTGAGCGTACGGATCGGGACCATGGCTCAAATCATGTCAAAGAACCCGTCGGCCACCAGATCGGGCAGCAGGGCGAGGGCCCGGGCCCGTACGGTGCCGGCGTCCGCGCCGGTCAGCTCGGCGATCGCGTCGAGCAGCGGGCCGAGGGGCAGGTCGCCGTCACAGGCCCCGGCCAGTGCGGCCTCGACCGTTCCGACCTGGGCGGCGCGGCGCAGCCCGTACGACTGCCGCAGCACGATCCGCTCGGGATCCTCCGCGCCGGGCGGGCCGATCTGCTCCTGGACGACTCCCGGCGCGGTGCGCAGCGTCGTCTCCAGGGTGAGGCGCGGCCGCGCGCGTACGACGTCCCGGACGTACGCGCCCACGGGCTGGTCGACGGCGTGCCGCAGCTCCTCGACCCGTACGTCCTCCCCGCCGGAGGCGTGCAGGGTGATCCAGCCGAAGCCGACGCCGGTGACCTTGTGCGCCTCGAAGTAGTCCAGCCAGGCGTCGTAGCGGCGGCGGTACTCCGGCGAGCCGACGTCACATGAGTCCCGCAGCCACAGCTCGGCGTACTCCGCGGGGTCCTGCACGTCGCGCTGGACCACCCAGCCGTCGACGCCCTCGATCCAGTCCGCGACGCGCTCGCGCCAGTCCTCGCCCTCGACGTGCAGCCAGTTCGCCAGCAGGTGGCACCAGCCGCCCGGCGCCAGGTGCGCGGGCGCCCGCCGGACCAGGCGCCGGCACAGCTCGTCGCCCGGCAGCCCCGTCTCGCGGTACTCGAAGCGCAGATCGGGTGAGATCACGAACGGCGGGTTCGACACGACCAGGTCGAACGTACGGCCCTCGACGGGCTCGAACAGCGAGCCCTCCAGCAGCTGGGCGTCGATCCCGGAGAGCGCGAAGCTCAGCCGGGCCAGGTCGAGGGCGCGCGAGCTGACGTCGGTGGCGGTGACGCTCCGGGCCCGGTCCGCCAGATGCACGGCCTGCACGCCGGATCCGGTCCCGAGGTCCAGGACGTCGCCGACCGGGCCGCGCACGACCAGCTGGGCCAGGTTGTTCGACGCGCCGCCCTGCCCGACGACGTGGTCGGGCCGCAGCGGGACGCCGCCCGGCCGTGCCTTCAGGTCGGAGACGACATGGCCGCGGGCGGAGGGCGGATCGCCGGCGCCGGACGCGGACTCGACCGGTTCGACGTGCAGCAGGGCGCGGACCTCGCCGCCGGAGCGTTCGACCAGGCCGAGGGCGGCCAGGTCGTCGACCGGCAGCGCCGACTCCGGCACGGGCACCTGCAGCCAGAACAGCCGGACCAGGCTCTCCAGCGGCGTGCCGCCCCGCGTGGCGCGCAGCGCCGGAACGATCTCGTCGCGGGCCAGCGCGGCCCCGGCGACCGGCCCGAGGAGGTGCCGGACCCCGGCGACGGTGTAGTCGGCGTGCTCGAACAGCCCGCGCACGCGCGCGGCGGCGCCCTCGTCGACGGTCACGCTCAGCCCAGGAACTTGACGAAGCCGTTCGCGAGGGCCTCGGCCATCCGCTCGCGCTCCTGGGGGCTCTTCATCTTGGCCGCGTCACCGGCGTTGCGCATGTTGCCCGCCTCGATGAACACCGCCGGCCGCGTCGAGACGTTCAGGCCGCCGAGGTCGCCGCGGACGTCGATGCCGTCCTTGCCGAGGTAGGTGGAGTACGGGATGCCGGTGCCCTCGTGGTACGCGTCGCGCAGGTCCTTGCCCAGCGTGCGGGACGGCGCGAGGATCGCGTCGTTGTGGCCGCCCTTGATCTTCGCCGGCTCGATGATGTGGAACCCGTGGCCCTTGGCGGGCGCGCCGTCGCCGTGGATGGCCAGGACCGCGTCCGCGTGCGCGCGGTTGCCGATCCGGGCGCGCTCGTCGACGCACGGGCCGACGCCCGTGTCGCTGTGCCGGGTGAGGATCACCTTGGCGCCCTTCGCCCGCAGGATCTTGGCGAGGCGGTTCGCGACGTCCCACGTGAACGCGTGCTCGGGATAGTCGTCGTTCGTCGCGGTGCCGGTCGTGTTGCAGGGCTTCTTGCCGTTGTAGATGTCGACGAGCTTGTTGATGACCTCGGGGTGCTCGGCGTTACCGCCGTTGTGCCCCGGGTCGAGCACGATGACCTTCCCGGCGAGCGGGCCCTGCCCGCTCGATCCACTCGTCGGCGACGGGGCGCCGGAGGAGGCCGGGGCGGAGTGGTGGGAGGCGGCCGACACCGTCGGCGGAGCCGCCGACGCCGAGGACGAGCCTCCGGACCCGCAGGCCGTGAGACCACCCGCGAGCATGGTCATGACTAGGGCGCTCAGTGCCCTGCCGGAGCGAACCGTCGAACAACGCATCACGACCAGTCTGCCAAACGTCGGCAAGTGCGACGTCCCACCCTCGAAAACAGCCGGGGCTTCCGCGACGCGAGAGCCGCCGGGACGGCGAGTGGGCACCATGGACGCGACTGGCCGCGTAGAGGCGAGTGGCCGCGTAGAGGCGAGTGGCCGCGTAGAGGCGAGTGGCCGCGTAGAGGCGAGTGGCCGCGTAGAGGCGAGTGGCCGCCGCCGCTCTCTCCGCGCTGAGTCGGGCGGCGACGGCCACGCCTGCGGTCGGACGGCCTCGCGGTCAGCGCACCGCGCTCTCCTTGCCGAGGAGGACGGCGAGGGCTCTGGCCTCGTCGGCGTCCAGACCGAGCACCACACGGGGCCGTCCCCACGGATGATCGATCGAGTGGCTGACGTATCCGGCGACGGACTCCGTCACCTCCTCGATCAGCCCACGTGCGTGCCGCCACTGCGACCAGGCGCGCTCCAGCTCACTCGCCGCGCGCTGCGCGGATGACACAAGCTCCGGATCACGCACGATCGCCCCCTGGCATCTCTCGGCTCCGCCCGTCCGCCGCCCGGCGGCCCCGGTCCGCGCCCCGGCCGTCCCCCCGAACAGGGCCGGCGGCGAATTCCCGGTGATGGACCGCCGGGCGGCGGTCACGCGTCCATTAAGGCGGGCGCGCCGGCCGCGTGTACGGGGGTCCGGTGGAGCTTGACGACCCCCTTACCGACCGGAGACCCCGGCGGGACGCGGAGCGCCCGAAGGTAGATCGGCGATGCCGTACGACGATCCTCCGCCGGGCCGAGTACGGGGCAGAGGGAGCCCGGCCGGCCCTGGTGCGGAACGAGACCGGTGGTCCGGCCGGGTTCAGCTCGGGGCGGGACCGGTCGTCGAGCGCTTCACCAGGTGCGGCACCACCAGGGTCTGCTCCGGCGCGCGGAACGGGTCGTCGATGCGCGCGCACAGGCGCTCGGCCGCGACCCGGCCCATGTCGCGGCGGGGCTGGTCGACGCTGGTCAGCGCGATGTGGCGGATGGCGGCCAGGTGCGTGTTGTCGTATCCGACGATCGAGATGTCGGCCGGGACGCGCAGGCCGCGTTCGTCGGCGGCGGACAGGACGCCGGTGGCGACGAGGTCGTTCGGGGCGAAGATCGCCGTCGGCGGCTCGGGGTGGGCGAGCAGCTTGCGGGCGGCGCTGTAGCCGCCCTCCTCGGTGAAGTCGCCGGGCTCGACGACGATGCGGTCCTCCAGGCCGTGCCGGCGCATCGCCGATTCGTACCCGGCCCGGCGGTAGTGCGCCGTGGTCGAGGGGGCGCCCTCGATGTGGGCGATCCGGCGATGGCCGAGCTCGACGAGGTGGTCGACCGCGAGCCGCGCGCCGAGTTCGTCGTCGTCGACGACGATGTCCACGCCCTCGATGTCGCGCTCGCCCACGACGACGACGGGAACGGTCTTGGCCGTGTCGCTGAGCGTCTCCGGCACGACGCTGAGCAGCACGAGGCCGTCGACGCGCATCTCCAGGAACGCCTCGACGGCCTCGGCCTCGAACTGCGGGTCCCACCGGCCGCTGCCGACGAGCATCCGCAGCCCGGCGCCGTGCAGGCTCTCCTGCAGTCCGTCGAGGAACTCGGCGAAGAACGGGTTGTGCAGGTCGGCGACCAGCGCGCCGATCAGCCGGGTGCGTCCCTCGACCAGGCTGCGGGCGACGGCGTTGGGACGGTAGCCGAGCTCTCGGGCCGCCTTCAGCACCGCCTGCCGGCGCGCCTCGCTGACGTGCGGTGACCCGCGCATGACGAGCGAGACGAGCGACTTCGACACGCCGGCGCGCTCCGCCACATTACGGATGGTCGGCTTCGCCGCCGGCACCTTGGGCACGGCCGCCTCCTGGCGTGGGTCCTCGGGCATGGGGGTTCTCCTGTCCCAGCGACCGCCTGAATCAGGGACAGATACCGGCGGACCGCCGCAAGGGAGGAGATGCCATGATGCCCTCCCATCGCCTTTCTCGCCCGTGACAGTCAGTAATGGGCATGCCCGAGAGGCATTTCGGGCCGGTCACTACAACTGGTCCATGCGTTGACCAGCAATTGACCGAACCACCGCCAGAAAGCCCGCTCCGATACGCTTCCACTGTGGGTGATCGCGCAACCGCTCCGGACGAACAACCGGAGCAGGCCCGGCGTTCGACGGGCGGGCGACCGGGCCGACGCCGGCTGAGCGTCGACGAGCGCCGCGAGGAGCTGATCTCCGCCGCCCTGGAGCTGTTCAGCGACCGGCCGCCCGAGGAGATCTCGATCGATGACGTGGCCGACGCGGCGGGGGCCTCCCGCGCGCTGGTCTACCACTACTTCGGCGGCAAGCAGGAGCTCTACCTCGCCGCGCTGCACAGCGCCGCCAAGCAGCTGGGCGAGTTGCTCGACCCGCCGGCGGAGGGCCGGGGGCTGGAGCGGCTGGCCGTGTCACTGCACCGCTACTTCGACTTCGTCGAGCACTACGCCGCGGCGTTCGTCGCACTGCTGCGGGGCGGCCCGGCGTACCGGACGGGCGAGATCGGCGAGGTGATCGAGGGCATCCGCAACTTCGTCATGAGCCGCATCATCGCCACGATCGGCGCGGACGAGCCGGGCCCCATCCTGCGCATCACGCTCCGGTCGTGGATGGCGTCGGTGGAGACCGCCGGCCTCGACTGGCTCGAACACCGCGACATCCCCCGGGACGAACTCGAACGCCTGCTCATCGACCACCACGTCGTGCTCCTGGACGTCGCCGCCCGGCACGATCCGCAGGTGGCGGCGCTCATCGACCGGCTGTCCCGCGAGTCCCGCGCCACCTGATCCCCCCTGGACGGGCGACACGCCGGTGACACGCCGACGAGCCCGCCCGGCCACCGGCGACAGGCCCGCGGCCACCGGCGACACACCGGACGAGCCGACGCCCGGCGACACACCGGACGACTGGATGCCCTGACGGCACCGTGGATGTCCGGCGACACACCGGACAGCGTGGATGCCCCGCCCGGTCTCGGGCGGGGCATCCATCACCTGGAGTCCGTGCAACCCCCCGGCTCGGTCCCGAAGAAGCGGGACCGGTCGAACCTCACGGAAGCTCCCCGACCTCCCGCGAGCGGCGGACATCCGCCTCCTCGCGGCTCACGCACACACCCGGCGGCCGCCGGCCGTGCGCCCCCCAGTTGAACGTCGCCGGCGGGTCCGTACCGGTCACCGACGACTGATCGGGGTCCTCCGACTACTCCGACCGCTGCTGCGGGATCCCCCCCAGCAGAGCGCGGACCTCGGCCTCGCGGTAGCGCCGATGCCCTCCCAGCGTCCGGATTGACGTCAACTTCCCGGCCTTCGCCCAACGGGTGACGGTCTTGGGGTCGACGCGGAACATCGTCGCCACCTCTGCCGGCGTCAGCAGGGGCTCGGCCTCTGGCGTACGAGCTGACATTTGTGCGGCCTCTCCTCCGTGGACCGATGACAGCGATCCAGCGTTTGAACCTCGCGCGTGCCACTGATGTCTCTTATGGTCTGGATGGACCACTTTGACATCACAAGACGTAACCATGCCACCACTGAGCGCAACAGGCAAGTCCCTGATAGCAACTCTGTGATTTTTGGTGGTCGAGTCACGCTGCGTGATTCTAGCGACACGTATAGTCGCATCGCGCGGTGATTCGGCTAATTTTGCTCAGTTGGCGGATTCAAGAGCTCGTACAACCCGCCAGCGGGCGGTCACACGCTTGTGCATCGCGAGGGCGACTTCCGCCTGCCCGGTCTCCAGTCCCATGATCGCAGCGGCGATCTCTCCGACCGACTCATCGGCCCGCAACGCCGCGTCGTCGAGCAGGTGCACAAGTCCGCCGTAGTCGAGTTCCACCAAAGAGTGCGGATGAAACTCCTCGAGCCAGCGGCCCACCGACTCGATGTCCCCGAGGTCCAGCTCGTCGCCCACCTGGCGCCGCAGGACGCCCCGGGCGCGCGCGACACGGCGGCGGGCCTGGGCCATCGGCGCGACGTAGATCAACGTACGGGTCGGCGTGGCGGTCGTCGGCCCGCCGGATCCGGGCTCCCCCTGGCCGCCGAGCACGAGCCAGCGCTCCTTGGCCACGAACGGCACGAACCAGGCGAGCGGCACCTGCCACGTGCTGGACAAGATGTGCGGGGTCAGCGACCCGGACGCGCGCTTCCAGCCGTCGAACGCCTCATCCGCCTGTGCGGCGACGCGCGCCGGCACGAACATCTCCGCCAGCCCCTCGGGCATCTCCGCGCGGAAGCGGTCGAACGCCAGCCACGACCGCAGGCGCGTCTCCCAGGGACAGACATATGTCACGCCCTCGACACGCCGGACGTACGCGTCGCCGCTCTCACGCGTCGGCGCGACGATGGGCGGAACCGCGATCATCCGCCAGAGCGCACGAGTATGCTCGACGCCCAGCGCACCGACCCGCCGTGGCCGCTCCTGTGAGTCGGCGTACGCCTCCCAGCGCGAGCGCTCCGGCTCGGGGTAGGCGGTCAGCGGTTCGTACACCCGGAGGTAGGCGGCGTAAGGCAACACGATCGCATCGTTACACGACCGTACGGAAAACGCTCGTCGCCGGGGCCGCCGAGATGCTCCTGAGACCTGTTCGGCCGGTCACCGCGCCGTTGCCCGCACGCCGACCGTGAGACGCCTACCCTGATCCTGTCGGACTCATGCCCCGGTGCCGGCCCTGATCGTGCGATCCACGATGATGCGGCCGCACCGGGTATTCCGCTCATGCCTCACCCCGGCCATGAGCAGCGTGTGCTCAGAGAGGAGCCACCACAGTGACGAAGGTCTTCGGCACACCCCACGAGCAGGTCGTCTTCTGCCACGACGAGGCCAGCGGCCTCAAGGCGATCATCGCGATCTACTCGACCGCCCTGGGGCCCGCGCTCGGCGGCACCCGCTTCTACCCCTACGGCTCCGAGGACGAGGCCCTCGACGACGTCCTCAACCTCTCCAAGGGCATGGCGTACAAGAACGCCCTCGCCGATCTCGACCTCGGCGGCGGCAAGGCGGTCATCATCGGCGACCCCGCGACGGACAAGTCCGAGGCGCTGCTGCGGGCGTACGGGCGCTTCGTCCAGTCGCTGCGCGGCCGTTACTTCACCGCCTGCGACGTGGGCACGTTCTCCGAGGACATGGACGTCATCGCGCGCGAGTGCGCGTACGTGACGGGCCGTACGGTCGCGCACGGCGGCGCCGGCGACTCGTCGATCCTCACCGCGTTCGGGGTGTTCCAGGGCATGCGGGCGGCGGCCGAGCGCGTGTGGGGCTCGCCGACGCTGCGCGGCCGTCGCGTGGGCGTGGAGGGCGTCGGCAAGGTCGGCCACCGGCTCGTGGAGCACCTCCGCGAGGACGGCGCGGACGTGGTGATCACCGACGTCGACGCGGCCGCCGTCGAGCGCGTACGGGCCCGGCACCCGGAGGTCGACGCGGTCGACGGCCACGCGGCCCTCATCGCCTCCGACATCGACGTGTACTCCCCCTGTGCGCTCGGCGCGGCCCTCGACGACGAGACGGTGGCCGTGCTGGGTGCCAAGGTCGTCTGTGGCGGCGCCAACAACCAGCTCGCCCACCCCGGCATCGAGAAGCAGCTGGACGACCGTGGCGTCCTCTACGCGCCCGACTACGTCGTGAACTCCGGCGGGGTGATCCAGGTCGCCGACGAGATCGAGGGATTCGACTTCGATCGGGCGAAGCAGAAGGCGAGCGGCATCTTCGAGACGACCCGGCGAATCTTCGCAATCGCCGCAGACGAGGGCGTACCGCCCGCCGTTGCGGCGGATCGACTCGCCGAGCGCCGGATGTCCGAAATCGGCCGCCTGCGCGGCATCCTGCTGAACCCGTGATCGGCGCACGCTGCGGATCCTCCCGCCGGAGAAGGCCACCGGAGCGCACACCGGATCGGTGGGTTAAGCTCTAGACCAGCCGCTGCCGTGCAGACGACGTACCGAGCTAGGCGCAAAACGGGTACGGTTGTATCCGTAGCCGGTGCGTGTCGTGTTGTCGCGCCCGGTTGCGGATGCGTAAGCGAGCGTAAGTGGGGCCGATACGACGGGTCCCCGACCATCGAGGGGGTCGAGCCAATGGGGCGCGGCCGAGCCAAGGCCAAGCAGGTTAAGGTTGCTCGCCGGCTGAAGTACAACAGCGGCGGGACGGACCTGGATCGCCTGCGCGGCGAGCTGGGCGTCAACCAGAACTCGCAGGATGACCATGACCCCTACGACGACGACTCGTCGTACGAAGACCTCGCAGCGCGCTATGCGGACTACGCCGAGGACTACGACGAGAAGAAGGACGGCACGAGTAAGAGCTGAGTGCCGTCTCGGCGTCTGAGCCACCCGGTCGCCCGGCCGACCGAGGCCGGAGGGGTATGCCGGGATGTACGACCGAAAAGCGTCCCCGCCACACGGCGGGGGCGCTTTTCGTAACGCCTGCATCACCCCGTACCCACTCCCGGCCGCGCCCTCGCACGCCCGAACCCGACCGCCCCCTCACGGCCGCACCCCCGCGCCCGGCCCCGACCGCCCTCGCGTCGGCCAAGATTGAGGGCCTGGGTTTGTAGGGATCGTTACTGGCACGTTCCAGCTGCATGTGCCGAAACGCCCGAAAACTCACTCTTCGTAAGCTCCTAACGCTTTGAGCGTTTTTTCGGGAGTTTTCAAGCTGACAATGACCTTGACTCTCGGCCAAATGCGGACGTGATCTTTACCGTCTCTTGGGCGACGATCGGCGTGTTCGAGACCCGCGATCCGGGTCCCAGCCACCCCCGCCAGGAGAGACGTACATGTCCCAACCTCCCACCCGGCGGCGGCCTCGTCGCCTCCCCCCACCCCTCGTGGGCGGGCGCGTGGGCGCCCTCATCGTGGCGCTCATGACGGCCGTGCTCACGGCGATCACCGTTCCGGCGGCCTCCGCGTCCGGGCTCCCGGCGAAGCGGCCGGCACCGCACACCAAGGCGTCCGGCCCGACCTCCCCGGGGCTCCATCCGACCAGCCGGGCGTGCGCGAAACCGAGCCGGGCCGGGGAGATGGCCTGCCTGGCGTTCGTCCGCGACGACGCCATCGGCCCGAAGGGCGTGCAGCCGAACAGCACCCCGGCCGGATGGGCGCCCGCCGACCTGGTCAGCGCCTACGCCCTCCCGGACACCGGGGCGGGACAGACGGTGGCGATCGTCGACGCGTTCGACAACCCGAACGCCGAGGCCGATCTGGCCGTGTACCGGCAGCAGTACGGGCTGCCGGCGTGCACGACCGCCAACGGCTGCTTCAAGAAGATCGACCAGCGCGGCGGAACGACCTATCCGCCGCCGGACTCCGGATGGTCCGGCGAGATCGCGCTCGACGTCGACATGGTCAGCGCGGTCTGCCCCAGCTGCAAGATCCTGCTGGTCGAGGCCGACGACAACTACATGGACAACCTCGGCGCGGCGGTGAACCAGGCGGTCGCGCAGGGCGCGAAGTTCGTCTCCAACAGCTACGGCGGCGGTGAGGGCTCCGACGAGGGCCAGGCGGACGACGCCTACTTCGACCACCCCGGCGTCGTGATCACGGCCAGCACCGGCGATGACGGGTACGGCACGAGCTACCCGGCGGCGTCGCCGAACGTCACGGCCGTCGGCGGCACGTCGCTCGTCAAGGACTCCTCCGCGCGCGGCTGGACCGAGAGCGTGTGGGACGGCGCGGGCAGCGGCTGCTCCGCCTACGAGACCAAGCCGTCGTTCCAGCAGGACAGCGGCTGTGCCCGGCGGTCGATCGCCGACGTGTCCGCGGTGGCCGACCCGAACACCGGCGTCGCCGTCTACAACGGCGGCTGGCATGTCTACGGCGGCACGAGCGCGTCCGCTCCGATCATCGCCTCGGTCTACGCGCTCGCGGGCACGCCGGCGGCGGGCTCCTCGCCGAACGCCCTGCCGTACGCCCACCCGGGCGACCTCAACGACGTGACCAGCGGGTCGAACGGCAGTTGCAGCCCGGCGTACCTGTGCACGGCGGGTACCGGGTACGACGGGCCGACCGGGCTCGGCACGCCGAAGGGCGTCGGGGCGTTCCGGTCCGGGCCGCACGGGATCGTCACCGGAACGGTCACGGACGGCGCGGCGCCGCTGGCCGCCGCCAAGGTCACGGCGGGCGAGGCCACGACCACGACGGACGGCCAGGGGAACTACACGCTCAGCGTCCCGCCGGGAACGTACGACGTGACCGCGAGCAAGTTCGGCTACACCGCCAGGACCGTGAGCGGCGTGCAGGTCGCCGACGGTCAGACGGTGACCGAGAACCTCGCGCTGACCGCCAAGGCGCGCGTCAACGTGACCGGCCTCGTACGGGACGGGTCCGGCCACGGCTGGCCGATGTACGCGACCGTGGGCGTCAAGGACGAGCCGACCGCGGTGGCCTACACCGATCCGAAGACGGGCCGGTACGCCCTGAGCCTGCCCGCGGACGACACGTACACGCTGCAGGTCGACCCGCTGTACCCCGGTTACCGGCAGGACTCTCAGGACGTGCGCGTCGGGTCCTCCGACGCGACGCACGACGTCAGCACGCTCGTGGACCAGACGACGTGCAGCGCACCCGGGTACGGCTTCAATTACTCGGGCGCGACGCAGGGCTTCGACGGCACCGCCGCGCCGTCCGGCTGGACGGTCGACGACAAGGCCGGCAAGGGCCAGACGTGGGTGTTCGACGACCCGGGCGCGCGCGGGAACAAGACCGGCGGGTCCGGCGGCTTCGCCATCGTCGACAGCGACAAGTACGGCGCGGGCAACACCCAGGACACGTCGCTGATCAGCCCGGTCCTCGACTTCACCGGGAAGACGCATCCGATCGTGTCCTTCCGCAGCGACTACTACCACTACTCCGGCCAGGCCGGCGACGTCGACCTCAGCGTCGACGGCGGTCAGACGTGGACGACGGCCTCGCACCACGCGGCCAGCGCCCGCGGCCCGCGGACGGAGACGGTCGACCTGTCGGCGGCGGCCGGCAAGAGCGCGGTCCAGGTGCGGTTCCACTTCACCGGCAAGTTCGGGTACTGGTGGCAGGTCGACGACGTGTTCCTCGGCGAGCGCACGTGCGACCCGGTCTCCGGTGGCCTCGTCGTCGGCCAGGTCCTCGACGGCAACACCGGGGCGGGCGTGAACGGCGCCGTCGTGACGTCGGCCGACCGGCCGGCGGAGAAGGCGACCTCGGCGGCGACGCCGGACGACCCGAACCTCGGCGACGGCTTCTACTGGCTGTTCTCCTCGGTGACCGGGAGCCACAGGTTCACCGCGTCGGCGAGCGGCTACTCCGCCAAGGACGCCACCGTGAACGTGGCGGCCGGCTGGGCGACGGCGGCCGACTTCACGCTGGCCGCGCCCCGGCTCGCGGTGACGCCGACCGAGCTGACGAAGACGGTGGCCTGGCAGGGCCAGGGCAGCGCGACCCTGACCCTGAAGAACACCGGCTCGGCGCCCGTGACCGCCAAGCTCGGCGAGCAGAGCGGCGACTACCACCCGGCGGCGCAGGGCGCGCCGCTGCAGAAGGTGAAGGGAGACTACGCGGCGGGCCGGTTCCGCCCGGACAAGAGCGCCACGGCCCGTACGCAGGCCGCCGCCAGGGCCGCCGCGGCGCCGTACGCGCCGCCGTGGACGAGCATCGCCGACTACCCCTCGGCGGTCATGGACAACGCTGTCGTGAACGCCGGCGGCAAGGTCTACTCGCTCGGCGGCGTCGACGCGACGTCCGTCCTGAACAAGGCGTACGTCTACGACCCGGCCGGCCAGGCGTGGTCGTCCATCGCGAACCTGGGCACCGGGCGGGAGGCCCCGCAGGCGGCGACGGTCGACGGGAAGATCTACGTCCTCGGCGGCTGGAGCTCCACCGGCGACGCGGTCGCCAAGACGGAGGTCTTCGACCCGGCCACCGGCGCCTGGTCGGCCGGGGCGGACAACCCCAAGCCGTACGCCGGGGCCGGCGTCGGCGTCCTCGGCGGCAAGATCTATGTCGTGGGCGGCTGCCTGGACGCCTGCGGCGCGACCGACGTGCAGGTGTACGACCCGGCGGCGAACTCCTGGAGCTCGGCGGCGGCGTACCCGGAGAAGACCTCCTGGCTCGCCTGCGGCGGCCTCGGCGGGAAGCTGTACTGCGCGGGCGGTTCGTCGGCCGGCGTCAGCAGCAGGCACGCCTTCGCCTACGACCCGTCGAGCGGGACCTGGTCGGCCATCGCCGACCTGCCGATCGACCTGTGGGCGATGGGCTACGCCACGGCCGGCGGCCAGCTGCTCGTCTCCGGTGGCGTGACCAACGGCACGAGCACGCTCACCAACCAGGGCTTCGCCTACCACCCCGACTCCGACTCGTGGACCGCCCTGCCCAACTCCAACAACACCCTGTACCGCGGCGGCGCCGCCTGCGGCCTGTACAAGATCGGAGGCTCCACCGGCGGGTTCAACGCCGTCAAGAGCGGCGAGACCCTGCCCGGATACGACCAGTGCGTCGCGACGGCGGACGTGCCGTGGCTGTCGGAGGACCCGACCGAGGTGACCATCCAGCCGGGCAAGAGCGCCAAGGTCACGGTGAGGTTCGACGCGAGCGTCGCCGCGATCACCCAGCCGGGGACGTTCACCGCCCAGCTGACGGTCGACGCCAAGACGCCGTACGGCGGGACCTCCGTGCCCGTGACGCTGACGGTGAACCCGCCCTCGACCTGGGGAAAGATCACCGGGACGGTGACGGGTGCCGGCTGCACCGGCGCACCGGCGCCGCTGGCCGGGGCGACCGTGCAGATCGACAGCTGGACGGCGAGCTACACGCTCAAGACCGACAAGAACGGCCAGTACGTGCTCTGGCTCGACGTCCGCAACAACCCGCTCACCCTGATCGCGGCCAAGGACGGCTGGGCGCCGCAGACCAGGTCCGTGAAGATCGTGAAGCTGGCGTCCACGACGGCCGACTTCGCGCTCAAACCGGATCGCGCCTGCGGCTGAGCGGAGCCGCCCCGACCGGTGAACCGGTCACGAGATGAGGCGTACGGGCCGCGGGTCTCCCCGCGGCCCGTACGCCTTCTCGCGGCGATCACCGTCCGTGGACGATGTGTAACTTCCGCGTTAAATCGCCCTGACCGAGCGGGGGGATTCGCCCGAGATTGGGGTAGGACGTACCGAGAAGTCGCTGGCCATCGGGCAAATCAGCACCATACGCGGTCTCCTCATCACGGAGGGTCTCGGGTTAGGCTGGCCTTGGTCAATTCAGTCAGGATCCGAGTCGGGGGGCATCGTGCTGAGGGCACGCGGAGGCTTGATCGCAGCTGTGCTGCTGATCGCGCTGGCGTTCCTCGGCGGTCCCGACCTTCTGACCGCCGGCCACGCGCAGGCACCCGCCGCAGCCGCCGCGTCGGCGGCCGGGCAGGACGACCTCGCCGGCGAGGAGTCGGCCGACCCCGCCTCGGTCACCGCGCACGTCGCGCTCGGCCGTCGCCGGATGCCGGGCCTGCCGCCCGACCAGGACACCCGCCAGGCCGCGCCGACCGCCGGCATGGCCACCGGCTCGGCTGCCGGATCGGCCGTCGCGACCAGCGATCGCGGCCTCGCCTGGCACCCGCACGAACGCACTCCCGCGTCGCTGCAGGTCTTCCGCTGCTGATCGACGCCGCCCAGGGCGACCCAGCGCCGCCCGGGATCTCCCTTTTCTCCGCAGACGGCATCGTCGCCGACGCCACCTGATCGACGCCTTGATCGACGTCATCTGACCGACACCACCTGATCGACGCTGCCCGCGACGGCCCAGCGCCGTGCCTCGCGTGCGCGTGAACGCTCGCCAGTACCCGTCCGTTCTCGCCGGTTCCATGCCGGCGACCACAGAAAGGGCTGTGCCATGCAGTCGCTGATCGACAACGCCCGTCTCTTCCCGGAGCGGGCCGCCGACCGGCGTACGGACCTCGGTCGGCTCGCCGAGGGCCAGCGCCCCGAGGCGCTCTTCATCACCTGCTCCGACTCCCGCGTGGTCCCCACGCTCATCACGGGCGCCGGTCCGGGGGAGCTCTTCGAACTCCGCACCGCCGGGAACATCGTCCCGGTCCACGACGCCGAACGGGGGACCGCCGAGGCAGCCACCATCGAGTACGCGATCGAGGTGCTCGAGGTCGCCAACGTCATCGTCTGCGGGCACTCGCACTGCGGAGCCGTGGGCGCGCTCCTGCGCGCCGACGACCTGAGCGCCCTTCCGACGGTCCGGCGCTGGCTCACCCACACCGAGCCGCACGACCCCGTACGGGACGCGGTGGCCGACGCCGACGGACCCGCGATCACCTCCGCCGTCCAGCGGCACGTGCTGACCCAGCTCGACCGGCTCCGTACCCACCCGAGCGTCGCGACGCGGACGGCGGACGGCCGGCTCGCGCTGCACGCCTGGTTCTACGCGATCGACACCGGCGTCGTCAGCGCCCACCGCCCGGACACCGGCGTCTTCCTGCCGCTCTGACCCTTCCGACCCTGGAACGAGGTGAACATGGCACCGCCCTTCACCGGACGTGGCGCCTTCCGTCACGTCCGGCAGGACCTTCTCTCATCGATCGTCGTCTTCCTCGTCGCCCTGCCGCTGTGCATCGGCGTCGCGGTCGCCTCCGGCGTCCCGGCCGAGCTCGGCCTGATCACCGGGATCGTCGGCGGCCTGGTCGCCGGCGCCCTGCCGGGCAGCAGTCTGCAGGTCAGCGGACCGGCCGCCGGTCTGACCGTGCTCGTGTTCGAAGCCGTGCGGGAGTACGGCCTGCGGTCCCTCGGGCTGATCGTGCTCGCGGCGGGCCTCATCCAGCTCGGGATGGGCGCGCTGCGGCTGGGCCGATGGTTCCGCGCGATCTCGATCTCGGTCGTGCACGGCATGCTGGCCGGCATCGGGCTGGTCCTGGTGACCGGCCAGGTGCACGGCCTGTTCGACAACAGGTCGCCCGGCGCGGCGATGGCCAACCTCGCCGGGCTGCCGAACCTGCTCACCGACTCGGCGACCGAACCGGCCGCCCTCGCCGCCGGCGGGATCGGCATCGGCACGCTCGTCATCCTCATCTGCTGGAAGTACGCGCCGAAGCGGCTGCGGGTCATCCCGGGCGCGCTGGTCGCGGTGGCGCTCGCGACCGTGGTCACGGCCGCCTTCGACCTGCCGGTCAAACGCATCGAGGTCAAGGGCCTGCTCGGCTCGATCCAGCCGCCGAACCCGGCCGACCTCGGCGGGCTGCTGTCGGTCGGCGCGGTCGGCACCGTGGTGGCGTTCGCACTGATCGCCTCGGCGGAGAGCCTGTTCAGCGCCGCGGCCGTCGACCGGATGCACCACGGTCCCCGCACCCACTACGACCGGGAGCTGATGGCGCAGGGTGCCGGCAACACGGTCTGCGGGCTGCTGGGCGCCCTGCCGATGACCGCCGTCATCGTACGGAGCGCCGCGAACGTGCAGGCCGGCGCCCGTACGAAGGCGTCCCGCATCCTGCACGGGGTCTGGCTGCTGGCCTTCACGGCGATCTTCCCGGTGGCGCTGGGCTACATCCCGGTGACCGCCCTGGCCGCCATCCTCGTGCACGCGGGGTGGAAGCTGCTGTCGCTGCGGGAGGTCGGCCGGCTCTGGCGGACCGAGCGCGGCGAGGCGATCGTCCTGACCGGCACGGCGGTGGCGATCGTCGTCACGAACCTGTTCGAGGGCGTGCTCATCGGTCTGCTGCTGGCCGTGGTGAAGACGGCATGGGACGTCTCGGATATCCACATCCATGTGGACAACCGAGCCGACCCGCTCGTCATCCGGCTCACCGGGAACGCGACGTTCCTGCGCCTGCCCAAGGTGCTCGACGCCCTGGAGAGGATCCCGCACGGCCGGGCGGTCGACCTCGACCTGTCCGGCCTGCGCCACCTCGACCATGCCTGCCGTACGGCGCTGGAGTCCTGGGCCGCCCAGCATCGCGAACGGGACGAGGCCTCCTCCGTACGGATCGCGGAACCGGCCGGCACCGGGTGAGACCTGGCCGGTCAGGGCTCTTCCTCAGCCCTGACCGGCCTGCTCAGTCTCCCCCCGCCGCTTCGAGCGCCCGGCGGATCCCGGCCTCGCGCGGGCCGAGATAGTACGGCCGGGGACGCAGCGCGACCTCGTACGTCGCCTTGAGGACGGCCGGGATCTCCCGGACGTACAGGGACTCGGTGGCCGTGGCGGCGTACCGGCCGCTGTCGTCGCCGACGCCCCAGGCGTCGATGCCCGCGGCACGGCACAGGGTGAGGGCGCGCGGCAGGTGGAAGTTCTGGGTGACGAGGATCGCCCGGTCCACGCCGAAGATCTTCTTGGCGCGGGCGCAGGAGTCCCAGGTGCTGAAGCCCGCGTAGTCCAGCACGATCCGCGTCTGCGGCACGCCCTGGGCGATCAGGGTGTCGCGCATGACCGACGGCTCGTCGTAGTCCTTGCGGCTGTTGTCGCCGGTGACGAGCAGGACCCGGACCTTGCCCGCGCGGTACAGCGCCGCGCCGAGCTTCAGCCGTTCGTACAGCATCCGGGACGGCTTACCGTTCTCGGCGCCCGCCCCGAAGATCATCCCGACGGTGATCCGGGGAGCGTGCGCGAGGTCCGTCCGGTAGCGGCCCGCCTCGGCGTACATCCACGCACCGGGCAGGTACAGCGCGTACCCGGCGAGCGCACCGAGGACGGCCAGTGGCACCCTGCACCGCCAGACGCCACTCCAGAACCGCCTCATACCAGAGAAGATGCCCGAATCGGCCGCCGAGTTCGCGCAGCCACCGGATCCGCCCTGACGGTCCCTTCGGTCAGGCGCGACGGACCTGGCCGGTCTCCTGGTCAGACGAGGGGGCCCGGCCGGGTCCTTCGATCAGATCAGGCGAGGCCTGGCCGGGTCCTTCGATCAGATGAGGCGCGGGCCCGGCCGGTGTCATCGGTCAGATGAGGCGGGCCTGGCCGGTGCCTTCGACGATCTCGCCGAGGGCCCAGGCGGGCAGGTCGCGCTCGGCCGCGGTCCGCAGCGCGGCGTCGGCGTCCGACGCGGCCACGACGGCGGCCATGCCGACGCCCATGTTGAACGTCTTGTCCATCTCCGCCCGCGGCACCCGGCCGTACGCCTCCAGCAGCCCGAAGATCGGCGGCGGCGTCCAGGAGGAGCGCCGCAGGACGGCGTCGCACCCGCTCGGCAGCGACCGGGCGAGGTTGGCGGCGAGCCCGCCGCCGGTGATGTGCGCGAACGCGTGCACTTCGGCGGCGTCGATCAGGGCCAGACAGTCCTTGGCGTAGATCCGGGTCGGGGTGAGCAGCTCCTCGCCGAGCGTCCGGTCCAGCTCCGGCGGCGTCGCCTCCAGCTCCAGGCCGGTCTCGCGCAGGATGTGCCGGACCAGGGAGTAGCCGTTGGAGTGGATCCCGGAGGAGGCCAGGCCCAGCACGACGTCACCGGGGCGTACCCGGTGCGGGCCCAGGACCTTGGACGCCTCGACGGCGCCGGTGCCCGCCCCGGCCACGTCGAACTCGTCCGGCCCGAGCAGCCCCGGGTGCTCGGCGGTCTCGCCGCCGACCAGGGCGCAGCCCGCCAGCGCGCAGCCCTCCGCGATGCCGCCGACGATCGCGGCGATCCGATCGGGGACGACCTTCCCGCAGGCGATGTAGTCGGTCATGAACAGCGGCTCGGCGCCGCACACGACCAGGTCGTCGATGACCATTCCGACGAGGTCGTGGCCGATCGTGTCGTACACCCCGAGGCGCCGGGCGAGGTCGACCTTGGTGCCGACGCCGTCGGTGGAGGTGGCCAGCAGAGGCCGCTCGAACCGCTTCAGCGCCGAGACGTCGAACAGGCCCGCGAAGCCGCTGACGTCCTCGACGACCTCCGGCCGGTGGGATGCCGCGACGCGGGACTTCATCAGCTCGACCGCGCGCTCGCCGGCCGCGATGTCCACGCCGGCGGCGGCGTAGGACGTCCCGGTGGACTCGTCGGTCACCGGCGGGCCTCTTCGAGCAGGTGCTTGCCGCGGGCGTCGTCGGCGACGTCGATCGGGTAGACGCCGTCGAAGCAGGCGCGGCAGAGTTTGTTCTTGTCCTGCTGCGTCGCGGCGATCAGCTCGTCGAGGGAGATGTAGCCGAGCGAGTCGGCGCCGAGGGACTGCCGGATCTCCTCGACCGAGAGGTTCCCCGCGATCAGCTCGGCGCGGGTCGCGAAGTCGATGCCGTAGAAGCACGGCCAGGCGACCGGCGGGCTGGAGATGCGAACGTGCACCTCCTTGGCCCCGGCCTCCCGGAGCATCTTCACGATCGCCCGCTGGGTGTTGCCGCGCACGATCGAGTCGTCGACGACGATCAGGCGCTTCCCCTCGATGGCCTCGCGCAGCGGGTTGAGCTTGAGCCGGATGCCGAGCTGGCGGATCGTCTGCGACGGCTGGATGAACGTCCGGCCGACGTAGGAGTTCTTGACGAAGCCCTGGCCGTACGGGATGCCGGACTCCTCGGCGTACCCGATCGCGGCGGGCGTGCCGGACTCCGGTGTCGGGATCACCAGGTCGGCCTCGACCGGGTGCTCACGGGCCAGGCGGCGGCCCACGTCGACGCGGGTGGCCTGGATGCTGCGGCCGGCGATCGAGGTGTCGGGCCGGGCCACGTAGACGTACTCGAACAGGCAGCCCTTCGGCTCGGCGACGGCGAACCGCGTGGACCGCACGCCCGCCTCGTCGATCGCGATCAGCTCGCCGGGCTCGACCTCGCGGACGAACGTCGCGCCGACGATGTCCAGGGCCGCGGTCTCGCTGGCGACCACCCAGCCGTGGTCGAGGCGGCCGAGCACGAGGGGGCGGATGCCCTGCGGGTCGCGCGCGGCGTACAGCGTGCGCTCGTTCATGAAGACCAGGGAGTAGGCGCCGCGGGCCAGCGGCAGCACCTTCAGCGCGGTCTCCTCGACGGTGCCCTCCCCGTCGGCCAGCAGGGCGGTGAGCACCTCGGTGTCGGTCGTGGCGGTCAGCTGACCCGCCGGCACGCGCGCGGCCAGCTCCGGCGTGTTGATCAGGTTGCCGTTGTGGCCGAGGGCCAGGCTGCCGGTCTCGGTCGAGCGGAACGTCGGCTGGGCGTTCTCCCAGACGCTGGACCCGGTCGTCGAGTAGCGGCAGTGACCGACCGCGATGTGCCCGCGCAGGGTGTTCAGCACGGGCTCCTCGAAGACCTGGGACACCAGCCCCATGTCCTTGAACACGACGATCCGGGCGCCGTCGCTGACCGCGATGCCGGCCGACTCCTGGCCGCGGTGCTGAAGGGCGTACAACCCGAAGTAGGCGAGCTTGCTGACCTCTTCGTCGGGCGCCCACACGCCGAAGACCCCGCAGGCGTCCTGGGGGCTTCGATCACGGGGGTCGAGGTCGTGACTCAGACGTCCGTCTCCATGCGGCACACGCCCAGTGTAGTGCGGCATTCGCCGAGCTCCCGCCCATACCGGACGGGACTTCGCCCGATCACCGGTCCCGCCGGAATCCGCCGACGCCACGGTGACCGGCGCGCCGGGGCGACCGGCCGCCCGCCGATCGAGCACGATGGGCGCGGGGGTGATCACGGAATGTATCCGCCGATGCGCGAGACGCAGCCGCAGCGCAGAGGGCTGGGCATCGCCGCGCTGGTGCTCGGGATCGCGGGGCTGCTGACGCTGCTGCTGTGCGGGATCGGCGTGATCCTTGCCATCGTCGGCCTGGTCATCGGCATCGTCGCGGTCGTCCAGCGGAACGGCCGCGGCATGGCGGTCGCGGGGATCGTCCTGTCGGCGGTCACGCTCATCATCGCGATCGTTTTCGCCGTGTGGTTCTACGGCCGCATCGAACCCTGCGCGGACCGGACCCGCTACCCCACGAAGGCGGACCGCGACCGGTGCCTCCAGGAGCGTGTCCCCTTCCTGAAGCCCCGCCCGACCCCCTGACGAGGGAACGAAACCGGGCGTTCCTTGACAAGGCAGGTCCGCGAGGCGAGCATGACGGCGGGCGTCGATCCACCGCCCAACCTCCTTCGGCCCTCCCCGGCAGGGCCGCCCGGTGGAGGCAAAGGGGATCCCATCCTCGGATCGCTGGTCATCCGCCCGCCACGGGCTCGTACGCCGGGGGTCGGGCATCGTGGTGTCGAGGGCCCGAGATGACAGCGAACAAGAACTTCAAACGACGCGTCCGCGAGCGCGCCCGGCGTACGGGCGAGTCCTACACCGCTGCCCTCAGGCACCTTCGACGTACGGAAGCCGAGGAGCAGTCCGTGGAGTGGCAGCGCATCGAGAAACCCGACTTCGGCTACGCCGTCCAGGTCCCCCGGGACTGGCAGGAACGGGAGCCGAACCTCCGGAACAGCCCCTGGGAGACCGCCCGGTTCGTCGACCCACGGGACCGGCGGCACAGCCTGATCGTCTTCCGGCAGCCGACCCGGCCCGGGCGCTCCGCCGCCGAGATCGCCGAGGGCGTGCGACATTCGCTCGCGCAACTGCGCTTCGCCGACTTCGCGGTCAGCGAGGTGACCGTCGCCGGGCGGGCCGGCACGCGGCTGGACTGCGTACGGCATGACGCCGGCCGGAGCTGGCACGTGAGCGAGTACTTCGTCGTCGAGGACGCCGTGACGTTCTGCCTGGGGTGCGGCTCGACCGTCCCCGACGAGGACGAGGCGCTCTTCGCCGCGATGGCCGAGCGGCTGGAACTGCTCGACCGGAACTGACCCGGCTCAGGGCCCGCCGCAGGAGGCTGCGCGCCCCTACCGGCGTCCGTACGGGTCGACCGGCAGGTACGGCGACAGGTCGGCCCGCGAACCGCTCGCGGAGATCCGGTCGACGGCGTCCGCCCAGGCGAGCCGGCCGGTCGCGAGCAGGATCCAGGTCTTCGGGTCGGTCTCGATGACGTTCGGGGGCGTGCCGCGCGTGTGGCGAGGACCCTCCACGCACTGCACGGCGGCGTACGGAGGCACGCGCACCTCCACCGACTTGCCCGGTGCCTGCCCGGCGAGGCGGTCCAGCAGCAGCTTCACGGCCAGGCGCGCGGCGGCGCGCTCGGGCTCGGCACCGGCGGCGTACGCGGTGACGACCGCGTCGACGAGGGCGTCCGCGAGGCGAGTGGCCGGACCGGCGTAGGGCTCCTCGCCGAGTGCGGCGAGCTGGTCGTCGAGCGCGGCGCGCAGCCGCTCGGCTGTGGGTTTGGCCATGACGGGACAGACGCTACCGGGTTCGAACGACACCCCTTCCCCCGTTCGACCCGCTAAATTGCCCTAGTCACGCATGTGCCACTTAATCTCTTATGCCACAGGAGTACGGTCTTGTGGCAGTTTGGCTTTTCGCAGCCGGTGCCCCCTCCCGGCGCACGCCCCCCGATCTAAGGAGAGCCCCCCTGTGAGGGTCCGAGCCAGAAGACTCGTGATCACATCCTCCGTCGTCGTGCTGGCCGCGGCCGCGGTCCCGGCGTACGCCGCCATCAACGAGCCGACGCCGCACGTCGCCGTGGCCTCCGCCTCCGTCTCCGCCGCCGCGGTTCCCGGGCAGTACATCGTCACGCTGAAGCACGCCGGCGTTCACTCGTCGAAGCTGTCCGGCTTCAAGCGAATCCACGACTACGGCGACGGCTTCGCCGCGAAGCTCACGCCGGCTCAGCTCAAGAAGGTGCAGAGCGACCCGAACGTCGCCGCCATCGAGCAGGACCAGAAGGTCCACATCCAGGCCACCTCGCCGACCCCCACGCCGACCCCCACGCCGACCCCCTCGACCACCCCGCCCCCGACGACTCCGCCGCCCCCCAAGTCGACCACCCAGAAGAACCCGAACTGGGGCCCGGACCGCATCGACCAGCACAAGCTTCCGCTGTCGCACTCGTACACCTACACGCACACGGGTGCCGGCGTCGACGCCTACGTCATCGACACGGGCATCGACACGACCCTCAGCCAGTTCCAGGGCCGCGCGGACTCGGTGTACGGCCGCAAGGGGGACTGCGAAGGCCACGGCACGCACGTGGCGGGGATCATCGGGTCGAAGACCTACGGGGTCGCCAAGGGCGTCAGGCTGCACGCCGTGCAGGTGCTGGACTGCAACGGCGATGGGGAGTACTCCGACGTGATCGCGGGCGTCAAGTGGGTGACCAAGCACCACGCCAAGCTGTCGGTGGCCAACCTCTCGCTGGCCGGGCCGAAGTCCACGGCCCTGAACAACGCGGTGACGGCGCTCTCGAAGTCCGGCGTGTTCGTCGCGGTGGCCGCCGGGAATGACAGCGCCGACTCCTGCAAGTACTCCCCGGCCAGCGCGGCGAGCGTCGAGGCCGCCGCGGCGAGCACGTCGAAGGACAAGCGCGCCACGTTCAGCAACTACGGCAAGTGCGTCGACATCTACGCCCCCGGCTACGGCATCAAGTCGACCTACCCCGGCGGCACGGCGTTCATGGACGGCACCTCCATGGCGTCGCCGTTCGTCGCCGGCGTCGCGGCGCTGTACAAGTCGGCGTACGGCCAGAAGTCCTTCGGCACCATCCAGACGTGGATGCACGACCACGCCACGAACAACGTCATCATCCACAACAAGACGAGCACCCACAATCGCCTGCTCTACAAGAGCACCCTCTGACGTGACCACGTGAAGAGGCCGCCGCCCGACGGGACGGCGGCCTCTTCACGTACGGCCGGGCTCAGGCCTCTTTCACCTCGAGGCCGAGGGCCTGTGCGATGACGATCGCCTGGTAGGGGTCGATCACCGCGCGGGTCAGGGAGGTGGCGTGCGGGTCCAGCGACGACAGGTCGCTGCCGCGCAGGTCGCATTCGGACAGGTCCGCCTTCTGCAGCCACGCGCCGGAGAGGTCCACATCGCGGAACGACGCCTTCTGCAGCCGCGCGCCCGTGAGGTCGGCCTCCCGCATCCGTACCCTGCGGAACGAGGACCCCCGCAGGTCGGCTCCCGGCAGACCGGTGAAGGACCAGTCGCCGCCCTCCACCGTGAACAGGCCGTAGGTGCAGCCGTCGAACACGCTGCCGACCAGCTTGCACCCCGTGAGGGTGGCGTCGAAGAACGAGCACCGGACGAACGTGCAGTTGATGAAGGCCGCGTCCGTGTACGAGGAGACGTTGAACCGGACGGCCCGGAACACGCACTCGGTGAACACCGCGCCCCGGCCCGACGTCTCGGTCAGGTCCACGTCGACGAACTCCACGCGGGTGTGCTCTTCTCCGGACAGGTCCCGGCCGTCCCAGTCCTCGGAGCGGACGGTGCTCTCGATGGGCGGCGCGGGCCGTCCGTGCTTGCGCTCGGCCATGGTCCTCCGCTCCTCGGCTGCGCGTCCGCGCGACGCTACCCGAGGTCACCGACAGAAACGGCCTTGCCACGACCTCGCCGCGGGTGCGCGTCAGAGGGCTGCGGAACGACGAGATCCCTGGCGAACAGTGCGGCTAGAGCGCAGCGATCGCCAGTAGGTCGTGCCTGTTAGGACGCCGTCGTCCACAAAATGGCGTTCGGAACTGCTGCGGCACCCCGGAATCGGCCAATGTGGTGGGCATGCCGAGACGTCGTCCGCCGATGGGGCCCGACCTGGTCGCGCTCATTCGAGCGCAGGCCGGAGTGGTGACACGGTGGCAGCTCCGCGAACACGGGGTGCCGGACAGCGCCATCCGCACCCTCCTCGGCTCCGGCCGGTGGACGGTCCGGCATCCGGGCGTTCACGCGACGTTCAGCGGCGACCTCGGACGTACCGCGGAGTTGTGGGCGGCGGTCCTGGCGTGCAGCCGCAGGCCCCGCCTCGAGCCCGGTGTCCGGCACTCCCCCGACGCCGTGCTCAGCCATGAGACCGCCGCCGAGCTGTACGGCCTGACCGACCGGCCCTCCGCCGTCATCCACGTGACGGTTCCGGACGGACGGCGTCGCCCGGTGGCGGCACCGGGGATCCACGTGCACTTCTCGATGCACCTGGCCCACAGGCGGCATCCCGTGCAGTCGCCCCCGCGCACACGCGTCGAGGACACCGTCCTGGACCTCACCCAGACCGCTCCGGACCTCGACACGGCCATCGACTGGCTCAGCCGTGCCTGCGGCAGCCGCCTCACCACGTCGGAACGGCTCGCGGTGGCGTTACAGACGCGGAAGAAGGTCCGGCACCGGCGTGAGCTCCAGTACGCCCTGGATGACGCCGCCGACGGCGCGCACAATCTGCTCGAGCTTCGTTACCACCGGGAGGTCGAGCGTGCGCATGGGCTGCCGGCGGGCGGCCGTCAGCTCAGGCGGAGTCTCGGGGACGGCACGATCTACGACGATGTCGACTATGGCGGGCACGCGACGGTCGTGCACCTGGACGGCCGGGTCCACCGGCAGACCAGGATGTTCCAGGATATGAGCCGCGACAACGCGGCCGTCGTCGAGGGACGGGATCCGCTGCGCTACGGCTGGCATGACGTCACCGAGCGCCCGTGTCACGTCGCCGCCCAGGTCGCCCTCGTCCTGAGCAGGAACGGCTGGACCGGTCGGCCCCGGCCCTGCGCTCGTACCGACTGTCTCTTCCGGCGGAGCGCCGCGTGACCGCCTACGGAAGGCCGGGCACCGAGCCTGACAGCACTCCGCCCACACCGCCGCCCAAGACTCACAGATCCCTGGTGTCCGCCGCCCTCTACCGGCGGCGGACGCCAGGGATCTTGGAATAAGGGGTCAGGCCACCGGCTCGAGCACCGGCTCCGTCTCCCGCGGCGCGCTCCGGCCGGTGCGCAGGGCGTACAGGCTGAGCGGGACGCCGATGAAGACGATCGCGGCGCCGACCAGCAGGGCGAGCTGGTAGCCCGCCAGGAAGGCGTGGGTCGGCGTGGAGCCGCCGCGCAGGGCGGCGGACTGGCGGGAGGTCAGGATCGCGCCGATGATCGTCACGCCCAGGAGGCCGGCCACCTCACGGGTGGCGTTGAGCACGCCGGAGGCGGCGCCGGCCCGGTCGGACGGGAGCACCCCGATCACCGCGTCGGTGAGCGGCATCATCGTCAGGCCGGAGCCGATCCCGAAGAGGACGAAGGACGGCATCAGATCGAGGAAGTGGGCGCCCTCGCCGACGAAGGACACCATGACCAGGCCGGCGACGTTGAGGGTGAGGCCGGCGGCGACGGTGAGGTGCGTACCCAGGCGGCGCGCGACGGACCCGGCGAACGGCGCGATGACGATCATCATCAGCGCCATCGGAATGATCGACGCGCCCGCCTTGGTCGGGGAGAAGCCCAGGATGTTCTGCAGGAACATGGCCGTGAACAGGTAGACGCCCATCACGCCGAAGCCCCACAGGACCATGGCGCCGACGCCGCCGCTGAAGACCCGGTTCCGGAACAGCGACAGGTCCACCATCGGGTCGGCGGCGCGGGTCTCGAGCACGATGAACACCGCCCCGGTGACCGCGGCGAGGGCGAAGGCACCCAGGATGAGCGCGGACGTCCAGCCGCGGTCCGATCCCTCGATCAGCGCGTAGGTGACGGACAGCAGGGTCACCGCGGAGGTCAGCAGGCCCGGGAGGTCCAGGCGGCGGCGTACGTCCTCGGTGGTCTCGCGCATGGAGACCGCGATGATGGCGATCGTCGCCACGCCCACCGGCACGTTGATGAGGAAGATCCAGCCCCAGTGCCAGTGGTCGCTGATGAAGCCGCCGGTGAGCGGCCCGAGCGCCAGGGCGAGCGCGCTGACGGCGCTCCACACGCCGACCGCCCTGCTCCGTTCCCGCGCGTCGGGGAAGGTCGAGGAGATGATCGCCAGCGTCGACGGCACCGACAACGATGCTCCGACGCCCTGCAGGACGCGGGCCGTGATCAGGATGCTCTCGCTGTTCGCGAGCCCGGCGAGCAGTGACGCGCCGGTGAACAGCGCCAGCCCGGTGATGAAGAGCCGGCGGCGGCCGTACACGTCGCCGAGCCTGCCGCCGACGAGCATCAGGCCGGAGAAGACCAGGATGTAGCTGCTGACGATCCATTCCAGCCCGGACAGCGTCAGGTGCAGGTCGCGCTGGATCGACGGCAGCGCCACGTTGACGACGTTGTTGTCCAGAAAGGTCATGAAGGTGGCCAGCGCGACCCCGGTCAGGGTCCACCAGCGTCGACTCGATTCCATCGCTTCCCGCTCCTGTACATCGTTCTTATACGACGTACATGTACGCCGTATAGGGAAGCTTGCTTGTACGGCGTATAGTTGTCAAGTGGCCGCGACAGACGAACGAACCCGGCTCAGCCGGGAGACGGTGGTGGACGGCGCGCTCGCGCTCGTCGACGAGGAGGGCCTGGACGGGCTGACCATCCGGCGGCTCGCCCAGCGGCTCGGCGTCACACCGATGGCGCTGTACTGGCATTTCAAGAACAAGGACGAGCTGCAGACCGCGCTCGTCAACCGGCTGTGGTCACTGGTCGACCCGGACGTCGACCCGGAGGCGCCGTGGCACGCCCGGCTGCACGTCCTGATGACGTCCGTGGTGTTCGTGCTGCGCACGCATCCCAGTGCGGCCCAGCTGATGATGACCGCGAACCTCGAGGCCGCCCCGTACTGTTACGACTCGATGGAGGTGGCCCTGGCGCTCCTCGCCGAGGGCGGGTTCACCGCCGAGCAGGCGGCCGCCATCAGCCGCTACGGCCTGCGCACGGCGACCATGCTGGCGGTCGGCGACCCGAAGATGCCGCCGAAGATGACCTCCGAGGAGATGGCGGACGCCCTCCGGCGCAAACGCGTCATGTTCGAGACGCTGTCCCCCGAGCGGTACGGCCACCTGGTGAAGGCGGCGACCGCGCTCGCCTCCATCGACGAGTCCGACGCCGACGTCGCCCTCGGGGTCGACCTGTTCGTGGCGGGCGTCCGGGCACTGGCCCCGAACGGCTGACCTCCCGACAGGGCACGGTCACCCGCCGCCCCGGATGACCGCTCGGCGCGAGGACCCGGCCGCCCACCGCACCGGGCGAGCGAGCGAGCGCCGCCAGTGCCGCCGGCCTCCGCGGCGACCCCGACCCGGTTCCCGCAGCCGGTCGCCGCGGCGTCAGGGCCTGCCTCAGTGTCCCCGTCCGTAGGACGGCGGGGCTTTGAGGCAGACCCTAGGCGCGAAGGGCGTCGATCAGGGCATCGACGGCGGCGAACGCGTTGGCCGTGTCGAGTCCCGCGCGGGAGACCAGGGAAAGGCCCTGGACGGTGAACAGCAGGAGCTGCGCCTGGGCCTCGGGGGTGGCGGCCCGGGTGACCTCGCCATCGGCCTGCGCGCGCCGCAGGGCGTCAGCGACGATCTGGATGAAGCGAGCGTGCGCGCGGGCCACGATCTCGCGGGCCTCGGCATCCTGTGGGACGAGTTCGGCGGTGGTGTTACCGATCATGCATCCCTGCGGCACGCCGACGTCGGAGGCGTACTCCTGGGCCCGGGCCGGGTTGGCGAGCACCTCGCGCAGCGCCGGCAGCACCGGCCCGGTCTCCAGCGCCGTGATCAGCCCGCGCTCGTAGGTGTCCCAGTACAGCTGGACCGCCGCCAGGTAGAAGCTCCGCTTGTCGCCGAAGGCGCCGTACAGGCTGCCCCGCTCCAAGGTCAGCGCGTCGACGAGGTCCTGGACGGAGGTCGCTCCGTAGCCCCGAGCCCAGAACAGGAGGAGCGCGCGCTCCAGAGCCTGGTCCTTGTCGAATTCGCGGGGGCGTCCTGTCCGTGCCATGGCCTCAAGGTACGACTTTTTGACCGTACGCACAAAATGCCGTACGGTGACGGCCGACGGACTTCTTGAACGCTCACACAGAAGTCGCCGGTGCGCGAGCGTGCCGGCGGCCGAGAGGCAGGACCACATGGACTTCGCGGGAAAGACGGCACTGATCACCGGATCGGGCGCCATCGGCGGGCTCGGGCACGCGACGGCGAGGATCTTCGCCGCCGGCGGGGCCAACGTGATCATCACCGGCACCGACCCGGACCGCGGTGCGCAGGTCGTGGACGACGTCCAGGGGAGCGCGGCCGGCGCCGCCGGCACCGTGCGCTTCATTCCCGCCGACCTGGCCGACCCACAGGCCGTGCAGCGGCTGGCCGAGGACGCCGGGGCGGTGGACATCCTCGTCAACAACGCGGGCGTCGTTCCGTTCAGCACGACCACCGACCAGGACATCGCCGCCTACGACGCCGCGTTCGCGGTCAACGTGCGCGCGCCATTCGTCCTGGTCGCCCGGCTCGCACCGAAGATGGCCGCCGGCGGGGGCGGCAGCATCGTCAACGTCAGCTCCACCGCCGCCGGCCTTGGCATGCCGATGATGGCGGCCTACGGTGCCACCAAGGCGGCGCTCGAGTCCCTGACCCGCACCTGGGCGGCCGAGTTCGCCGCGTCGAACGTGCGCGTCAACGCCGTGTCGCCCGGCCCGATGACCACTTCCAAGGTGGTGGCGGCCATGGGGCCGGACGTTGGCGGCATGGGGCTGACGACCGCGCTGAAGCGCGCCGGCGACCCGGCCGAGGTCGCTCAGGTGATCGCCTTCATCGCCGGCGACCGGGCGAGCTACGTGACCGGTGCCGTCGTGGCCGCCGACGGAGGCCGGACCGCCATCTGACCCCGGACGCGCGGACCACCGATACCAGAACCGATACCAGCACCAGCGATACCGGAACAACACGCCTTGGCGCGAGTAAGGAGAATGAGATCATTGGGTCGTCTTGCGGGAAAACACGCACTGATCACGGGCGGGACGGGCGGCATCGGGCTTGCGACCGCCCGTGAGTTCCTCGCCGAGGGAGCGACCGTCGCGATCACGGGCCGCTCACAGGAACGACTGGATGAGGCCGCACGGCAGCTGGACGGCCCGCTGCTGCCCATCCTCAGCGACGCCGGCGACACGCCCGGCCAGGCGGCGCTCGCGGCGCGGCTGCAGGAGGAGTGGCCGAAGCTCGACATCGTGATGAGCAACGCCGCCGACGTCACCCATCTCCCGATCGACGAATGGACCGAGGAGGCATTCGACAGGCTCGTCGCCACCAATCTCAAGGGACCGTTTTTCCTGATCAAGGCCCTGCTGCCGCTCTTCTCGCGGCAAGCCTCGGTCATCCTCGTCGGTTCTGTCTCCGCCTTCATCGGGCACGAGAACGCGGCGGTCTACGGTGCCGCCAAGGCAGGCCTGCTGTCCCTTTCCCGCGGGCTGACCTATGAGCTGAAGGACCGGGGCGTCCGGGTCAACGGGCTGAGCCCGGGGCCGACCGTCACGGACACGTTCAAGCCGCTCGGCCCGGAGCGCCAGGCCGCCATCTACGACGAAATCCGGCGGACCGTGCCCCTCCATCGCATCGGCACCGCCACCGAGCTGGCGAAGGCGGCCGTCTACCTCGCCTCTGACGAGTCCGCCTACACCGCCGGCACCGTCCTGCGCGTTGACGGCGGCATCGGAGAACTCGCCTACTAAGACAGGTCATTCGCCGCGTCAGGTGGCCGAACGGCGCGAGGACAGGGTCGTCCGCCGCGCCGGGTGGGCGCCCGGCGCGGCGGATCGATCAGCCGAAGAGGGCGGGCAGGGCGCCCTGGTGCACCTCGCGCAGCTCGCTCAGCGGGATCGAGAACAGTCCCTGGACCTCGAAGGCGTCGCCGCCGACCGTACCCAGCCGGCGCACCGGGACCCCGGCCGCCTGCGCGAGCGCGGTGACCCGCTCCTCGTGCTCGGGGTAGACGGCCACGACGGCGCGGGCCACGGACTCGCTGAACAGCTCGGTGAACGGGTCGTCCGGCAGGTCGATCACGCAGCCGAGGCCGCCCCGCAGGCAGGACTCGACCAGCGACTGCGACAGGCCCCCGTCGGACAGGTCGTGCGCGGCGTTCAGCACGCCCTCGTGCGCCCCGGCCACGAGCACCGACGCGAGCGCCGCCTCGGCGGCCAGGTCCACGCGCGGCGGCAGGCCCCCGAGGTGCTGGAACACGACGTGCGCCCACTCCGAGCCGCCGAACTCCGGCCGGGTCTCGCCGAGCAGCAGCAGCGTGGTGCCCTCGACGATGAACGACATCGGCACCCGGCGGTTCACGTCGTCGTGGACGCCGAGGACGCCGATCACCGGGGTCGGGTTGATCGGCGTGGTGCCGGTCTGGTTGTAGAAGCTGACGTTCCCGCCGGTCACCGGGACGCCCAGCACCTGGCAGGCGTCCGCGAGGCCCTCGACGGCGCGCGCGAACTGCCACATGACACCCGGGTCCTCCGGGGAGCCGAAGTTGAGGCAGTTGGTCACCGCGAGCGGCCGGGCACCCGTCGTCGCGACGTTACGGTACGCCTCGGACAGCGCGAGCTGCGCGCCGGCGTACGGGTCGAGCCGGGTGTACCGGCCGTTGCCGTCGGTGGCCAGCGCGATGCCCTGCGGCCCATCACCGATGCGGATCAGCCCGGCGTCCTCCGGCGTGGCCAGCACCGTGTTGCCGAGCACGAACCGGTCGTACTGCGAGGTGACGAACGACTTGTCCGCGAGGTTGGGCGAGCCCACCAGCCACAGGACCGTGTTGCGCAGATCTTCGGCGGTGGCCGGGCGCGGCAGGCGGCCGGGGCCGTCGGCCTGCAGCTGCGCCAGGTCGGCCGGCACCTCGTACGGCCGCTCGTACACCGGGCCCTCGTCGGCGGCGGTGCCCGGCGGGATGTCGACGATCGTCTCACCGTGCCAGGTCATCCGCAGCCGCCCGGTGTCGGTGACCTCGCCGATCACCGTGGCCGGGACGTCCCACTTGGCGCAGACCTCGAGGAAGCGCTCGACCTTGGCCGGCTCGACCACGGCCATCATGCGCTCCTGAGACTCGCTCATCAGGATCTCTTCGGGCCGCAGCGTCGCGTCGCGCAGCGGGACCTTGTTCAGGTCGATGTCCATGCCGCCGGTGCCGGCCGCGGACAGCTCGGTGGTGGCGCAGGAGACGCCCGCCGCGCCGAGATCCTGGATGCCGACGACGAGATCCTCGGCGAAGATCTCCATGCAGCACTCGGTGAGGAGCTTCTCCATGAAGGGGTCGCCGACCTGCACCGACGGGCGCTTCGCCTGCGACTCCTCGTCGAAGGTCGCGCTGGCCAGCACGGACGCGCCGCCGATGCCGTCCGGACCGGTGCCCGCGCCGAACAGGATGACCTTGTTGCCCGGCCCCGGCGCGATCGCCCGCTTGATGTCCTCGGGCTTGAGCACACCGACGCACAGGGCGTTGACCAGAGGGTTCGCGGCGTAGCAGTCGTCGAAGACGACCTCGCCGCCGATGTTCGGCAGGCCGAGGCAGTTGCCGTAGCCGCCGACGCCGCTGACGACGCCGTCCAGCACCCGGCGGGTGTCCGGGGCGTCCGGCGGGCCGAACCGCAGGGAGTCCATGACGGCGACCGGGCGGGCGCCCATCGACAGGATGTCGCGGACGATGCCGCCGACGCCGGTGGCGGCGCCCTGGTACGGCTCGACGTACGACGGGTGGTTGTGCGACTCGATCTTGAAGGTGACGGCCCAGCCGTTGCCGACGTCGACGACGCCGGCGTTCTCGCCCATGCCGACGAGGAGCGCGTCGCTCTGCGGGGCCTTGTCGCCGAACTGCCGCAGGTGGACGCGCGAGCTCTTGTACGAGCAGTGCTCGCTCCACATGACGGAGTAGATCGCCAGCTCGGCGGAGGTCGGCCGCCGGCCCAGGATCTCGCGCACGCGGGCGTACTCGTCGTCCTTCATGCCGAGCTCGGCGTACGGGAGCGGGAGCTCGGGCGTCTGCGCGGCGCGCGCGACGGAGTCCACCTCCACCGGCCGGACCGGCGTGGGCTCGGTCGCCGCCTCGGCGGACCCGGCGCCGGTCGGCTCCAGACCCTTGTCGTCGATGTTCTGCTCGCTCATGCGTGGACCAACTTCTTGACGACCGAGGTGAAGAAGCCGAGGCCCTCGGTGGACGTACCGGTCAGGGCCTCGACCGCGTGCTCCGGGTGCGGCATCAGGCCGACGACGTTCCCGGCCTCGTTGCAGATGCCGGCGATGTCGTTCAGCGAACCGTTGGGATTGACGTCGAGGTAGCGGGCCACGATCCGGCCGGAGGACTCCAGCTCCTCGAGGGTCTCCTCGTCGGCGACGTAGCAGCCGTCCATGTTCTTGACCGGAATGACGACCTCCTGCCCCTCCTCGTAATCGGAGGTCCAGGCGGTCTCGACGTTCTCGATGCGCAGCCGCTGGGCGCGGCAGACGAAGTGGAGACCGACGTTGCGGGTCAGGGCTCCGGGCAGGAGGTGCGACTCGCACAGCACCTGGAAGCCGTTGCAGATGCCCAGGACGGGAAGGCCGTCGCGGGCGGCGGCGACCAGCTTCTCCATGAGCGGCGCGAACCGCGCGATCGCCCCCGCGCGGAGGTAGTCGCCGTAGGAGAAACCGCCGGGGAGGATGACGGCGTCGACACCGAGCAGGTCACCTTCGGCGTGCCAGAGGGACACCGGCTCGGCGTCCGCGAGGCGCACCGCTCGTGCGGCGTCCCGGTCGTCCAGCGACCCGGGGAAGGTGATCACGCCCACACGGGCTGACATGGGCACACTCCGATACAAGAACGGACTCGGGACGTGCCCTAGCTTATCCGGCGTTCAGCCTGCGGTTTTCAGAAGTTGGGGCTCCAGGAGCCGCATGGGCGACTCCTCCTGCCAGCTCAGCCGCTTCTGGAGGTAGACGACGGTCCCGGTGTCCGGGCGGCTGTCGAACGTCACGTCGTCGACGAGCGCCCGCATGATCTTGATTCCGCGCCCGGACTCCGAATCGAGGCCCGCGTTCTTCTCCGCGTCGCTCGTGAAGCCGTGGCCCGTGTCCGCGACCTTCAGGACGCAGTGATCTCCGGCGATACTGGCGATCACCTCATAGTGACTCGCCGAATCGACATGCTGCACCACATTCGTGCAGGCTTCGGATGCGGCCACGAGAAGGTCGGCGATACAGGCTTCCGAAACCCCCAGTCCGCGCAGCGTATCGCCCAGGACCCGGCGGATCACCGGGATGCTGAGAGTCTCACGCGGCAAGTCGAGTGAGAACTTCATATCCACCGGTCACCTCGTGTCATCTTTGACCCCTGACCTGGGGGTCGACCCCGTCTTCGCGATTCTTTCAACGAAGCTAAGGCTTCCCCGGTGGAAACTGGCGTAATCGCTCGACCGAGCTAACTTTGAGCGACTATTCGGCGCGGAGTTCGAACGTCTCGATGACCGGGTTGGCCAACAGCGTCTCGGCCATCTTCCGGACACGTTCCGTGGCCGCTTCGTCGGCCGGTCCTTCGACTTCGATCTCGAACCGCTTGCCTTGCCGCACCTGCGTGACACCCTCGAAACCGAGCCGCGGCAGCGCCCGAGCGACCGCCTGGCCCTGGGAATCGAGAATTTCCGGCTTGAGCATGACCTCGACGATGAAACGCGCCATGGTTGACCCCCTCTGATCTGCAGCTACGGCATCGAAGCGTACGGCACGGCCGGCGACCGATGACGCGACGCCTCCTCCGGTGGGATCGTAGGGCCCGATCATCCCCCCGGAGGAATCGTCATGCGCGCCGAGGAACTGACCGAGCCCGAGTCGGCACTGTGGGACGCGTTCCCCGCCGCGCGGACCGTCGACCTCGGCGGCCGGGGCGAGGTACGGGCCGAGGTGATCGCGGCACTGCTCTCGGGTGCGCGGCCGCCCGAGCCCGGGCGAGTGCCCGCGGTCCGGCTCACCGGCGCGAAGATCACCGGAACGCTCGACCTGTCCTTCGCCGACGTGCCGTACGCCGCCCTGCTGCGCGACTGCGAGTTCGCCGAGCGACCCAGCCTGTACGGCGCACGCCTCCGGCAGGTGAATCTCTCCGGCTCCCGCCTGCCGGGCCTGCAGGCCTCCGACGCCCGGGTCGACGGGCTGCTCTGGCTGGAGGGCTGCCGATTCGACGGATCGGTCCTCCTCGTCGGCACGCAGGTCGACGGCACGCTGTCCCTGGCATCGGCCCGGATCGACGCCGAACGCGCGCTGCAGGCGGGCGGCCTGACCGTCGCCCGCGATCTGATCGCGACCGACCTGACCGTCTCGGGATCGGCTCGCCTGCGGGGCGCGCGGGTGCGGGGCGCGATCGTCCTCGACCGCGCCCGGCTGTCCTGCCCGGGCGGCGTCGCGCTGGAACTCGACCGGGCGCGGGTCGAGGGCGCCGTCGCGCTCGGCGACGGGCTGCGCGCCGAGGGGATGGTCAGCCTGCGCTCGGCGGTGATCGGCGGAGTGCTGGAGCTGGACCGCGCGGAGCTGATCAATCCCTCCGGCATGGCGCTGCGCGGCCACCTCCTCAGCGTCGGGAGCAGCCTGCGGGCCGCGAGCGTCCGGGTGACCGGGCAGGTCTACCTCGACGCCGCCCACATCACCGGATCGATCAACCTGGACGGCGCCCGGCTGTCGAATCCGGGCGGGATCGCGCTGCGCGCCTCCCGTGCGGAGATCACCGGCGGCCTCTTCGGCAAGTACGGATTCGTCTCCGACGGCGCGATCCACCTGGTCGACACCCGCGTGGGGGCCAGCGTCGACCTGTCCGGCGCCCGGATCACCGCACCGGGGGCCGTCGCGCTCAAGGCGAGGGGGGTCTCCGTCGGCGGCGCCGTGAACTGCGGCGACGGCTTCACCGCGGTCGGCGAGGTGTCGATCGAGGGCGGCACCGTACGGGACTCGCTCGACCTGGACGGGGCCCGGCTGTCGAACCCGGGCGGGTCGGCGCTGTCCGCGGACCGGATCGAGGTGGGCGGCACGATCTCCGGCAAGGGCGGCCTCACGGTCGAAGGCGAGATCCGTCTCCTGGACGCCCGCGTCGGCGCGAGCGTCGAGTTCAACGGGGCCGCCCTGTCGAATCCGGGCGGGCGCACGCTGACCGCCTGGGGCGTCGAGGTCGGCCGGGTGGTCGACTGCTGCGACGGGTTCACGGCCGACGGCCGGATCTCCTTCGCCGGCGCCAAGGTCGGCGGCCAGGTGTGCTTCGCGGACGCGCGGATCGACGCGTCCGTCGCCCTCCGCGGGGCACGGGCCGACAATCTCCGGCTGACCGAGGGGACGCGCATCAGCGGTCCGCTCGACCTGCGGCACGCGACGATCACGGTGCTCCACGACCACCCGGCAGGCTGGCCGGCCGAGACCCTCCTCGCCGGGTTCACCTACGACTCCTTCGACACGTCGCTGTCCGCCGCCGACCGGGTGGCCTGGCTCGACGGCGCGGCCACGTACCAGCCGCAGCCGTACGAACAGCTGGCGGCCGTGTACCGGCGGCTCGGGCAGGACGCCGACGCCCGTACGGTCCAGCTCGCGCGGCAGCGCCATCGACGGCGGACCCTGCCGCGCTGGCTCGCCGTGTGGAGCCTGGTCCAGGACTGGACGGTCGGGTACGGCTACCGGCCGCAGCGCGCGGTGCTCTGGCTGGCCGGGCTGCTGCTCGTCGGCGTCGCGGCGTTCGGCGCCCACCACCCGCCGCCGCTCAAGGCCGGCGAGGCACCGCCGTTCAACCCGGTCCTCTACACACTCGACCTGCTCCTGCCGATCATCGGGTTCGGCCAGGAGGCCGCGTACGCGCCGCGCGGCTGGCAGCAGTGGCTCGCCGCCGCACTCGTCGCGTCGGGCTGGATCCTCGCCACCACGATCGCCACCGGCGTCACACGAGTGCTCTCGCGGCAGTAGCGCGCTATATATGGAGATTCTGTCGTCGCCCCGGAGCCGTGGATGCTGATCGATGACCTGACCAAGCCCGAGCGGGTGCTCTGGGACGCGTTCCCGCGCGGGGAGACCGTGGACCTGTCCGGCGGTGACCAGGACTTCGACGCCACGAACGCCTGGGGCCCCGAGCGTACGATCCGGGCGGAGGTGATCTCGGCGCTGCTGCTCGGCGCGCGGGAGACCGAGCCCGGCCAGGTCGCCGCCGTGCGCCTGACCGGCGCGCGGATCACCGGCACGCTCAACCTCGGGCACGCCCACGTCAGTGTTCCGCTCGCGCTGACCGGCTGCCAGCTCACCGACGCGCCGCACCTGTACTGGGCGCGGCTGCGCAGCGTCCACCTCATGCGCTGCCGGCTGCCCGGCCTGGTCGCCTCGGGCGTGCGCATCGACGGGCACCTGTGGCTGGAGGGCAGCCACATCTACGGCGGCGTGTGGCTCGACAGCGCCCACATCACCGGCATCCTGAACCTGACCGGCGCGTACCTCTCGCATCCGAACGGCGACTCGCCGCTGCTGGCCGACCGTCTCATCGTCGACAACAACGTCTACTGCGACCAGGGCTTCACCGCCGAGGGCGAGGTGCGCCTGCCCGGCGCGAACATCGGCGGCCTGCTCAACCTGCGCGGCGCGCGGCTGCGCAACCCGAAGGGCCAGGCGCTGTACGCGAGCCGGCTCACGGTCGCGGCCAACATGTTCTGCGACGGCGGGTTCAGCGCCGAAGGGGAGATCCGGCTGCGCGGCGCGCGGATCGGCGGCTACCTCTCGATGGTCGGCGCGACCGTGTCCAACCCGGCCCGCACCGCGTTGAACTGCGACGACATGAGCATCGAGACCGACATCTACTGCTCGGACGGCTTCCGCTCCGACGGCGTGGTCAGCCTGGCGGGCGTGCACATCGGCGGCCTGTTCAACCTGCGCGGCGGGCGGCTCGCCAATCCGGCCGGCGTCGCGCTGAACCTCCAGCGCGCCCAGGCCGAGGAGGTGCTGCTGCGAGCCGCCGAGCCGATCAAGGGCGTCGTCGACCTGAGCTACGCGCGGATCAAGCTGTTGCGCGACGACCCGCTGTCCTGGGCGCCGAGGTACCAGCTCGACGGCCTCACGTACGAGATGATCGACCCGCCGCTGACCGCCAAGGAGCGGCTCAAGTGGGTGGCCCGCGACACGGACGGCTACATCCCCCAGCCGTACGAGAAGCTGGCGGAGACCTACCGCGTCCTCGGGCACGACGGCGAGCGGCGCACCGTCCTGCTGGCCAAGCAGCGGGCGCGCCGCAGCACCCAGCCCGTGCCACGCCGCGTCTGGGGATACGCCCAGGACTGGACGGTCGGCTACGGGTACCGTCCGTTCCTGGCCGCCGCGTGGCTCGTGGCGCTGCTGGCGATCGGCACGGCGGTCTTCCAGCACCACCATCCGCGAATCCAGGAGCCAGGGCACAACACGCAGTTCAACCCGTTCCTGTACACCCTGGACCTGCTGCTGCCGGTCGGCTCACTGGGACAGGAGGGGGAGTTCGCGCCGCACGGCATCTACCTGTGGATATCCGACGCGCTCGTCGCCGCGGGCTTCATTCTGGGCTTGACCGTCGCCGCCGGCGCGACCCGCGTCCTATCCCGAGAGTGATCCACTCCTAGCGAATCACCGCGTGATTCGCGTTGGTGGCAGGGCACAACCTTCCGGGTACGTTTCCGTAGGCACAGAGGCTTGCGCCCGGGTACGTGGCCTCTGTCACGATGACGACTACGTCTCCCGTACTCGCCGGGATCCGCGGGAAGGGCGACGCGCAACCAGGCCGACCGCGGCGATCCCGCAGACGGCCCTGAACGCACGAGGAGTGGCACGTGATCGTCGACGCCGCGCGCGGTGCGCCCCTGGGCACCGACGCACAGTCTCCCCCACCGGAACTCGTCCAGCTGCTCACCCCCGAGGGCGAGCGCGTCGAGCATCCCGAGTACGACGTGAACCTGACCCCCGAGGAGATCAAGGGTCTGTACCGCGACCTGGTGATCGTCCGCCGGATCGACACCGAGGCCGTCGCGCTGACCCGCCAGGGCGAGCTCGGCATCTGGGCCTCACTGCTCGGCCAGGAGGCCGCGCAGATCGGCTCGGCGCACGCCCTCAAGCAGGACGACATGGCCTTCCCGAGCTACCGGGAACACGGCGTGGCCTGGTGCCGTGGCGTCGACCCGCTCGACCTCCTGGGCCTCTTCCGCGGCGTCAACCACGCCGGATGGGACCCGAAGGCGCACAACTTCCACCTCTACACGATCGTCATCGGCAGCCACGCCCTGCACGCCACCGGCTACGCCATGGGCATCCAGCGCGACGGCGCCGAGAACGCCGCCATCGTCTACTTCGGCGACGGCGCGACCAGCCAGGGCGACGTCAACGAGGCGTTCGTCTGGTCGGCCGCGCAGAACGCCCCCATCGTCTTCTTCTGCCAGAACAACCAGTGGGCCATCTCCGAGCCGCTGGAGAAGCAGTCCCGCATTCCGCTGTACCGCCGCGCGGAGGGCTTCGGCTTCCCCGGCATCCGCGTCGACGGAAACGACGTCTTCGCCGTGCACGCCGTCACCAAGAAGGCCCTCGACAACGCCCGCAGCGGGCAGGGCCCCACGCTCATCGAGGCGTTCACCTATCGGATGGGCGCGCACACCACCACCGACGACCCGACGCGCTACCGGCTCCAGGCCGAACTGGAATCCTGGAAGCTCAAGGACCCGATCGAGCGCCTCAAGGCGTACCTCGTCAAGAACCAGCTGGCCGATCGCGAATTCTTCGACGCGATCGACGCCGAGGCCAAAGAGGTCGGCTCGGGCCTGCGGAGACGGTGTCTAGAATTGCCCGACCCGGAGCCAACGGCGATCTGGGAGAACGTCTATGCGACCGAGCACTCGCTGCTCGCGGAGGAACGCGGCCAGTTCACCTCGTACCTGGCATCGTTCGAGGATGTGTCCCGATGAGGGGGCGGCCGGTTCCGGCCGGGGGTACGCGCGGAGGGGAGTGCGACGGTGAGCGCTGAGACGCTGACTCTTTCCAGGGCGATGAACGAGGGCCTTCGCAAGGCCATGGAGAACGACCCGAAGGTCCTCATCATGGGAGAGGACGTCGGCAAGCTCGGCGGCGTCTTCCGGGTGACCGACGGTCTGCAGAAGGACTTCGGCGAGGCGCGCGTCATCGACACGCCGCTGGCCGAGTCCGGCATCGTCGGCACGGCCATCGGCCTCGCGCTGCGCGGCTACCGGCCGGTGTGCGAGATCCAGTTCGACGGGTTCGTGTTCCCGGCGTTCAACCAGATCACCACGCAGCTCGCCAAGATGCGGATGCGCTCGCTCGGCACGCTCGAACTCCCGGTCGTCATCCGGATCCCGTGCGGCGGCGGCATCGGCGCGGTCGAGCACCACAGTGAGTCGCCCGAGGCGTACTTCACCCACACCGGCGGCCTGCGCGTCGTGGCCTGCTCGAACCCGTCCGACGCGTACACGATGATCCAGCAGGCCATCGAGTGCCCCGACCCGGTGATCTTCTTCGAGCCGAAGCGCCGCTACTGGGACAAGGCCCCCGTCGACCGCGACCTGTCCAAGGCCGTGCCGTTCGACAAGGCCGTCGTCGCGCGCCCCGGCGAGGACGTCACCGTGCTCGCGTACGGGCCGATGGTCAAGACGGCGCTGGAGGCCGCGCAGGCCGACGAGCAGCACTCGATCGAGGTCGTCGACGTCCGGTCGCTGAACCCGCTCGACGAGGAGACGGTCCTGGAGTCCGTACGCCGGACCGGCCGGTGCGTCGTCGTCCACGAGGCGCCGGTCTTCAACGGGTACGGCGGCGAGCTCGCCGCCCGGATCACCGAGAAGTGCTTCTACAACCTGGAGGCACCGGTGCTGCGGGTCGGCGGCTTCTCCACGCCGTACCCGCCGTCCCGACTCGAGGACCACTACCTGCCCGACCTCGACCGCGTCCTCGACGCCGTCGACCGGACCTTCGCGTGGTGAGCATGGGCGAGCTGAAGCAGTTCAAGCTGCCGGACGTCGGCGAGGGCCTGACCGAGGCCGACATCGTCAAGTGGCACGTACGGGCCGGCGACCCCGTCGAGGTGAACCAGACGATCGTGGAGATCGAGACGGCCAAGGCCGTCGTCGAGCTCCCCTGCCCGTACGAGGGGACGGTCGCCGAGCTCCTCGTCGAGGAGGGCACGACCGTCGACGTCGGCGTCCCGATCATCTCGGTCGCGGTCGGCGGCGACGTCCCGCCCGCCGAGGAGACCGCCGCTCCGCCGGAGGGCGCGCAGGAGCCGGGCATGGTCGGCAGCCCCGCCCCGGCGGTCGACCCGTCCGCTCCGGAGCAGAAGCGCGTCCCGGTCCTGGTCGGCTACGGCGTGAAGGCCGGCTCGACCAAACGCCGCCCGCGCAAGACGCCGGCCACCGGTGGACCGGTCCCGGCCGCGTCCGCACCGGCCGCGTCCGCACCGGCCGAGCCCGCCGCAGCGGCCGTACGGGCGGAGCCCGCCGCTCCGGCGCAGGCTGTTCCCGCGGCGCAGGCCATCCCCGCCTCCCGGCCCGCCGGGTCGCGGGTCGCGGTGCTGGCCAAGCCGCCGGTCCGCAAGCTGGCCAAGGACCTCGGCGTCGACCTGACCGCCGTCACCGGCACCGGCCCGCAGGGGTCGATCACCCGCGACGACGTGCGCCAGGCCGTCGAGGCACCCACCGCTCCCGTCCGTACGGCGGGCGAGCGGCGGGAGGAGCGCATCCCGATCCGCGGGGTGCGCAAGCACACGGCGGCGGCCATGGTGCAGTCGGCGTTCACCGCGCCGCACGTCACCGAGTGGCTGCAGGTCGACGTGACCGAGACGATGAACGCCGTGAAGCGGCTGCGTGAGCTGCCCGACTTCGAGGGCGTCAAGGTCTCGCCGCTGCTGCTGGTCGCCAAGGCGGTGCTGCTGGCGGTCCGCCGCAACCCGCTGATCAACTCGGTCTGGGACGAGGACGCACAGGAGATCGTGGTCAAGCACTACGTGAACCTGGGCATCGCCGCCGCGACCGAGCGCGGGCTGATCGTGCCGAAGGTACGCGACGCCCACGACCTGTCGCTGCCCGACCTGGCCCGGGCGCTCGCCGACCTCGCCGCCACGGCGCGGGCCGGCAAGGCCACCCCGGCCGACCTGTCCGACGGCACGATCACCATCACCAACGTCGGCGTCTTCGGCGTCGACGCGGGCACCCCGATCTTGACCCCTGGCGAGTCGGCCATCCTCGCCTTCGGCCAGATCCGGGACATGCCCTGGGTGCACGAGGGCGAGATCAAGATCCGCAAGGTGACGACGCTGGCACTGTCGTTCGACCACCGCATCGTCGACGGCGAACTCGGCTCCGCCGTCCTCCGCGAGATCGGCGCCATGCTCGAAGACCCCATGCGCATGCTCGCCTGGTCCTGACCGGGAAGGTCTCCGGGCCGCCAGGCCCGGAGACCTCTCGGCGTCGCTCCAGGCAAGGATCGCCACCCAGCGAGGTACGTTAAGTACTTGACGTACCTGCCGTCGTCACGAAAACGGCATGACCGGTGACAGGGAGTGGCATCATGTCGTCTGTGCACTTCAACAGTTACACGGAGGCGCGCGCGCATCTGAAGGATCTCCTGGACGCAGCGGAGCTCGGATGCACGGCGACCGTACGTCGTGAGTCCTCCAGGGCGGCCGTCGTCGACGCTGACCGGCTGCGGCATTTCCTCGCCGTTGTGAGTCCGGTTCGGGCACAGGTCGTGGCCGAGGACGGCGGCTGGTCGGTTTTCCTCCCCGGGTTGCCCATCTCCGCCGATGGCGCCACGTTCGACGAGGCGATCGCCGAGATGGTCGATGCCCTCCGTGAGTATGCCGCCGACTGGCAAGAGCGGCTGCGTGAAGCCCCGAATCATCGCCAGCAGTGGGGACTGGTCCAGCTGATCGATCTCAGCAGCGACGACCAGCTACGCGACTGGCTCACCGGGGAGGGCACATGACCTGGCCTCAGCCCACCCGGAAGGATCATGAGTGCTTCTGCGTGACCGAAGGATGGCGCCGGGTGCGCGATGCGCGTGGACGCACTGGAACACACCACGCCACCTACGAACTCGACATGCCCGACGGCTCGATCCTGCGGACGAGGATCTCTCACCCGGTTGATCGCAGTGGCTACGGCAAGGGCCTGTGGGCGCATATCCTCCGTGACCAGCTCGGTGTCTCGGATGAGGAGTTCTGGGCCTGTGTTCGCGACGGCCAAAAACCCGACCGAGGAGCTCCTCCACCGGTCAAAGACTCCCTTCCCGCCGAGATGGTGCGTCTCTTGATCACCCGGGTCGGCATTTCGGAGAAGGAGGTCGCCGAGATGAGCCGGGAGCAGGCCATCATTCGGCTGCAGCAGTACTGGCTGGACTGCATCTGACAGACCGGCGGTCATACAGGGAGCCGAACGAGATCGCCGAGCAGTACGACACGACGGACATGAGCCAGGACGTCGCTGCGGCGGATCTGAAGCGCCATGAGCCGCTCTCGTCCGAGCGAGCCGGCAACTCATCCCCCTCCGATGGTGACCGCATGGTCCAAAGTTGCGCGGTCACCAGTCGTGGATCGTGATCGATGTGCCGGCCAGATAGGCCTTGATGCCGGCTGCCGGATAGTCGATCGTGTTCGACGGCAGCAGGGCCGGGTCGCACCACAGGAGCGTGCCGCACTTGTGGGGCTCGGCGTTGTAGGGCTCTCCGTCCCACCGGTCGGTCGCGAAGAACATGCCGAGGCGGGCGAGGTCGGGCCGCTGCCGGTGGTGGACGACGGTGGCCAGCCGCAGGTCTCCCGGCTCGATCCGGACACCGACCTCCTCGCGGGCTTCACGGGCGGCGCCTTCGGTGACGGGCTCTCCTTCGTCGAGATGGCCGCTGGGCAGATGGAGCATGCCGTCGCAGTAGCCGGTGCCCTGGCGTTCCAGGAGCAGGATCTCGGTGCCGCGTTCGAGGATGACGTGCACGTCGATGATGGACCGGTGCCGCTCTGGCATGCGCCCTCCCGTGGTCAGCGGTGCCTGCGTGACCGTAGCGCCAACCATGATGGCGGCAGTGTGGCTGGACGCCGGTGTTCAAGGTCTCCGCGCCTGCAACGTGTCGCGTAACGCGATAGCGGTGGGCGCGACCTCGATCTGCTGCCGACCCCGCACCGCTATCCAGGTGGATCTCCACGGATCGAACAGGATCCCCCAGCGAGGGAACTCGGCCCGTAGCCGCGCCAGCCACATCCCCGCGTCGGGACCGTGCGGCCGGTGGCCGGATGTGACTTGATCGACGCGAGTGTCGGGTTCTTGGCCGACACGGGTGCGGGGGACCCACGAATGGGTCATGACCGACGCCCGTCGCGCTCGTCGACCCGCAGCACCTTGGTGATCAGGACGGCGGCGCGGTCGGTCTCTTCGGCCGGGCACATGTACTCGGTCTCCAGCGGCGCGTCGCGGGTGGGGCCCGTCCAGCACCAGTACCAATGCAGGGATCCGCCGTCCGGAGCGATGGCGACGCACTGCGACAGGCCGGGGTTCATGGCCTGTCCACGCGGGTCGTCGGTCGCCGACGCCGCAGGGTTCCAGACCACCAGCGCGCTGGTCCCTACCCGCACCGCGAGGCTCTGTTTCCGTAGAGCCTCCGCGAGTTCGTCGAGCCGTGCCCGGATCGTCCGTTCGATCCGGGCCACTCCTGCCTGTGGGTCTGTCGTCGAATCGGTCACCGTCGCGACCCCTTTCCCCATTCGTGTAGCCGTTCGGTGACTTTCAGTGAAACCGATGCGTCGGTAAGAGCGGCAGGGGACAATGCGGGAACAAGACAGAACACGCCTCCGGTGTTCTGGGGCGTCAGCGGAGGTGCTGGAGGATGTCGACAGACACTCGCCGGCTGCACGCCGAGCGCGTGCGCGCTGAGCGCAAGGCTCGCGGCTGGGACAAACCGGAAATGGCACGCCGGCTCGCGCGGGCCGCCGGCGAGACCCGTGGCTCGCTCCCCGACCACGAGTGTCTCCTCACCTACGTGAAGCGCTGGGAGCGCGGCGTCGTCGGCATCTCCGAGCGCTACCGACTGCTCTACTGCCGCGCGTTCGCCATGGCGGAAGAGGACCTCTTCCCCTCGTCCACTCCTGTTGCCGAACAGGAGCCTGAAACGAGCGACGAACTCGACGCACTGGAATTCATCCGCCGGGTCGAAGCATCCGACGTTGGGCCGTCCACCATTCAGGGCGTTCAACTCGGCATCCACCGGTTGTGCCGTCAGTACACGTCGCAGAAGCCGACGGAACTGCTGCCTCAAATCCGCACCTATCGGCATTACCTGACCAGGTTGATCGACGGGCGCGCCACGCTGACGCAGCGTCGAGACCTGATCGCCGCCGGTGGTCTGCTGGCGCTCCTCACCGCTTGTGTTCACGAAGACCTCGGTCAGCGGCGTGCGTCCGAACTGAGCAGCGAAACGGCACGCCGAGCGGGTGAGCACGCGGGTCATCGTGATCTCGTCGCTTGGAGCTTCGAGATCAAGGCGTGGCAGGCACTTCTCGACGGCCGCTATCCCGACGCGTTGGAGCATTGCCAAGCCGGCCTGATGAACGCCGATGCGGTCTCCTCCGCAGCGGCCCAACTCATCGCCCAGACGGCCCGAGCTTCGGCCCGCCTGGGAGACAAGGACCGAACTCTTGCGGCATTGGAGCACGCTGAGGCGATGGCGGACAGGCTTCGGCCGGAGTGGCCTGATCACCACTTCGTCTTCGACCCGAGCAAGCTCACTTCCTACACGGCTACGACGTTGGCCTGGCTCGGTGACGGCTCCGATGAGGCCGAGCGATGCGCCCGCCGCGTGATTCGCGAGGAGGGGCGCCTTGGCCGCCCGCGACGTGTGGCGACCGCCCGTGTGGACCTCGCGATGGTCTTGCTCGCACGTCATGAGGCGGAAGAGGCGGCACACCTGGGCCGGTTGGCCGTCAAGTCGGGTCGCCTGGTGCCCTCCAACGTGTGGCGTGTGGCCGAACTCGACCGGTCGCTGCGAGCTGAGCGGAGCAACGCTCCTGAGATCGCGGCCTTCCACGAGCAGTTCGAGGCGGTACGGCAAGCGATGCGATCCGAGCCGGCGTGAGAGGAAGACCTCCATGAGTCCTCTGCCGGACAGGCAGATGACGGATCACTGGTGGTGGCGCCCTGGTGTATGCCTAGGGCGCCGACTTCACGTGTGGCGGTGACCGCCGGTTCCGGCCGGCCGCACGTACCGACGTCATGGATGCTTGCCCTGACCGACATCTCCCGGCGCAGCATTCCCGGCGCCGGCGCGTCTCTGGAACGTGGACTTTGAAATCGCCTCCTCCGCTCGGGCGCCCGCCGACGTCGAGGAGCTCTATCGGGAGCACGCCCTCGGGCTGATCCGGCTGGCCATGTTGATGGTCGGGGACGGCCCCACGGCCGAGGACGTGGTCCAGGACGCCTTCCTCGGCCTGCACGACCGGCGGCTGTCGCTGCGCGAGCCCGCCGCCGCGCTGACCTATGTCAGATCGGCCGTGCTGAACCGCTGTCGTTCCGTGCTGCGCCGCCGGGCCGTGGCCGGCCGCTTCCGGCAGCCGTACCAGCCACCGGCGTGGTCGGCGGAGGACTGCGTGATCGACGGGCAGGATCGGCGCGCCGTGCTGACCGCGATCGCCCGGTTGTCCCGTCGCCAGCGCGAGGTCCTCGCCCTCCGGTTCTACTGCGACCTTCCCGAGGACGAGATCGCGCGGACCCTGGAGATCAGCCGCGGCACCGTCTCGGCGACGACGTCCCGGGCCCTCACCGCTCTCGCCAAGATTCTGGAGAACGCCGAATGAGATCTCTCGAAGACCGCGTCCGGGACGCCTACTCCATGGCCGACGACTGGGGGCCGGCCGTGCCGCCGCCGCTTCGCCGCCGCTCCGTACGCCGACGCCGCCTGCGGTTCGCCGCTCCCCTCGCCGCCGCCGTCGGCGTCACGACGGTGGTGTTCTTGGCGGCAGGACTGCCGCGCTGGACGCAGGGCCCTGCCGGCCACCGCGCCAATGGCCCGGCGGCAGGGTCGCCGCGGTCGACGGCGGAGGACCAGGTCCGGGTCTACCTCTGTTCCACGATGTCCGCGAACCCCTCCTGCCATCATCGGGACGCCACCGAGGCACAGCGGACCGCGATCCGCCACGCGCTGGAGAAGGTGCCCGGGCTTCAGGCCATCGCGTACCTCACACGGGCGCAGGCGTACGCCGAGGCGAAGAACGATCCGGAGAGTTCACCCCCGCAGAGCCTTCGTCCCGAAGACTTCCAGGACTCCTTCCAGGTGATCACGCGCGGGCCCGCCGGCGTCACGGCGATCACCCGGACGCTCGCCGGTCGACCGGGCGTGGATCGGGTGGTGACCGAACGGCGGTGATCCGGGTCGGCTCCGCCATGGACCGTCGGCGTGATCGGACCGCTGGTCCCGGCGCGACCGGGGCCGGGGGCCTGCCGGCGGATCACTTCACGGATCAGGGGCAGGTCTGGCGCTTCGCGGTGAGGTCGAGGGTCTTCTTGATCGAGCTGAGGCGCAGGCGCTTGGACTCGGGGCAGAACCTGCTGAGCGGCAGGTTGTACTCGGCGTGGAAGACAGGCTTGCCCGCCGCGATGAACGGCTTGAGGGTGGAGCACTCCTTGTACTCCGCGCACTGCTCGTTCACCGCGAAGTCGAAGTCCTTGACCAGGGAGGGGATCTGGTCGAGGTCGTTCTTCAGCCCGACCGCGAGGCCCTTCTGGTGGGCGACGCGTGCCAGCATGCGGTTGAACGCCAGTTGCTGCTTCGCGGTGAGCGGGAAACCCGAGTCGGCCTGGTAGGCGTCGACGTTGTCCGGCTCGACGCCGTCGAAGCCCTTCGCCTTGCACTGGTCCAGGCGCTTGGCCCAGATCTTCTGCAGCACGTCGAGCCTACGGATGTCGAGCCAGCGCTCCTTCGGCCAGCCGTCGAGCTTCTTGCCGATGACGGACTTGGGGAAGGACGTGTAGTCCGGCCGCCCCTGCTCCACCGAGCCGGCGCTGACGTAGCAGATGACCTTGCGCCCCTTGCCGTGCAGCGCGGTCACCGTCGACTTCGGCGTCTCGAACATGTCGATGTCGTAGACGCTCGCCTGGACCGACGTGTCGATCTTCCCGCTGAGCTGCCACTGCCAGCTGACGCCGACCTTCGGCCGCCACCAGGAGGCCGCCTGCGCCGTGGCCGGCGTCGTCTGGTGAGCGGACACGTCGCGGGCGCCGCCGCCGGTGCCGCCACAGCCCGCGAGGGTGACGAGGGAGAGCGCGAGGACCGCGTACCGCAGAGCCATAGGTGATCAAGGTACCCGGGGGGACGACGGTACGTCCGGCTTTTCGGGACACAGAGTGATGAGCCCGAATCGTGACCTCGGTCGCGGATGTGAAGCGGTGATCGTGGAAATCAAGCCTGCCGGGGAGGCGCGGCATGACGTACGAGCGGATCGTCGGTGGCAGCGGCGACGTCGGCACCGGCTGAGCGGCGGGCCGGGCTCGCGCTCCTGCTCCCGGCCCTGCTGCTCATCACGGTGTTCCTGATCCTGCCGGCGCTGTGGACTCTCTACCTCGGGCTCACGGACTACCGGCTCACCGGTACGGCGGCCGCCCACCCGCGAATCGTCGGGGTGGACGACTACCGGCAGGCGCTCGGCGACAAGGACGTCCGCGACGCCCTCGGCCGTACGCTGCTGTTCGTCTTCGGCTCGGCGATCGTCGGCCAGAACCTCCTCGGCCTCCTGCTCGCCTGGGCGCTGCGCTCGGCGCGGGCGTGGGTCAGTGCGGCCGTCGAGACGGTCGTGCTGCTCGCCTGGATCCTGCCCGGTGTCGTCGTCGCCTGGCTGTGGATCGCGTTCCTCGAGGATCAGGGCGGCACGCTCAACGCGATCCTGCGCACGCCGGGCCACGACTGGTGGTTCGAGCATCCGATGGGCGCGCTCATCGTGTTCAACACGTGGCGGGGCACGGCGTTCTCGATGATGCTGTTCTCCGCCGCGCTGTCGAACGTCCCGCCGAGCCGGCTGGAGTCCGCCCGGCTCGCGGGCGCCCGGGGATGGCAGCAGCTGCGCGACGTCGTCCTGCCGAACATCCGCGGCCACATCCTGACCAACACACTGCTGGTCAGCCTGTGGACGTTCAACGACTTCACGCCGTACCTCATCACCAAGGGGGAGCCGCACGGCGCGTCCGCGGTGCTGCCGGTCTACATCTACCTCACCGCGCTGCCGGGTGGGCGGCTCGGCTTCGCCGGCGCCATCTCGCTGATCATGCTGCTGATCAACCTCCTGCTCGCGCTGGCGTACGTGCGGCTCCTCCGGAGGCGGGCATGACGGCCGTACGGACGGTGCTGCGGCGCATCGGGTTCTACGTGCTCCTCTCCCTGGTCACGGCGTTCTTCGCACTGCCGATGCTGTGGCTCGTCACCGCGCCGTTCACGCGGCATCCGACGTTCGCGGTGACGTGGCCGGACTTCACGCTCGCCAACTTCCGGGCGCTCACCGACAGCCCGGACGCGCTGTCCTCGCTGTACAACTCGGTCGTGCTGTCGCTGTCGACGATGCTGCTCACCGTCGCCGCCGCCGCGCTCGCCGCGTACGCCCTGAGCAAGGTGCGCGTGCCCGGCCGGGGCGCGATCCTCTCCCTGCTCCTGCTGCTGTCCTCTGTGATCACCGGAACGGCGGTGATGGTGCCGATCTTCCAGCTGATGTTCCGGCTGCGCCTGCTGGACCATGACCTCGGCGTGATCCTCGTGCTGACCGGCGGGCTGCTGCCGGCGGCCATCTTCATCCTCACGGACTTCATGGACACGATGCCCCGCTCGCAGGAGGAGTCGGCGCGGGTCTTCGGCGCGAACTCCCTGCAGGTCTTCGGCCACGTCGTCCTGCCGAACGTACGGCCCGGCCTCGCCACCATCGCCGTCTGGGCGGTCGTGAACGTCTGGGGCGACTTCCTCATGCCGTTCCTGCTGTACCGCAGCCCCGACAAGCAGCCCGCCGCCGTCACCCTCAACACCTTCTACACCGAGGGCGGCCGGCCGGACCTCGCCCTGATCTCGACGTTCTCGCTGCTCTACTCGGTCCCGATGGTCATCATGTTCCTGTTCGTCAGCCGCCGCTACGGCTTCCGTCTCCACGGAGGGATCACAGCGTGAGAGTCGCACTGGAGGCGGTGACCAAGGTCTACGACGGCGACGTACGGGCGCTGGACGACCTTTCTCTGGAGATCGCGGACGGGGAGTTCTTCGTGCTGCTCGGCCCGTCCGGCTGCGGCAAGACGACCCTGCTCCGGACGATCGCCGGGCTCGAGACGGCGACCTCCGGCACCGTACGGATCGGCGAGCGCGACGTCACCCGCCTGCCGCCGGGCGACCGGGACGTGGCGATGGTGTTCCAGGACTACGCGCTGTTCCCGCACATGACCGTCGCCGACAACATCGCCTACCCGCTCCGGATGAAGAAGGTGCCGCGCGCCGAACGGAGGGCGAAGGCCGCGGCCACCGCCGCCAGGTTGTCCCTCGGCCCGTACCTCGACCACCGCCCGGCGCAACTGTCCGGCGGTCAGCAGCAGAGGGTCGCGCTGGCGCGGGCGATGGCCGCCCGGCCCACCGTGTTCCTGCTGGACGAGCCGCTGTCCAACCTCGACGCCCGGCTCCGCCTGGAGGCCCGGACGTTCCTGAAGAAGCTGCAGCACGACCTCGGCGTCACGACCGTCTTCGTCACCCACGACCAGGCGGAGGCTCTCGCGCTCGCCGACCGCATCGCCGTCATGGAGGACGGGCACGTCCGCCAGATCGGCACGCCGCGCGAGGTCTTCCAGCGGCCCGCGAACATCTTCGTCGCCGGATTCATCGGCTCGACCCCGATGAACCTCCTGGAGGGCGAGTGCGTCCCCGGCCACGGCGACCCGACCGGATCGTGGACCGACGAGATCGACGTCGCGGGCCTGCGCCTGCCCGTCCCCGAGGAGGCCACCGGGCTCGTCGGCCCCGGCGACAAGATCATCGCCGGCTTCCGTCCGGAGTACGTCCGGGAGGCCGAGGACGGCATCGAGGGCCGGGTGGAGATCGTCGAGCACCTCGGCACGACGTCCCTGGTCACGCTGGCGACGACCGGCCCGAGCGTCCAGCTCACCGTCCCGGAGGACCGCGAACCGGCGATCGGGACCACCCTGCGCGTCGCCCCGCACCCCGGCCGCACCCTCCTGTACCACGCCGACGACGGCGACCTCATCGACGACTCCTGAACTTCGCGAACGGGCCGACAGGGGCAGCGCTCTAGACAATACTCTTCGTGTCGGCACTGATACGCTGAGCGAGGAGCACTTGAGGATGGTGGAGCCATGGCCATGCCACAGCCGGTCGAGGAAGAAGAGCCCCCCACGATCGAAGCGATCTGGGAACACACGCCGTCGTACCCGGGATTCCAGGTGGAGATCATCGACGGGAGCCTCGTCGTGAGCCCACGCGGAAACTTCCGACACTCCCGGATCAACTACTTCCTGCACACCGCGTTCCATGACCTCGCGCTCGAGAACGGCTGGTACCTCTGCCACGAGTTGACCATTCATCTCGAGAGCAACCGCGACCGGATCGAGCCGAATCTGGTGATCGTGCCGCCGGAGCCGCCGATGTTCGGCGACAGCGAGGTGTTCGGGCGGGGGGTGCTGCTGGTGGCCGAGGTGACCTCACGCGGCAACGCCGTCCGTGACCGGTTCACCAAGCCGCGTAACTGCGCACTCAGCGGGGTGCCGCTCTATCTGCTCGTCGATCCGGTCGATGAGCCGACCGCCGTCACGCTGTTCAGCGACCCGAGTGACGACGGGTACCGCACGATCGAGCGCGTCATCGCCGGCGAGAAGCTGCGCCTGCCCGCCCCGTTCGACTTCACGCTCGACACCGCGTCGCTGCGCTGAGCCGCCGCCCCCGGCGGCGGTCCGCGTCTACTGGCCGTGCCACCAGCCGACCAGGGTGCGCAGCCAGCGAGGACGCTCGGCGCCCGAGGACCCCGGCCGGTTCGCCGCGGCGAGCGGCGCCGGCGGGACCGAAGGGCCTCCCGTCTCCGCGGGCACGGGAGCGGGCACCGACACGGGCGGGAAGCGGACCGGGAGCGCGGTCAGCGCGCGGTGGAACATCCCCGGTCGCCACTGCAGCCGGTCGGCGGGGACCGCGAGTTCCATGCCGGGGAGCTTGTCGAGGAGCTTCTCGACCGCGACCGAGGCGATGAGACGTCCGTGGCCCTGCGCCGGGCAGGTGTGCGGTCCCGCGCCCCACGCCAGGTGTGCCCGGTTGCCCGCCCGGCCGTCCGACGTGAGCGACGGGTCGGTGTTCGCGGCCGCGAAGCTGATGACGACCGGCTGGTCGGCCGGTAGCCGGACACCGTGCAGGTTCGTTTCCTTCGGCGGGTAGGCGACCGCGTAGTTCGCGATGGGCGGGTCCGTCCACAGCACCTCGTCGAGTGCGTCCTCGATGGGCAGGCTGCCTCCTGACAGGTCGGCCGCGAAGCGATCGTCGGACAGCAGCAGCCGCATGGTGCTCGCGATCAGGTCCTGCTCGGGCTCGGTCCCGGCGCCCATGAGCACGACCAGTTGGTGCAGCATCTCCTCGTCCGTCAGCCCCGCCGGGTGGGCCATCAGCCAGGAGGTCACGTCGGCGCCCGGGTTGGCGCGTTTGTAGGCCACCAGCTCCATGACGGCCTCGCCCAGGATCAGGTTCGCCTTCTCCGCGTCGGTGCCCTCGAAGATCCCGCTCATGCCCTCGACCAGCCGATCCGCGATCACCGACGGGCAGCCGAACATCGAGTTGAGCACGAGAAGGGGCAGGACACGGGCGTACTCGGTGATCAGGTCCGCCTGGCCGACCTGCGCGAACCGCGCGATCAGGGAGTCGGCGTTGCTCTCGACCCAGCCGCGCAGGAGGGAGGAGTCCACCCGCGCGAGGCTGTCCGTCACCGCGGACCGCAGCCGGGTGTGGGCGGCACCGTCGCTGAACATGGAGTTCGGCCGGTACGCCATCATCGGCAGCAGCGGGCAGTCGGGCGCGACGTTCGCCTCCCAGCGACGGGGGTCCTTGGGGAACGTGATCGGGTCGCGCAGCACGTCGAGCGCCGCCTGGTAGCCGATGACGAGCGTGCCGGGCACGCCGGGCGCCAGTTCGACCGGTGCGGCGCTTCCGTACCGGCGCAGGGCGGCGTACGTCCCGGCGGGGTCGGCGGCGAACTCCGGCCCGTACAACGGCATCAGGCCGGAGTGGGCGGGACAGGATCCGGTGGCGAACTGGTCGGAGGTCACTCGGGCTCCTTCTGGGGGGCGGTCGGGGGAGCCTCTGCCGGCGGATCGACGCGCTGCGGCCGACCGGACGGCGATCCGGGCGCCCGTGACGGCCGACGAGAAGATCGCGGGCAGCGTCAGGAAGCCGAAACACTACAGCCGGTGATCTTAAGATTCCAGCGCGATGCCGGATTTCTGCCGCTTCGTCGCGTTACCTTCCCGCGTCCGGATCCGAGCCGCGGCCCCGCCCGGATCCGGACGGGGCCGGAGTCGGATTTCTGAAACCCACGCAGATGAGGAGTCGTGTTCAGGCGGCCGCGCGGCCCCCGTGGCGGCGGCCTCGCCGTGGCGGTCTCCAAAACCCCCGTTCACAGCGCTACGACGTCTTCCTGTCGAGGGAGGTCGGAGTGGCGCAGTGCTCGTTGCCGCCGGTCAGGTCGTCGCGCACCAGGACGAGCAATTGCGTCAGCTGCGAGCGCTGGGCGTCGGTCAGCGTACGGAAGAGGTGGTCTTCCACCTCCTGCTGCGCGACTGCCGCCGCTTGCAGGCGCTGCCGTCCCGCCTCCGTCAGCACGACCAGGTGGCGGCGCCGGTCTCGAGGGTCCCGCGTGCGCGTGACCAACCCGTCGGTCTCCAGCGGGTTGAGCTGCGTGACGAGCACGCTGGCCGCGGTGTCGGTCTGCACGGCCAGATCAGTCTGCGCCAACGGGCCGTGATCGTGCAGCAGCCCGAGAATGTGGAACTGCCGTGGCGTGAGGCCGTTGCTGGTGTGCGCGTCCCTCAGACGACGCATGGCCTCGTGCCCCAGCAGGGCGAGCATGAGGCCGGGACCGTCGCGGTGTTCGTCGAGCAGAGCCTCGCCGGAGGCGGTGGAGGTAGCCGAGGTCACCTGTTCACTCTACTTCAATGCATCATGTAGATTGCTAAACGATTCAGACATGTAAATGGTTAGTTTGCTTGCACGGCCTTCGACCTCCGCATCGCCACCCGTCATCCAAGGAGTGCCATGTCCGCCACCCGTCCGCCCATGGTGCTCCCCGATCCGAATGCGGATCTGGGCCTGCACGGGGCGCGCGCCGTCGTCACTGGAGGAACCCGTGGAATCGGAGCCGCCACGGTGCGCCGTCTGAGCACGGCCGGCGCACACGTGGTCGCCGTCGCCCGCAACCAAGCCGAGGTGCCCGCCGGAGTGCACCTGGTGACCGCCGACCTGAACACTCCCGGCGGGGTCGAGCGCGCGGCAGCCGCAGCGGTCGATCTTCTGGGCGGCATCGACGTGCTCGTCGACAACGCCGGACGCAACACCCAGGTACCCGACGGCGTCCTCGCCGCGACCGACGAGGACTGGCTGGCCAACCTCGAAGCCAACCTGCTGTCCGCCGTCCGCCTCGACCGCGTCCTCGTCCCCCACATGACCGCACAGGGCCACGGGGCAGTCGTCCACGTGTCATCGAACGCCGCCCGCTACCCCCAGCCCAACGGCGCTCCCTACGCCGCCACCAAAGCCGCCCTCAACGCCTACAGCAAGAGCCTCGCGCTCGCCTGCGGCCCGCACGGTGTGCGGGTCACCGCGGTCATGCCCGGAGTCATCGAGACCGACGCCGTGGAAGCGAGCCTGCGGCAGGCGGCCGAACGCACCGGCCGCGACCTGGACACCGTCCGCGAAGAGTTCCACCAGCGCCTCGCCGCCCCGCTCGGCCGCCCCGGACGGCCCGAGGAAGCCGCAGAGCTGATCGCCTTCCTCGCCTCCCCGCGCGCCTCCTACCTCACCGGCATCACCATCTCGGTCGACGGAGGCATCCTCCCCACCCTCTGACGAACCCAAAGAAGGCAGCGCGCACACCAGGAACGGGCGCACAGGTCCAGCGCGAGGCAGCGGTTGAGCACACCGGTCGTGCTGGCAGGTGGGCCGGGTGGTGTTTCCGGACGCTCAGGACACCTCGGCCTTAACCCGGCTCAGGAGGTCGGAGGCGTGGAGCCGCAGCGGACACCGGCGTCGGGAAGCCGGAGACCATCGAGGTAGTCATTGATCATCTTGCTCTCACACCCTGGGGTGAAGACCTTCATTCCGTGCGTCCAGTCACGCAGGATGACCAACCTGGCCTCGGGGCCCAGTTGTCGCGCGACCTGGCGCGACCAGGCCGCCGGGGTCGCGTTGTCATACCGGCTCTCGACGAGGAGCATGGGGGCGGCCGTGGTGCCGGTGGCGTTGGATTGGGGATCGCGTACCGGGGTGGGCCAGCCCTGGCAGGTGAGGATCGACTTCATGGCGTTGGGCGAGTACCCCACCAGCGGCGCTGCGATCGCAGAGGTCTCGAGATCGCCACGGAGGGCGGACCCGTTCGGATATCCCATCGCGAAGTCCTGACAGACGATCGGATCGGCGTAGTTGATCGTGGCCGGGAGCTCGCCCTCGGGGTCGGACGGCCACGGTTTACCCGCGTCCAGGGTCTTCAGGAAGCTGGCCGTGGCCGACCAGGACGGCGTCCACAGCATGGCATCGACTTCGCCGGCCACGGTGAACGGCGTCCATTTGAAACCGGATTCGTCCGTACCGGCCAGTTCGCCGTTCTGTGCCTTCGCCACCACCCGGCGGTAGACATCGGCCGGCCTACTGCCATGGAGAGCGCAGGAACTCGTGCGGGCACACCAGCGAGCGAACTGGTCGAAGGATTCGTCGAATGCGTTGGCGGCCGTCACCGCGAACCGGCGACGCGGGGCGCTGTGATCCATGATTCCGTCCAGCACCGCCGCCCGGACGTGCGCGCCGAACATCGCGGCGTACTGCTGACCGAGCAGCGTGCCGTAGGAGTGCCCGTACAGGCTGATTCTCCGCTCTCCCAGCGCCGTGCGCACCGCGTCCAGGTCCCGTGCGGCGCTCGCCGTGTCCAAGTGGTCGAACACCGGCCCCGTCGCCTTCCGACAGGCGTCGGCCAGCGCGCGGTTGCGCTCCCGCAGAGTCGCCAACTCCCGGTCGGTACGCGGCAGGCGGTTCCCGACGGCCTTGATGGTCTGGCGGGTCGGGCAGGTGAGCGGGCTGCTCTTGCCCACGCCTCTCGGATCCAGGCTGACGATGTCGAACCTTTTCTCCAGGCCCCCGAAATGGGGCTGTCCCGCGATCGTGTCCACTCCCGACTGTCCGGGACCACCGGGCAGGAAGACGAGGGTGCCGATCCGGCTCGACGGCCGCGTCGCCGCCCGGCGGACGATCGCGATCTCGATCCGGCGTCCACTCGGCCTGCTCCAGTCCAGCGGCACGCTGACCGTCCCGCACTGCACGTCGCCCTGGCCACCTGGGCATTGCCGCCATGCGATCTTTGACTGTACGGCGGCACTCGCCGATTCTGCCCGAACGGCTCCATCCCCGCACGCGGCGATCGAAGGGGCCAGCATCAGGCTGGCTCCCACCATCAGAATTGCCCGGTTGAGCATTGACATCTCCTGGTAGTCGCTGAATTCCCCCAAAGTTAATGAGCGGTGTTCAGCGCCTACGTCGCCGTGAAGACGGCTCTTTCCCCCTGGCCTCGTGCGACCTCAGTCGCATGGGTTGATCATCCTGTGGGCGGACGGCACAGCCGGAAGAGCGCCGGACGAGGCCACGATCAGGATCAGTACCGGCGCCTTGGATTGTGCGAACCGGACCGGGTGAACCGCCTGGGTGGAAGCCTGGGGGCGCGTACGACTTGAAGCGCATGCGCCCGTCCGCCCGCCGGCTGATCGACAATAGCCGCGCGACGGACGCCCGCAGGCGCCCGGGAACGGTTCACTCAAGGCATGAACAAGAACAAGACGGCCCGCTGGGCGGCCGCACTGGCCATTGGGGCGGCGGCCGCAACCGCCCTCACCGGTTGCGGTCTTTCCGAAGGCGTCAAGGAGAAGACGAACGGACACGTCAAGACCGTCTCCTATACGACGGCCACGGCCGGCAAGAGCGATCGACAGACCAAACTGCCGAGCTGGGTACCGGACCAGGCGCGCTCGGTCTCCGAGGCCATTCGCACCACCGGCTCGGAGCGCATACTTCGCTTCACCCTCGACGATCCCAAAGCGCTCACAGCCTGCCACCGAGCCGCCCCTTCCCGCACGCCGGCGACCCTCACCGCCTCGTGGTGGCCCAGTGGTCAGGAGTCCAAGACCAATACGCTCTGCACGACCGACTGGTACGTCCTGGAACAGGGGACCACGGTCTACGCCTACCGCCCTGAGATTCATCCTCAACGGCACAACTGATCGTGCGTCGCAGCAGCGATGTCGACACCCTTGCCGTCGCCGCCACTGTCGACCTGTCGGCCCGGCGGCTCACCCTCCGCGGGTCCGGCCACGAACTCGGAACCTGGACGGTCGCCGTGGGCGCGGCGAAGACGATCGGCGAGACCGCCGGAAGAACCGATGCCCGTCGCCCCGGATCGGGGCGACGGGCATCTTCGTCAGGTCATCCGCGTCAGAAGGCCTCTTCGGGGAGGTCCATCAGGTCGCCGGTGGTGGCCTCGGTGATCGCGCGCTCGGCGGCGAGCTTCGGCAGCTGGGTCGCGCAGAAGAACTGCGCGGCCGCGATCTTGCCGGTGTAGAACGCCTTGTCGGCCTCGGAGACCTCGCCGCTCAGCCTGGTGAGCGCGACCTCGGCCTGGCGGCAGAGCAGCCAGGCGATGACGACGTCGCCGAGGGCCATGAGGAGGCGGGTGGTGTTGAGGCCCACCTTGTAGATCTCCTCCGGGCGTTCCATCGAGCCGAGCGCCCAGCCGATCATCGGGTTGAGGATGCCCTGGGCGTCCTCGAGGGCCTTGCCGAGCAGCTCGCGCTCCTTCTTGAGCCGGCCGTTGCCCGCCTCGCTCTCCGCGAACTCCTTGATCTGCCCGGCGAGGTACTGCAGCGCCTCGCCGTTGTCCCGCAGGATCTTGCGGAAGAAGAAGTCCATGCCCTGGATCGCCGTGGTGCCCTCGTACAGAGAGTCGATCTTGGCGTCCCGGATGTACTGCTCGATCGGGTAGTCCTGCAGGAAGCCGGAGCCGCCGAGGGTCTGCAGCGACTGGGTCAGCACCTCGTACGCGCGCTCGGAACCGACGCCCTTGACGATGGGCAGCAGCAGGTCGTTGACCTTCTCGGCGAGCTTGTCCGGCTCGCCGGAGGCCTCGGCGAGCTGCGCCTTGTCCTGGTAGGTGGCGGTGTAGAGGACGAGCGCCCGCATGCCCTCGGCGTAGGCCTTCTGCAGCATGAGCAGGCGGCGTACGTCGGGGTGGTGGGTGATGGTGACGCGCGGCGCGGTCTTGTCGGCCATCTTGGTCAGGTCGGCGCCCTGGACGCGCTCCTTGGCGTACTCGAGCGCGTTGAGGTAGCCGGTGGACAGCGTCGAGATCGCCTTGGTGCCGACCATCATGCGGGCCTGCTCGATGATCATGAACATCTGCTTGATGCCCTCGTGGACGTCGCCCACGAGGTAGCCGATGGCCGGGTGCTTCTCGCCGAAGGTGAGCTCGCAGGTCGTGGAGACCTTCAGGCCCATCTTCTTCTCGACGTTGGTGACGTAGACGCCGTTGCGCTCGCCGAGCTCACCGGTCTCGGTGTCGACGAGGTACTTCGGCACGATGAACATCGACAGGCCCTTGGTGCCCGGCTTGGCGCCCTCGGGGCGGGCCAGCACGTAGTGCAGGATGTTGTCGGCCATGTCGTGCTCGGCGCTGGTGATGAAGCGCTTGACGCCCTCGATGTGCCAGGTGCCGTCGGGCTGCTGGATCGCCTTCGTACGGCCGGCACCGACGTCGGAGCCCGCGTCGGGCTCGGTCAGCACCATGGTGGAGCCCCAGTGCTTCTCGACGGCCATCTCGGCGAGCTTCTTCTGCTCGGGCGTGCCGATGCGCCACAGGAGCTGGGCGAAGCTCGGGCCGCTGGAGAACATCCAGATCGCCGGGTTCGCGCCGAGGATCAGCTCGGCGACGGCCCAGTGCAGGGTGCGCGGGGCGTTCATGCCGCCGAGCTCGGTCGGCAGCTCGAGGCGCCACCACTCGGCGTCGTTGAAGTAGGCCCGGAAGGACTTCTTGAAGCTCTCGGGCATCGTCACCGAGTGCGTCTCGGGGTCGAACACGGGCGGGTGCCGGTCCGCGTCCTCGAAGGACTCGGCGAGCACGCCGGTGGCGAGGCGGTTGACCTCGTCCAGGACGCTGCGCGCGGTGGCCTCGTCGACCTCGCCGAACGGCCCGGTGCCCAGGATCTCCTGACGGCCGAGGACCTCGAAGAGGTTGAACTCGATGTCACGCAGGTTGCTCTTGTAGTGGCCCATGAACACCCCGTTGCTCTCGGGCGGGCGGGTCGCACCCGGTTACGTACCAGTCAGTAACACGATGCTACCCGCGAGTAACTGAACAGACAACTGTGTACCGGAATATGGGCGTTCGACGGCGAAACGGATGATTGCAGCTTGCCCAGACCGCTCCGTCCCGTATGGCATCCGACGCACGCTTGATGATCACGAAGCCGTACGATGACCGTCTGTGGCCGATCGGTGGAGCGCCGTCCGCTCGCGGCGGGACGGAGAGCGACGGCTGCGGCTCACCCGCTCCGAGCGGCGGCTCTGGGACGCGTACCCGACGGGCACGCTCGTGTCGCTCGGCGACGAACTCCCGCCCAGGACCGACGCCCCGGACCGCACGATCCGGGCCGAGGTCATCTCCGCCCTCCTGCTCGGCGCGCGGGAGCCGGCGCCCGGGCACGTGCCCGCCGTACGCCTGCGCGGCGCGCGCGTCACCGGCGTGCTGAACGTCTCCGGCGGCGAGGTCGGCTGCGAGCTCCGCCTCGAACACTGCGTCCTCGAGGAACGCCCCGACTTCTCCAACGCCCGCGCCCGGCAGATGCGGCTGAGCGCCTGCGTGTTCCCCGGGTTCGACGGCGGCGGGCTGCAGGTGGACGGCTACCTCAGCCTGTCGGAGTCGCTGATCGAGGGCGAGGTACGGCTGACGCGGGCGGCCCTGTCCGGCGGATTCCGCATGAACAACGTGCGCCTGCGCAACCCCGGCGGGTACGCCCTGTACGCGGGCCTGCTCACGGTCGACGCCGGCGCGTACATCCGCAACTCCGACATCACCGGCGAGGTGCGCCTGACCGGCTCCCGTATGACGGGCGGCCTGTTCATGTACGGGACGACGGTGCGCGACGCCGCCTGCGCACTGGACGGCGACAACATGATCGTCCAGGACCGCATGGAGTGCAGCGCGGGCTTCACCGCCGAGGGCCCGGTGCGCCTGCGCGGCGCGCGGATCGACGGCACGCTCTCGTTCGACCAGGGCGCGATCCGCGCCGCCGGCCGGCGCGCCCTCCACCTGAGCCACGCCGACGTCAAGGAACTGATCCTCATCCCCCGCGAGCCGATCCAGGGCGAGGTCACGCTGGGGTACTCCCGCATCGACGTCATCCTCGACCGGCCCGACGTCTGGCCCGAACGGCTGCGACTCAACGGCCTCGTGTACGAGACGCTGCGCGGGGAGCCGGAGGAGGGCCAGCGGCTCGACTGGATCTCCCGTGACCCCCATGGGTTCCGCCCGCAGCCGTACGAGCAGCTCGCCGCCTGGCTGCGCCGGATCGGCCGGGACGACCTGGCCCGCAAATGCCAGCTGGCCAAGCAGCGGGCCCGGCGGCGGAGCCTCGGGCCGATCGGCCGGGCGTGGGGCGTCGTGCTCGACTGGACGGTCGGGTACGGCTACCGCCCCTGGATCGCCGCGGTGTGGCTGGCGGTGCTGGTCGCCGTCGGCACGGTGGTGTTCAGCATCGACCACCCGCACACGATCAAGCAGCCGGACGAGCGGCCGCACTTCCACGCGTTGATCTACACGCTCGACCTGATGCTGCCGATCGAGACGTTCGGGCAGCGCAGCGCGTGGGACCCGGTCGACTGGTCCCGCTGGCTCGCCTGGTCGCTGACCGGTACGGGCTGGATCCTCGCCACCGCGCTGATCTCCGGCGTCGCGCGGGTGCTGCGTCCCTCCTGAGCCGGGGGGAAGAATGAGGGGCGTGGGAACCTACCTGATCACCGGGGCCACCGGCGGCATCGGCTCGGCCGTCGCCGACCTGCTGTACGACGCCGGGCACTCGCTCATCCTCGTCGGGCGGTCGGCCGAACGGCTGAAGGAGACCGCCCTGCGGCTCGTCTCCCCGACCGCGCTGGCCGTCGAGCCGACGGCCCACCCGACGGGTGAGGATCGCGTGTCGACCCTGGAGCTGGACCTGTCCGACCCCCGGCGGATCGAGGCGGCCCTCGCCCGCGCCGACCTGCCGGCGCTGGACGGCGTCGTGCACAGTGCCGGCGTGGTCGAGCTGGGCACGGTCGCGGAGGCGCCGCCGGGCACGTGGGTCGAACAGCTCCTGGTGAACACGGCCGCTCCCGCCGAGCTGACCCGCCTCCTGCTGCCGCTGCTGCGCGTCGCCCACGGCCACGTCGTCTTCGTGAACTCGGGCTCGGGGCTGCGCGCCCGTGGCGGGTGGGCCGCGTACGCCGCCAGCAAGCACGCGCTGCGAGCCCTCGCCGACGCGCTCCGCGAGGAGGAGCCGGACATCCGGGTCACGTCGGTCTACCCCGGCCGCACGGCGAGCGAGATGCAGCGCAAGGTCCGCGACCAGGAGGGCGGAGAGTACGACCCGGCGGACTACATGTCGGCCCGTACGGTCGCCACGGTGATCGTGAACGCGCTGACGACCCCGGGCGACGCGAACGTCACCGACGTCAGCGTCCGCGGCTGACGCGGGTCGCGAGCAGGAGCCGGACGGCGAGCGGCAACGCCGCGCATGCGGCAGTCAGGCGACCGCGGGGCGCCGTGCGAGCAGGGGCTTCAGACGAGGGGTGGCAGCGCCGCGGGTCCGCTGCGGCGGCGGGTCAGCCCGGCGGCGAGCACGCCGCCGATCAGCCCGAACAGGTGCGCCTGCCACGAGATCCCCGGCTGCCCCGGCAGCGCACCGAAGATCATCGTGCCGTACACCAGGGCGATGGCGACGCCGAGGAGGATGTCCAGGATGCGGCGTTCGAAGAAGCCGCGCGCCAGCAGGTAGCCGAAGTAGCCGAAGATCAGTCCGCTCGCCCCCACGGTCACGGCGTTCGAGGCGGCCAGGAACCACACGCCGAGGCCGCTGACGACCATCACGATGAGGCTGACGACGAGGAAGCGGCCCAGGCCGCGCAGCGCCGTCAGGAACCCGAAGATCGCCAGCGGCACCGAGTTGGCCATGATGTGGTCGAGGCCGGCGTGCAGGAACGGCGCCGTGAAGATGTGCCACAGGGCGTGCACGTTGTGCGGCTGGATGCCGTACTCCTGGTTGAGATCACCGTTGTAGTTCACGACCTCCACCACCCAGCAGACGCCGAGCAGCACGACGGTGATGAACAACGCGCTGACCGCGCGCGCGGCGTGGTAGGTGATTCCGTCGCGCGGGGAGCGCTCGGTGATCGACGAGTCGGGCATAGCGCAACCGTACGTCCCGGACGGTCGGGGTGAAATAAGAACGCCGCCTGCCGTACGGCTCGATACCGGGCGGCCGTACGGCTCAGTATCGGCCGCCGTGCGGCTCAGTGGCGCTCGCCGCACGGCTCAGTGCCGGGCGGCCGTACGGGTCAGTGCCAGGCGGGCGCGGCGGGCAGGGGCCTCAGGCGGAGGTAGCGGCGCTCGTCGGGGGTGGTTCCGCCCCAGATGCCGGCCGACTCGCCCGCGCGCAGCGCCCAGGCGAGGCAGTCCGAGGACACGGGACAGCGCGCGCACACCTGCTTGGCCTCGTCCACCTGGTCCAGGGCCGGACCGGCGGTGCTGACCGGGAAGAACAGTTCGGGATCGGCGCTTCGGCAGGCCGCGAGATCCGTCCAGTGTTCGATCATTACGATGCCTCCAGGTCGAACAAGGCCGCCAGGGCCTCGGGGCGCGCCTCGGCGCGTCTCCGGACCGGCAGCAGCCGATCGATGATCTGCCGGAGCGACGTCTCGACGACGCCGAGGTGGTCCTCCGCGAGCGAGGGGACTCGGCGGGCCAGCCGGGTGAGCTCGTCCGCGACCAGCTCCTGGCAGTGGCGGTCCAGGAGCCGGGCGGGAGCCTGCATCGTCGACGGTGCGGTCACGCCGCCTCCTGTAGCGCTATTGACGAATCGTAGTACTACCAAAGGTAGTACTACGACGAGTCGTGTCAATTCTGGCTAAAGTTTTGGACCGTGCCGAACGATGTGATCTTCCGCAGCGCCACCAGGAACGACGTGCCGGCGATCGTCGCGCTCCTCGCCGACGACGCGATCGGCGCCGGCCGCGAGGGCGACATCGACGCATACTGGGCCGCCTTCGCCGACATCGACGCCGACCCGCGCAACCACCTGATCGTGGCCGACGTGGACGGCGACGTCGCCGGCACGCTGCAACTGACCTTCATCCCCGGCCTCAGCCGCAAGGGCACCGAGCGCGCCCAGATCGAGGCGGTCCGCGTCGGCAGCGCCCACCGGGGCCGCGGTCTCGGCCACCAGATGATCGAATGGGCGATCGGCGAGGCGCGGCGGCGCGGCTGCGGCCTCGTCCAGCTGACCTCCGACAAGCGCCGCGGAGACGCCATCCGCTTCTACGAATCCCTCGGTTTCGAAGCGACCCACGAGGGGATGAAGCTGCCGCTGTAGTGGCCTTCGGTAAACCTTGATCGACCTGCGGGCGTCCTTACTGCGAACTCACCTCGGATGTGCGGGAAGCGGTTAGCCGGGCGTTTACCCGAGTGTTGGTTCCATGTCCGGACACGTAGGCAGGACGAAGGGATCCCCCCAGCGATGGTCGCACTCGCCGCGTCGGCACGTCTCGACGCAGACGACGTCCTGCGTATCCGCTGGGCCGAGCCGCCGGCCGACGGGACCACCCTCACGCTCCGCCGGGACGGTGCCGCGCACACGATCGACCTCGACGGCGAGGCCGCCGACCTGTCGCGACTGGACCTGACCCCCGGCACCTGGTCGGTGCACGCGGCCGACGCCGAGGTCATCACCACGGACCCGGGCTTCTCACTCGACGGCCTCGCGGAGTACGCCCGCCGCCCTCGCGGCCGGGCGCTGCGGACCTTCCGCGCCCCCTCGGGCGGGCTGCGCGTCAGCGTACGGCCGGTCGAGCCGTACGCCGAGGTCACCGCCGTTCACCCGGGCGAGGAGCGCCTGGCTCTCGAAGGGTTCCTCGCGTACGGCGCGACGCCCGCCGACGCCGAGATCGTCGCCACCCGGCGCAAGACGGCGCAGCAGGTGCCGGGCACGGTGAGCCTCACCGGCGACCACTGGCACGCCGAACTCCCGAACGCCCCCTTCGCGGCGGAGACCGAGCGCGGCTTCTGGGACCTGCGCCTCGGCGGGCTGATCGTCGCGACCTGGCTCGACGACATCCCGGACAAGAAGAACAAGGTCCGGTTCCCGGCGCGGCACGTGCAACGGGACACCGACCGCGTCCGCGTCCGCGCCTACTACACCGACAAGGACCACCTCGCGATCGCCACCACGGTCGTCCCGAACGCGGAGGCGGAGGCGGCGTGAAGATCTCCATCCTCATCATGAACGCGTACGGCATGGGCGGCACGATCCGTGCGACGTTCAACCTGGCGGACGAGCTCTCCCGGCGCCACGAGGTCGAGATCGTCAGCGTCTTCCAGCACAAGGGCAGGCCGTTCTTCCCGCTCTCCGACCGGGTGAGGCTGTCCAGCCTGGTCGACCTGCGGCCGGAGGCACGGAAATGGTGGAAGTTCGGCGTCGCCTCCCGGCTCAAGAAGCCCAGCACGCTGCTGCACCCGGAGGAGCGCGCGTACGACAACTTCAGCGCCGAGAGCGACCGGGCGCTGACGCGGTACCTCTCCGAGCTGCGGACCGACGTCCTGATCACCACCCGCGCCGGGCTGAACATCGCCGCCGCGCGCCTGGCCCGCGACGGCGTCACGCTCATCGGCCAGGAGCACCTGCACTTCGGCGCGCACAAGCCCGGCATCCTCGCCGAGATCCGCGACTCGTACCAGAAGCTCGACGCGATCGTCACGCTGACCGACGCGGACCACGCCGAGTACGCGCGGATGCTCGACGGCGCCCCGACCCGGGTCTACACGATCGGCAACGGCCTGCCCGCGGGTCCGCGCCCGCAGTCCCGGCTGGACAACCGCGTCGTCATCGCCGCCGGCCGGCTGGTCAGGGTCAAGGGGTACGACCGGCTGCTCGACGCGTTCGCCAAGGTCGTCGAGAAGCGCCCCGACTGGAGACTGCGCATCTACGGCCAGGGAACACAGGCCGAAAAGCTGAGCCGGCGGGCCCGCCGGCTGGGCCTGCACAACAACGTGGCGTTCATGGGGCCGACGAACGACATCGAGGGCGAGCTGGCCAAGGCGTCCATCCACGTCATCACCTCGCGGTTCGAGGGGTTCGGCATGACGATCGTGGAGGCGTTCGCCGCCGGGGTGCCGGTGGTGTCCTTCGACTGCCCGCAGGGTCCTCGCGAGATCATCACGTCCGGCGAGAACGGCGTGCTGGTGCCCGATGGCGACATCGACGCGTTCGCCGACGCCCTGCTGGCCCTCATGGACGATCCGGAGAAGATGCGGCGGCTCGCCGACAACGGCCGGCGGACGGCGACGCGCTACGACATCTCCGAGGTCGCGGACCGCTGGGACGAGATGCTCGCCGGCCTCCACCGGACCGGGGCCGCGTAGCTCTTCCCTCGGTCAAGCGTGTTCCCGTTTTAGGCCGGGAGCCCTTCGTCGCCGCCACGACACGCTGAATCATCTGCGTCATCATCGGCGAGTATTCGAGGGGAAACGCCATGATCGACAACGAACTCTTCGGCGGAGCCGAACCCGTATGGCGCGTGACGGTCGCCGCCGAGCTGTACCGGATCGAGGAGCACTGCTCGCACTCGGCGCGCGCCCAGGCCGAGACGGTGAAGATCTGGCGGGTCCTCAACCTGTGGCTCGGGTCCACCGCCGTCCTCGCCGCCGGGGTGGCCGGCAGCCTGGTCCTCGCCGGCGACCGCTTCCCCCTGGTCGCGGGCGGGCTGGCGCTGGCCGCCGCGCTCCTCGCCACGGTCGTCAGCATGGTCGCGCCCGGCCGCAAGGAGAACCAGGCGGCCGAGGCGGCCAAGGCCTACCGGTCGGTGGAGACGGCCGCGCGGCAGGCCCGCGAGGTCGACCTGCCGGGCCACGCCTTCATGCAGGCGCGGCAGGTCCTCGACGAGCTGACCGCCCGCTGGCACGCGGTGATCCGCAACGCCCCTCCCGCCCCCGCCTGGGCGCAGCACCGCGCCGAGCGCAACCGGTACGTCGAGCGGGCCGAAGAGGTCATGACCGAGCGCATGAGCGACATCGTCCGCGTGTTCCAGACCCCGCGGCGGGCGGCCGACCAGCCCGCCTGAGCATGGTCGAACGGCGTGTCCGGACCGGCGTGAGCATGGTCGAACGGCGTGTCCGGACCGGCCCGTCCCGGCACCGTATCCGCTGGCCGGAGCGGTGATTCGTGAAAGGTGATCGAACGGCGCGTCGAAACGTTGACGGTCTCGACGCGCCGGGGTGAGCGTCGTCCTCGATCGGCGAGCGACCTCTGGCTGGCCGGCGGCGCCTCCGGTTCGACGTACGGCCTGTGGCACTCGACCGACTCCGGGGCGACGTTCACGAAGCTCTCGAACGTCCAGGAGGCGGACAACGTCGGCTTCGGCAAGGCCGCGACCGGCAAGACCTACCCGGCGCTGTACGTCATCGCCAAGGTCGGCGGCGTCCGCGGCGTCTTCCGGTCCGACGACTCCGGCGCCACCTGGGTGCGGATCAACGACGACGCCCACCAGTGGGGCAACATCGGCGCCGCCATCACCGGCGACCCCCGCGTCTACGGTCGCGTCTCCGTCGGCACCAACGGCCGCGGCGTGATCTACGGCGACCGCACCGGCGGGTAGCGAGCCGCTCGCCGAGGATCGCCGGTGTCGCACACCCGGCGGTCCCCGGCGAGCACGGATCTCCTGCGGGAAGGCCGTCATCGGCGATCGCGCCCGTAGGGGTCAGACCGTGCGCAGCGCCTCGGTCGGTGCCATGCGCGAGGCGCGGAGGGCCGGGAGCAGGCCGGCGAGGGCGCCGATCAGGATCGCGGAGCCGATGCCGCCCGTCCACGCCTCCGTGGGGACCACGATCGCCCAGTGCTTCGACGTGGCGTAGACGGCCGTGGCGAGGACACCGGCCGCCACCCCGACCGCGCCCCCGATGAACGCCAGCACGATCGCCTCGGACAGGAACTGGCTGCGGATCTGTCCTCTGGTCGCGCCGAGCGCGCGGCGCAGGCCGATCTCGGAGCGGCGTTCGAGCACCGAAATGATCATGATGTTGGCCACTCCGACCGCGCCGACGATCAACGCGACGACGCCGAGCCCCAGGAACAGACTGTTGAACGCCCCGCTCGCGGCGGCGCGGGCGGTGAGCGCGTCGGAGGGCCGGCTGACGTCGACCTCGTTCGGCGACTCGGGATCGGCCGTCTGGGCCAGCACCTCGTGCACCGCGTTGACCTGATCCGTCCGGCACCGGACGTAGAGGGTGCTCGGCGGTCCCTGCGTCACCGTGCCGTGAACGATGCTCGTGTAGTTCAGATAGCGCTGCGCGGCCGGATAACCGACCAGGGCGCTGGTGTCGATCTCCGGTGCCAGCACCGCCGGCCGGAGGATCCCGGCGACGTAGAACCACTGGCCGCCGAGCCAGACGCGCTGCCCCGGGCGGACCCTGTCGATCCCGAGCCGCTGCGCGGCGACCGCGCCGAGCACCACGACGGGCTTCGTCGCGGTCGCGGAGTTCAGCCAGCGGCCCTGGGTGACGCCGGTGGCGACCACCGGCAGCAGGTTCAGACCGGCAGCCCTGACCTTCAGCGCGTTGGTGCTGACCGGGGGGATCAGCGGACTGCGGTACACGTTCGCCGTCGCGAGGGTGGCGGTGTCGGCCACCTGCGCGACGGCCCGCAGCCGCGAGATCCTGGCGGCCGCCTCGGGCGGCAACTGGGCGGCGTCCCCGCTGAAGCTCTGCCCGCTGTCGGCGGTGAGCAGGTTGGTGCCGAGACGATCGATCTCATCGAGCAGGCCGGCCTGGGACGACGACGAGAGCCCCAGCACCGCGACGATCGCGGCCGTACCGATCGCGATCCCGAGTGCCGACAGCGCCGACCGCAGCCGCCGGGCCCGCAACCCGACGCTCGCCACCCGCGCCCGATCGCCCGGCCGCAGCCGGGCGGGGACGAGCGTCGTCATGATCGGCCCTCCTGCTCCGCCCCGACGGGCACGCGCGCACCGGTACTCTCCCCTGCCCGATCGCCGGGCCGGTGATCAGGGTCATGGGCGCTGTCCGAAACGATCCGCCCGTCGCGTACGTGCACCTGCCGGGGCAGGCCGGCGGCCAGCTCGGCGTCGTGCGTGATCACGACGATCGTCGCGCCTTCGGCGTTGAGCTCGTGCAGCAGCTCGATGATCGAGGCGCCGGTGACGCTGTCGAGGTTGCCGGTCGGCTCGTCGGCGAGCACGATCGCCGGCCGGCCGACGAGCGCCCGCGCGATCGCCACGCGCTGACGCTGCCCGCCCGACATCTGGGTCGGCCGGGCGTCCGCCCGGTCGGCCAGGCCGACGCGTTCCAGCGCCGCCAGGGCGCGCCGCCGCCGCTCGCGGACCTCGACGCCGGCGTACAGCAGCCCGTCGGCGACATTGTCCAGCACGGTCGAGTACTCGGCCAGGAAGAACTGCTGGAAGACGAAGCCGATGCTGCGGGCCCGCAGCGCCGACAGGCCGCGGTCGTCGAGACGGTCGATGTCGACGCCGTCGATCCGGACCGTGCCCCCGGTGGGCCGCTCCAGCGTCCCCATGACGTGCAGCAGTGTCGTCTTGCCCGATCCGGACGGCCCGACGATCGCCACGAGTTCGCCCTTCCGGACGCCGAAGGTCACGCCCCGGAGCGCCAGGACGGGCGACCGGTCTCCGTAGACCTTGGTCACCGCCGCCAACTCCAGGGCCCGCGCGGGGCGCTCGCCCTCGGGCGCCCGGCCGCCGGCCGCGACCGCCCGTACGTCCCGGGCGGCCCGCGCCGTCCGTACGGTCTCCTGCTCCGTCCGGGCCGTACGGTCGGCTCGCTTCGCTCGCGTCAGCCTCATGTCGCGGGCACCACCACTCGGTCGCCCGGGGCCAGGTTCCCCGACACCTGCACCAGGCCGTCGGCGTTGTCGAAGAGCCCCAGGGTGACCGGTACGACGCTGTGCGCGCCCCGCGCGTCGACCTTCTCCACCGAGTACCCGCCGCCGGACCGGCCGATCAGCGCCGTGACCGGCACGATCAGCGCGTCCTTGACGCCGCCGGTCGTGATCTGCACGCGGACGGGTGCCTGATCGAGGCGGCCGGCGTCCTTCGGGTGCGTGAGCGTGACATACACCGGGACCGTCGCGCCGGACGAGTCCTTCTGATCGGAGGAGGAGGTCGCGACCGCGCCGATGCGGCCGACCTTCCCCGAGGTCGTACGGTTGTCCGGCAGGGTCACCTCCACCTTGTCCCCGACCCTGACCTGGGACTGCTGTGACGCGTCCAGGTTCACGGTCACCTGGCGGTCGGTCGAGGTCGCCTGCGCGACCGGCTCCCCCGGCCGCGCGTTCGCGCCGAGCCGCGCCGTCGCCTTCGTGATTCGGAGCGGGCCGGGCAGGAATGCGGCGGACCCCAGCGTCAGCGACCCGGTCTCCTCCGCGCCGATGTCGTCCTGCAGCTTCTCGAGCGCCGTGGCGGTCGCCGAGCCGAAGTACTTCGAGTCCGGGTCCAGGTCCGAGTCGTCGGCGTAGCCGAGCTTCACCAGGTTGCGGTTGAGCTCCCGCACGTCCTTGCCGCTGTCGCCCTCGGACAGGTCGCGGTAGGCGGGCCACGTACCGCACAGCAGCGGCACCGGCGTGCCGCCTACCCAGTAGAGGACCTTCCCGCACGTGATCTCGTCGCCCGCGCGCGGCACCCACGTATAGACGCCGTTCAGGTGATTGACGACCGAGTACGGCGTCCCGTCGGCCCGTGCGACGTACGAGAGGGTGCCGCTCTGGTCGACCTGTGACGACAGTGGACCCCGCTGAACGGACGCGAGGGACTCGGCGCCGGTCGCCGGCATGGGCGTCCTCTTCCGGGCGTCGAACGGGTCGGCGGTGACGACCACGATGCCCGCCGCGACCGCCAGGACGACGATGGCCCCGCCCATGCGCGCGAACCGGCGTCGCCGCCTGCTCCGCCCGGGCGTTCCGGCGTCGGGATTCTCCGCCGTACCGGTGGAGGGTTCCGCCTCCCGCCCGGAGGTGCGATCGGGCACGGCGGCGTCGGAGCGCGTCCGGTCCCGCCCGGGTTCGTCATCGGGCGGGGGCGCGTCGTCGGGGAGCGCCGTGTCCGGCTCGGGGACGCGCGTGCTCCCGGACCGCTCCACGCTCACTGAAGGCCGCCGGGCAGCAGTTTCTGGCAGGTCTTCTGGGCCGCCTTGAACTGCGGCGCGTCGGGATCGACCCCTTGCCCCTTCGCAATGATCATCTTTCCGCCCTCCGGGTCCGGGAAGTTCGGAACTCCGTTCTTGCGCATGCACGCGGCGAACTTCAGCATCGCGGCGTTGCCCTGGCCGTTGTCCGCGGTGCCGCTCGGCGCGTACGCCTTGCACTTCTGGTCGGCGCCCTTGAACTGCGGCGAGTCGGGGTTCAGGTCACTGCCCGGCCCGGCCTTGATCTGGATCTTGCCGCCCTGCGGGTCGGGAAAGTCGGGTACGCCGTTCTTGCGCATGCACTCGGCGTACTTGACCGCCTTCCCCGAGTCCGCGCCCTTCCCGGCGCCCCCGCCGGAGCCGGGAAGGGCGGAGCTCGAGGCGCCGGCGGAGCCGCCGGAACCGCCCCCGCAGGCCGTGAGGGCCAGCCCGGTGATCAGGAGCACCGCGGCGAGCGGCCGGCCGCGTCGCGTCCGTCGCGGCGCGGTCGGGATGGTGCGCATGCCGGCTGTGTCGTCCATGTCTCGGCCTCTCTGCGATTTCGACGCCACCGGACCGTCGTGGCCCGGCAGCCGTTCGTTGCGAGGCCAGTTGTACGGATCGGCCGGTCACAGCACGGTGCGAGCCGCTGTGACCGGCCTGTGACCGCTCGTCGGGCATCCTGACGGCATGGACCAGACCGCCCTGACCGGGCCGCGAGGCGTACGCGGATGAGAGTGCTGGTGGTGGAGGATCAGGTCGAACTCGCGGACTCCGTGGCGCGGGTGCTGCGCCGCGAGGGAATGGCGGTCGACGTGTCCTACGACGGGCAGGACGCCCTCGACCGCACGTCGCTGACCGACTACGACGTCGTCGTGCTCGACCGGGACCTGCCCGAGGTCCACGGTGACGAGGTGTGCGCCGCCCTGACCGCGAAGGGGCCGCACACCCGGATCCTGATGCTGACCGCGTCGGGCACGATCGCGGACCGGGTGGAGGGGCTCAGCCTCGGCGCCGACGACTACCTGCCCAAGCCGTTCGCGTACGCGGAGCTGATCGCGCGGGTCCGCGCGCTCGCCCGGCGCGCGCAGCCGGCCCTGCCGCCGGTCCTCGCGCGCGGCGACGTACGGCTCGACCCCGCGCAGCGGACCGCCTTCCGCGCGGGCGCACGCCTGGCGCTCAGTCCCAAGGAGTTCGCGGTGCTGGAGTACCTGCTCGGCGCGCGGGGCCGGGTCGTGCCCGCCGAGGAACTGCTCGAACGGGTCTGGGACGAGGCGACCGACCCGTTCACCACGACCGTCAAGGCGACGATCAACCGCCTGCGGTCGAAGCTCGGCTCCCCACCCGTGATCGAGACCGTCCCCCGCGGCGGTTACCGGATCTGAGGGCCCCATGCGCACGCTGCCCCGTCCCCGGGTCCCGGCCGGTCTGCGGCCGCGCACCGTACGCCTGCGGCTCACCGCCCTGTACGGCGTGCTGTTCGCCGTCTCCGGCGCCATCCTGCTCGCGATCACCTACCTGCTCGTCCGGCACGCCACGGGACCTCGGCGGGTCATTTACCGGACCGGTCAGGTCGGGCCGGTCACCTCGGGTGGCGGGGTCTTCACGAAACAGCCCGTTCCGCCCGACCTGCAGCGCCTCACCTCGCAGCTGGACGCCGAGGTGGCCCGGCAGCACGCGGCTCAGATGCACGCCCTGCTGGTCCAGTCCGGCATCGCACTGACGATCATGGTGGTGGTGTCGGTCGTGCTGGGCTGGCTGGTCGCCGGACGGGTGCTGCGCCCGCTGCGGACGATGACCTCCACGATCCGGCGGATCTCCGCGCGCAACGTGCACGAACGGCTGGCCGTCGAAGGTCCCCGGGACGAGCTCAAGGACCTGGGCGACACCGTCGACGGCCTCCTCGGCCGGCTGGAGACGGCACTGGGCGCGCACAAGCGCTTCGTCGCCAACGCCGCGCACGAGCTGCGCACCCCGCTCACCCTGGAGCACGCGCTGCTGGAGGAGACGCTCACCGACCGCGCGGCCACGCTCGCCGACTTCCGGGCGACGTCGGAGCGCGTGCTCGCCATCAGCGAGCAGCAGGAACGCCTCTTGGAAGCGCTCCTCACCCTGGCGACGGGCGAACGGGGGCTGGACCGCCGCGAACGCTTCGACCTGTGCGAGCTCACCGGTCAGGCGCTGCTCGGCCCCCGGCCGCAGGTCGACCGGCTCGGACTCCGGATCGAGGCGCGGACCCTTCCCGCACCGGCCGCCGGCGATCCGGCCCTGGCCGAGCGCCTCGTGGCGAACCTCCTCGACAACGCGGTCCGCTACAACGTTCCCGGCGGCCGCGTGGAGGTCGGTACGGCGACCGAGGCCGGGCGCGCGGTCCTGTCCGTGCGCAACACCGGGCCGGTGATCCCGCCGGGCCGGGTGGCGGACCTGTTCGAGCCGTTCCAGCGCCTCGCCGGCCGCACCGCCCGCGACGACGGGGGCCACGGACTGGGCCTGTCGATCGTCCGCGCCATCGCCGCCGCCCACGACGCCACCGTCACGGCACGCGCCCGCCCGGAAGGCGGCCTGGACGTCGAGGTCCGGTTCCCCTGAGCGCCCTGTGCTTTCCGGAACATCGCTTTACCCGGGCGGGGTGTGGCTGACGGCCGTACGGACGATCCCGCTGGGTTGAGTGGCGAACATGAAAACGATCATCACCGCGGCGGCGGTGACGACGCTCACCGCCGCCATCTCCTGGCCGCCGACGGCGACGGCGTTCACCGCCGCCGTCTCCTCACCGGCGGCAACCCACGACGCGGCCTCGGCCGCGGCGTCGCCGACGCCCTACCTCGACCGGATCGAGAGGGCGGTCCGGCACGTGTCGCCGGGTCTGGAACACCAGGTTTGGGAACGCAGCAGCGGCAACCGGCTGGACGACTCGGCGGGGGACTGGCTGCTGCAGACACCCCAGTGCTGGGGACACGATCCCTGCCCGCCCGCCGACCGGGCGGGCACCAAGCGGCTCCTGAACAAGATCACGAGCAATATCGGCGAGGCGACCAGCACCGTCGACATCACCTCGCTCGGCTGCCCGGAGAAGCTGGTCCTGCCGCTGCCCTCGCCCTGCCGTACGTTCCCGGACGGCTACTTCCGCGACGCCATCGTCGCCGGGCTGAAGAAGGCGGCCGAGAAGCACAGGATCACCTTCAGGATGCTGCTGGGCGCGCCGGTCCTGCCCGCCACGGTGAACGGCGACGACTGGATCGACGCCGCGAAGAAGACCATCGGCGCCTCGGCCCGCAACATCACGTTCAACGTGGCGACGATGACCACCTCGTACTCGGGAACGCCGGGCGTCCCGATCGGCGGCTACACGCCTTCCTGGAACCACTCCAAGCTGTTCGTGGTCGACGGGAGGACCGTCATCACCGGCGGCGTCAACACCTACACCAACAACTACGTCCAGACCCCCAAGCCCGTCACCGACATGATGATGGCCATCCGGGGCCCCGCGGCCGCGTCGGCGACCGGCTACGTCAACCGGCTCTGGGACTGGACCTGCGCCCACCGCAACAAGTGGAACTGGGCGGCCACCACCGGATCGTGGGTGTACCCGTCGAGCGGAGGCTGCATCTCGACCCTGCACCCGCCCACCGCCGCGAAGGCCGGCGACCTCGACATGCTGGAGGTCGGCGGGCTCGGCGTCGGCATCCAGTCCAAGGACGGCTCCTCCACCTACAGGCTGCCCGACCTCAAGCAGCCCGACGACGCCAAGTGCGACCTGAGCTTCGCCGACAAGGACGTGGTCAACCGCGACCGGGACTACCAGACCGTCAACCCGGAGGAGACCGCGTTGCGGGAGATGGTGGCCACCGCGACCACGTCGATCGTGTTCTCGCAGCAGGACCTGTACGGCTGGTGCGCGAGCATCGGCGGCCCCATCAAGGCCGTCCAGCCGCTGGCGGACCTGCGGCTCCTCGACAACGTCGCCAGGAAGATGATCCACGGCGTCAAGGTCCGGATCGTCATCTCCACGCCCGGCAACGAGGACGCCTACTCCACCATGAAGAACATGCGGCAGTTCTCGGACCTGCTGCGCAAGCGGATCGCGCTGCAGGCGGGCGGCGACAAGAAGGCCGATCAGGTCATGCAGGACACCCTCCAGTACGCCTCGCTGCGCAGCAGCGACAAGCCCCGCTGGGAGGGCAAGGAGAAGAACGACGAGGGCAAGGTCATCGACTGCGACGACCCGAAGGAGGCCTGCACCTACGCCCAGCACACCAAGCTGATCGAGGTCGACGACCGCGTCTTCTATCTAGGGTCCAAGAACGCCTACCCGGCCTTCCTGCAGGACGACGGCTACTTCATCGAGGACCCGGCGGCGGTCGCGCACCTGAGGAAGGAGTTCCTCGACCCCCAGTGGAAGTACTCGAAGGCCGACGCGACCTTCGACTGGGAAAGGTTCCTGCCTCCCACCGTCGTCTCCATCGCCACCGACCGCGCCAAGGGCGCGTCGAAGGTGAAGGTGACCGTGAAGGCCGTCACCCACTCCGGTGACTCCTTCCTGGTCGCCTACGGCAACAAGGTGGAGTGCAAGGACGCGAACTCGGGTGACCGGTGCTCCTTCGACGAGGCCCCGTCGATCGTCGGCAAGAAGATCGACATCGTCGACCGGAAGACCCTGCGCTGGACCCGGAAGGAGGTCCCGCACTGGTAGCCCCGCCCTCGCCAAGGCGACCACGCGCCTTCCTCCGCTCGATCGACGGGCGGAAGGAGGCGCGTTCTCATTGCGGCAGCCTTCGTTCGAGGTCCTGGAGGAGGGACTTCACGTCGGGCGATCGGCGTGCATGCGGGGCCAGTTCGCGGCCAAGGCGCTGGAGGAGGCCGACGCTGCGCGCCGAGGTGACGCCGGGCAGCCGGTCGACGGCACGGCGCGCCGCGCCCACGGCCTGGTCCAGGTCGCCTGCCTGGGCATGGGCCACGCCGAGCCACGCGCCATGCCGGAACGCCGACCGCTGTGGCTCGCCGGACGGATCGGTATCCGCCCGGCTGCGGAGCAACCCTTGGGCCTCCGCCAGCAGACGGCTCCGGTGCGTGGGCATCCGCCGGGCCAGGACGACCATGCCTCGGCCGGCGATGGCATCGAGTTCGGCCCGGGTGACGTAACCCGCCCAATTCGGAGCGGCCTCTCCATGATCCTTCGCGCGTTCGAGCAGGTTCAGCGTCTGCTCCCGCAATCGCTGGAAGGTCGCCAGATCCCCGGCGGCCGCACTGGCGAGACCGCTGCGTGCGGCGATGAGCGCCCGCACCGTCGACGGAGCCCGCGAGGCGGCCTCCTGCGCGGCAGTGGCGAGCTGCAGCGCGTCCCCCACTTCGCCGATCTCCATCGCCTGATTGCTCATCAGGCCCAGGATGCTCGCGGCCAGCGCGCGGTCACCGGCGGCGTGCGCCGCGCGAAGACCGGTCAGGTACCAGCGCTGTGCCTCGCCGTCTCGAGCGGAGTCGAACGCCATGAACCCGGAGGTCTGGGCGAGTTGGCCAAGGGCGAAGGTAAGCCGCCGACCGGTTCGCGCGTCGTACCGGGACCGCCGTAGTAACCGCGACACGCATGCGAACTGGTCGGCCACGAAGGCGGCACCCGCGGCACCGTGCCGCTCGTCCAGACGACGGCATCGCGCGACGATGTCATCGACGAGTTCGAGCATCGGCGCGGTGACGCGATCCCCCTCCCGCGCGGCCGAGGTGAGGACCGGGACCGGTGCTTCGGACCACTGCCACGCGTGGCGTATCAGTGTCGTACCGGAGACCACCATGAATGTCCGCCGGGTCAGCATCGGACGCGACCACTCCTCCAGGAGACGCAGCAATCCGCCCGCATCCCAGGGTAGATCGAAGCGGTGGTCGGCGGGCAAGAGCAGCGAAGTGCGCGATGCCCCGCGAGGCCATACCTGGTCGAACGTCAGATCACGTCCAGTGGCTTCGGCGAGAAGCCACACAACGACCTCGGGCACCGGCGCATGAGGGACCTCGCCGCGATTCAGCCAGCGATAGGGGGTCTTTTGGTGGATTTGGCGATTTTCCCGGTGGATTGCCGATATGGCCGCATTGACACGGCGCGCAAGGCTTTCCGGACGCCATCCGGCTTCTTCGAGTAGGTCCTTCAGCTTTTCATTCGGCACGCCGGGCCTGCCGCTGCTCTCGCTGGTGACGGCCGTCATGAGGTCCACCTAGGGGAGAGTGCCATCGGGGGGATGGTGCAGTGATAACTCTAACCACGGTGTTAGGCGAGAACCCGAAGCACACCGAACACACCGATCCGCAGATGTCCGCACCTGCCGCGCCGGATCCAAGCCCATTTCTCGGTACCCGATGTCGATCGTGGAAAGCGTCGATTCCGCACCGAGAAGGGAGTCAGGTGGACAGCGAGCAGAAGATCCGCGCACTGATCGATCTGTGCCAGGCACTCGCTGGATCCGGACTGCATGTCGGTTTGAGCGACGCCCGGCCGGCCATGTCGGTCCGCGCCTCTCTTACCGGGGACAGGATCTGGATCGGCATCGAGGACGACGCCTTCGTATGGCGTCGCAGCGAAAAGGTGCGTTATGCGGTGGGCGATCCGGCGGGAGCGGCCGCCGAGATCACGGCGTATCTCGGCGGGCGACTCGAAGTGCCGGACGATCGTCCGTGAGCGTCGATGTACTGGCCGTCCTGAGCCGGAGGGTCCCGGGGACACCGATCTGGTTCGGCGCGTACACCAGATCCTGGTGGGCCCTGATACCGCCGCCGGTCGGATGGCGGCTGATCGAGGCGCTGGACCCCGAGGAACTGACCCGCGCGATCATCAATGCCCGTTCATGGCCCTGGCCCGCCGGTGCGTTGCCGCCCAGGTGAGCGGTACCCATCACCGCCTGCTTCACCGTCTCTGTGGCCACCTTTCCGCCACGGTGGACGAGCATTGTCTTACTCGTCGCTTTCTTCCGTCGATACCGGCGGCAGGGATCGCGAGGCTCACGGTGAGGGCAGCGAGCGTTTCGTACGGCGCGGTGCTGGGGGTGCGTCTTCGCGAGGGACCGTCCGTGTAGTGAGGCTGGGTCGACCGTGAAAGCGGCGGCGGTGGCGCGGGGTGGTACGGCCGAGAAAATCCTCGGCGCCGCAGGTCCCATCGGTGGCGTCAGCTCAGGTCCGTTTCCCAAAGTCGGGGCGTCTTGGCCGACTCCCCGCGTACGACGGCGATGACTGGCGCGCCGGCCTCTCCGCGATCATGCGTGCGCTGCGGCGGCACCTGCTCGCCCACCGGGACTCGGGCCGGCTGCTCTCCGGACGGTTCGCCGCCGGTCGCGGCCGGCTGCGTACGATCGAGGTCGTCCTCGGGGCGCTGCGCGGTGCCGGGCTCTCCGACCGCGACACCGCCTACGCGCTGTACCTCCTGACGACGTTCCTGATCGGCTTCGTCGGCGGTGAGCAGGCCCCGCTGTCCGCCGCGGTCGCCGCGGGCCGGACTCCCCGCTCGTACCTCGACGACCTGCGACCGGCTCGCCGCGCTGCCCGCCGACGAGTTCCCGCACACCGTCGCGCTGGCCGGCGACCTCACCGCCCCGGACCTCGACACCCGGTTCGAGTTCGCGCTGGACCGCCTGCTCGACGGCATCGCCGCCCTCCCGCGGTCCTGAGAAGGTGTCGCCCGGGGGCCTCGGTCCTCCGCACGCGAGGCCCCCGGGGACAGTCGGTGGGCCCTCAGCCGCAGGTCGTGCCGTTGAGGGTGAACGAGACCGGCGCCGCGTTGGAGCCGCTGTAGGTGAAGTTCGCGCCGATCGAGGTCGACGCGCCGGCGGCCAGGCTGCCGTTCCAGCTCGCGTTGGTGACGGTCACGGTGTTGCCGGACTGCGACCAGGTGCCGCTCCAGCCCTGAGAGAGCTGCTGGTTGCCGGGGTAGGAGAACTTCAGCGTCCAGCCGTTGATCGCCGAGCTCCCGTTGGTGATCGTGATGTTCGCGGTGAAGCCGCTGCCCCAGTCGTTGGCCGCGTAGGTGACCTTGCAGCTGCCGGGCGTCGGCGTGGGGGTCGGGGTCGGCGTCGGGGTGCCGCCGTCACCCGTGCCGCCGAGCGCGGTGCTGATCGCGCCGTAGATCTGCGGCTTCTTCTGCAGGTTCTGGTCCCAGGGCAGGGCCGAGCCCTCACCGCTGAAGGTGCCGGGGATCCAGGAGTACTTGTCGGTGTAGTCCCAGATCGTGATGCCGACACAGCGGGTCACCGCGAGGCAGGCGTTCACGACGTTCGTGTAGTACTGGGCCTGGGTGTTGACCTTGCTGGTGTCGGCGGGCAGCTGCATCCGCACGTCGAGCTCGGTGACGGCGACGTCCACGCCGAGGTCGGCGAAGCGCTGCATGTTCTGCTGCATGTTCGTCGGGAAGCCGTACTGGATCGCCAGGTGGCTCTCGAAGCCGACGCCGTCGATCGGCACGCCCTGCTGCTTGAGCGACTTGACGAGGTTGTACATCCCGTCGCTCTTCGCGCCGAGGCCCTCGATGTTGTAGTCGTTCAGGTAGAGCTTGGCGTTCGGGTCGGCGGCGTGCGCCGTACGGAGCGCGTCGGCGATGTAGCCGCTGCCCATCGCGTTGGAGAAGGCGTCGGAGCGGAGCGTGCCGTCCTCGTTGAACGGCTCGTTCACCACGTCCCAGGCGTAGAGCTGGCCCTTGTAGTGGGTCACCTCCGTGGTGATGTGGTTCTCCATCGCGGCCTGGACCTGGTTGCTCGGAAGGCTCGACACCCAGTTCGGGAGCTGCTGGTGCCAGACCAGGTTGTGGCCGCGCACGATCATGTTGTGGCTCTTGGCGAAGGAGACGATCTGGTCGCCTCCGCTGAAGTTGAACGATCCCCTCGAAGGCTCGGTGGTGTCCCACTTCATCGAGTTGCCCGGGGTGGTCGCCCCGAACTCACCGCCGCCCAGGATCGCCGTGTAGGCGCTGTCGGACAGTTCGGAGTTGTCGGTCGCCGAACCGAAGTACTTGCCCTTGGCCTTGGCGAGCTGGTCGAGCGTTGACGCGGCGGACGCCGGGCGCATCACCACGGCGGTGAGCGCCAGGAGCGCGCCGAGTGCCAGCGCCAGGACGGCCGCGAGTCTCGGCCGGAATGGCGAGGACATGCTGGGTTCCTCCAGAGGGGTGTGCGGGAGAAGTGCCGTGCCCAGGACGAGGCGCGGGGGAGAGCGAGGCTCCCCCGCGCCTCGTCGGTCCGGTCATGGACTGGTACGGGTGGAGGCCGGCGCGTTCGCCGCGCCGGGCCGGTGGGTCAGGGGCTCGTGCAGGAGAGCATGTCCGCGCCCGGCGAGCCGTTCGCGACGAATCCGAAGGTGGTCGACGCGCCGCCGTTCACCGTTCGATTCCAGTCCGCGTTACGGACCGTGACCATGTCTCCGCTTTGAGTGAACGTTCCGTTCCACACGCTGTTGATGGTCTGGCCGCTGGCCGGCATCCAGCTCACGGTCCAGCCGTTGAGGGGCGTGGTACCGGGGTTGCTCACCGTCATCTCGCCCTGGAAGCCGCCCGTCCAGCTACTGGTGGTCTTGTACGTCGCGGTGCACGGCGTCGAGGTGGGCGGCGGTGTGGTGCCGCCACCGCCGGTGCCGACGCCGGTGACCTCACCGTTGCCGCCGTCGAAGACCACGTCGGAGCAGCCGTAGAACGTCTCGGTGCTGTCCGAGCGCGACCAGACGGAGTAGATGATGTGGCGGCCGGTCTTGTTCGCCGGGAGGTTGCCGGACCAGTAGTAGTAGCCGTCGACGCTGCCGACCGGGCCGGTGTCCGCCGGATGGTCGGCGACGAGGAACGGATTGGTCTCGAGCTCGTCCCAGGTCAGCGGCTTGGACGGGTCCCAGCCGTCCTTGGTGACGTACAGGTAGAACGAGCCGGGGTGCGCCGCCCACTTGTTGTAGCGGAAGTTGAAGTTCGCGCCGCTCGTCAGGTGCGTGACCGGCCAGTCAGTACCGGGCAGGTTGAAGCCGGTGAAGTTCGGGTTCCCGCCGCTGCACAGCTGCCCGTCGGGGACGAACCCCCGCGTACGGCCGGCGCCGTCGGACCGGAGCACGGAGAACCAGTTGTAGAGCGAGTTGGTCCCGCTCTGGGCGACGGCGGCCGCGCACGCCGGGTTCTGCGGTTTGATCTCTCCAGTGGAGGTGAGGCCGTCCTTCCAGCACAGGAACGTACGGCTGCCCGGCTGCATGAACGCTCCGTGGGCCCACGCCGGGGTGGTTCCCGTGAAGACGCTCAGCCCCATGATCAACACCATTCCGAGGGCCGCGGCGAGCGCGCTTCTCCGTCGCTTTCTCACGACACCGTTTCCCTTCGATCTGCCCGCGAGCCGGCCTGCGGACCGCGGGGAGTTCGGGCGCGGTGGGAGCGCGTTCCCAGGATCGGTTCCCGGGTCTCGGAGGGTCAACGACGGCCGCGAGGACGTCCGGCCTCGGCGCGGTGACCTGCGACGACGCGCCCTGCCGGGCGACCGGCCGTGAAAGCAGGTGAAAGCGGGCTCGCCGTTCAGCGCCCGAGGACGAGGACCAGCGACGCCGCCGCCAGCGCGAAGTAGCCGCCGGGAAAGGCGATGTTGTGGAAGACCCGGGCGCGGACGTGGGCGAAGAGCGCCCCGGCGAAGAACAGGACGAGTCCCACGGCGGCGGCGACGCCGACGAGCCGGATCCCCAGGAGCCCGAGGAGGAGCCCGGCCGCGCCGGCGCCCTTGAGCACGGCGAGCATCGGCAGCCACGCCTGCGGGACGCCGACCTCGGCCGAGTTGGCGAGGACGAACCCGGCGCGCGCGACGTCCGCGACGGCGATGCCGGCGGTGGCCAGGATCGTGACGACGGTGACGGCGACGTAAGCGGCGAACACCCCGATGCCCCCGTTCAGCCGAAGAGGCGGTGGTCGCCGAGGACGTCGAGCGGCCGGGGTACCGGCGCGGGCCCCACGGCGCAGCGCGCGACGACCTCCTGCAGCCGCCGCGCCGCCTCGATGCCGGGCAGCGGGTTCTCGACGCCTTCGGCCAGTTCCAGCAGGGCGACGAACTCGGTGCCGTGGGCGGCGCGCAGGTAGGCGTACCGGACCCCGTCCGGCTGCCGCTCCCGCACGGCCGCGAACACCTTGTCGATCGCGGTGGCGACCTCGGCCGCGTCCTCCTCGGCGACCTCGTACCGGACCATCAGCACGGGCATGGGACCTCCTCGTCCTCCATTCGGCGGGCCGGTGCCCGCCGCCGGCACAAGGCTCGCCGAGCACGCGGCCAGGCGTCCAATACCTGCGTCTATAACCTGGTGGCATGGATGTGGACCTCCGGCTCCTGCGCTACTTCGCCGCCGTCGCGGAGGAGGGCAACCTCACTCACGCCGCCGAGCGGCTGTACGTCTCCCAGCCGGCGCTGACCAAGCAGATCAAGCGGCTGGAGACCCTCCTCGGGATGACACTGTTCGTACGGTCCCGCGACGGCATGGCCCTCACCGAACCCGGCCGGGCGCTGGCGGCCCGGGTCCCCGCCCTGCTGACCGACTGGGACCGCGTGCTCGGGGAGACCAGGGAGGCGGCGCGCCGGGCGGACCGCGTGCTGCGGGTCGGCTTCCTGGCCAGCGCCGCGAACGAGGCGACGCCGCGCATCATCGCCGCGTTCGCCGGCCGCCGGCCGGGATGGCGGGTCGACATGCGGCAGGCCGCCTGGTCGGATCCGACGGCCGGGCTCGCGGACGCGGAGGTGGACGTGGCGCTGCTGCGCCTGCCCTTCCCCGGGCAGGAGGCCCTCCGGACGGAGGTGCTGTTCAGCGAACCCCGCTGCGTCGCGGTACCCAGCGGCCACCGGCTGGCCGAGCGCGGCCGGGTCTCCATCACCGACCTGCGGGACGAACCGTTCGTCGCGGCCCCGGCCGACACCGGTCGATGGCGCGACTACTGGCTGGCCGTCGACGAGCGCGGCGGTGCGCCGCCGCCGGTCGGCGCGGTCACCGACCAGCCCGACGACTGGCTCAGCGCGATCGCCAACGGCTACGGCGTCGCCCTCGCTCCGGAGTCCGCCGCCCGCTTCTACGCCCGCCCCGGCGTCACGTACCTGCCCGTCACCGGCGTCTCCCCGAGCGAGGTCGGCGTCGCCTGGACGCCGGCCGCCGACGCCGACCCCGTGGTCCAGGACTTCGTCCGCTGCTGCCTGGAGACGCGGAACCCGGCCTGATCGGCCGGGCGGGTCACGGCACGTACGTGTCGAGGCGGCCGCACATGCCGAACGCGCGCTCCGGCGGCGGGTCGAGCCGGTGGACGGCGGCCTCCGTCAGGTGGCCGATGTCGCCCGCGCCCAGGCGGCTGAGGTACGCGCCGGTCTGCAGCGCCTCGGCGAACGCGCCCGCCCGCCAGCGCTTCTCCCACTCGCCGAACAGGTGCGCCTTGAGGCGTACGGCCGACCGGTAGAAGTCATGCAGCGCCGCCGGGTCGCCGTCGTCGAGCCGCTCGCGCAGGACGGCGTAGCCCTCCAGGGCCAGGTCGCGGCGGCGCCGGGCGGTGTCCTCGCGCGCGGCGGGATCCAGGGCCGCCGCCCGCTCGTACGCCGCCGGGTCGTTCAGGGTCTCCGGTGGGAAGGTGAAGACGGCGTCGCCCGCCTCGGGCAGCCCGCTGTTCTGCATGACGACGACGATGTGCAGCCCGCCGTCGCCGTTGACGAGCCGGTGGACGGTCCCCGGCGTGAACCAGGCGACGGTGCCGGGGGCCAGCGGCGTCTCGGCGAAGCCGTCGCAGGTCAGCGTCTGCACGCTGCCCTCGCCCGCGACGACGACGTACGCCTCCGCGCAGGTCAGGTGGGCGTGCGGCGAGCCGCCGCACAGCCCGTCGGCGGTCGGCCAGTCGTACACGCGCAGCCCCGAGATCCCGACCGCGCCGGGCAGCGGGCTCACCACGGGTGGTCCTTGGCGTAGGCGTCCAGCCGCGCGCGGTCCCAGGCGCCGTCGGCGACGACGATCCGGTACCGCAGGCGCAGCGTCTCACCGGGCGGCAGCGCGAACTCCTCGGCGAAGGCGAGCGAGGGGTTGACCGCCGGGAACGGCGTGTTCCGGACGAACCAGTCGCTGCCGAAGTCCGGGTCGTCGAAGAACATGAGCGTCGAGGCCCGGTCGACCTCGTCGTGCCGGCCGACGTACGCGAGCCAGGCCGCGGGCCGGCCCATCAGCTCCGGGCCGCCCTGGCCCTCCGCCGCGAGGATCTCCCCGTCGGTGAAGGCCCGCGGCCCGCGCCAGAACAGCCCGCTGTACCCGGCCGCCGGGCGGCCGTTCGTCGTCGGGCTGCCGAAGACGAGCGGCTCCCCCCGTACGTTGGTCAGCGCGGTCGCGAACTCCAGCGCCCACGAGTCGGCGGCGACGTCGCGTACGGCCAGCTCGCGGTGCTCGTCCACCCAGTGCTCGCCTCCCTGGGTGTGCCAGGTGAGGCGCTCGGCGATCCGGCCCCCGTCGGCGTCGGCGAACTCCTCGTGCCGCATGACGCCGACGTTCGGCAGGTCGACGTAACCCTGGTCGCGGACGTAGCTGCCGCCGCCCCAGAAGTTCTCCCCCGACAGGTGCGACACGGTCATCTGGACACCCTTGTGCCAGCGGTGGTCGTGCGGCCGGTACGCGGTGACGACGTCCCCGGCGAGCGTACGGACCGGGTGCAGGTACGGCTTCGGTCCCTCGAACTCTGGCGTGGCCGGCCGGTAGACGTACCGGAACAGCTCCACGTCGCGCTCGCGCACGGCGAGGGTGTGGTCGCCGATGTACTCGATCCTCACAGGTGCATCCCGCCGTTCATCTCCCGGTAGAAGGGGTCCGCGTCGTCGATCTCGCCGCGGCGTACGGGCCGGCCGGTGAGCGCCGACCGGTACAGCGCGGCGATGAGTTCGAGGGTCTGCCGGCCGCCCGCCCCGCTGGTCTCCGGGCGTTCGCCGCGCTCGTACGCGTCGAGCAGGTCGGCGAGCAGCGCGGTGTGCGAGCTCGGCACGTCGCGGTCCGGGGTCCGCCACGCGGCGATCCGCGCCTCGTCGGTGACGTGCGGCGCGGGGGTGTAGGTCCAGTCCGCGTTGCCGTAGCCGTACAGGTGCGACAGCTCGACCGTCGCGTCGGTGAAGTCGAACCGCAGCCGGCTCTCCTCGCGCGGCGACAGCACGCTGTTGACGACCGACGCGAGCGCGCCGTTCTCGAACCGGACCGACGCGACGGACACGTCCTCGGTGTCGACGTTCCGGGCGAGGCGGCCGGCCATGGCACGGACCTCGGCCCAGTCGCCGAGCGTCGCGAGCAGCAGGTCCATCTGATGGATGCCGTGGCCCATGGTCGGGCCGCCGCCCTCGGTGTCCCACCGGCCGCGCCAGGGGACGTCGAAGTACGCCTGGTCGCGGTGCCAGGTGGTCAGGCAGACCGCGACCAGGGGCCGGCCCAGCTCTCCCTCGGTGACGAGGCGGCGCAGGTGGCGGGCGCCGGAGCCGAACCGGTGCTGGTAGACGACGGTCGCGTACGGGCCGCCGTCGCGCTCGGCGGCCGTCATGGCGTCGTACTCGGCGAGCGAGAGGGCGGGCGGCTTCTCGCACAGCACCCACGCGCCCGCGTCCAGACACGCCTTGACCTGCGCGGCGTGGACGTGCGGCGGCGTGCAGACGTGGACGAGGTCGGGACGGGCCTCTGCGAGCATCTCCCCCAGGTCGGTGTAGGCGGCCGGGATGCCGTGCTCGGCGCAGAAGTCCTTCACGCGTCCGGCGTCGACGTCGACGGCGGCCACGACCCGGGCGCGGTGCGCCTCCGCCCGCAGCGCGGGCAGGTGGCAGATGCCCGCGATCCCGCCCGTGCCGACGATCGCGGCCCGGATCACCGCAGGACGACCGTGGTCAGCGAGCGGGGGGCGAGGTCGACCGACAGGGTCCGGCCGTGGGCGCGCGCGGCGGCGACGGGGGACACCGAGTGGCCGCCGTCGGTCAGGTACGCCCGGGCGTGCCCGGCGGGGGAGCCGAGGGCGAGGTCCGTCGTCGACGCGGTGGTCCCGGTGTTGAGGATCTCGACGACCTTGGTGCCGTCGGCGTTGCGGTACGCCGAGACCTCCAGCGCCGGGTCGGCGGTGCTCACCGCGACGCGGGTGGCGCCCGGCCGGATGAACCGGCTGTACGCGGCGAACGCCCACAGCCGCTTGGACACGTGGTAGGCGTCGCCGTCGAGCTGGATCAGCGCGCGGGTCGCCCCGACGGAGGCGCCGAGCCAGTAGACGTACGCGCTCGCGTTCCCGTCCGTCAGGGTCCGGTGGATGTTCTGCACGACCGCGAAGCCGGAGGACTCGGTGCCGTCGTCCCAGTTCTCGTTCCAGGTGCTGCCGCCCGGGCCCCACTCCGACATCCAGGTGCGCTTCCGTGTCGGCTGCGGCGCGGTGACCGGGCTGGAGTAGGCGTGGCCGGTGACGGTCGTGACCCACCGGGCCGCCTGCGGGTCCGCCTCGATGGCCCGGGTGTAGTCCCGCTGCCCGTCCCAGCCGGTCTCGTCGCAGCAGGACAGCCTCAGCCCCGCCTTCGCCGCGACCGGGCCGAGCACCGTGACGAACTCCGCGGCCTGGGCGGGGGTGAAGTTCATCGAGGCGTACGAGACGGTGATGTCCGGCTCGTTGGTGAAGCCCAGGTCGGTGATCCGGATGCCCTCGCGGCGGTAGAACCGCGCGTACTGCACGAGGTAGTTCGCGTACGCCTTCCGCCAGTCGCCGCTCGCGCAGTTCGTGCCTTGCAACCCGCAGAGGGTGCCGCCGTTCGCGTCGGTGCCGTTGGTCTTCATGTAGCCCGGCGCGCTCCACGCGTCGGCGTAGAACCGTTTCACGCCGTACGCCTCGGCCTGCTTCGCGAGCCAGACCTGGCCGCCGTCGTCGCCGTCCCAGACGTATTTCGGCGGTGCGTCCGGCCCGCCCGGGTCGGCGGGCTCGATGGAGGGCATGTGGTCGTACACCGTGTCGGCGGACGAGCCGATGCCGAGCCGCAGGATGGAGGCCCCGGCCCCGGCGCGCCGGCCGAACAGCAGGTCGACGACCTCCTTCTGCTTCGGCGCCGGCAGCCCGTTCAACCCGTGGATCACGGCGGCCCGCTGGAACGCCTCGGAGAACCCGAACCCGTCGATGGGCTGCAACCTCCTGCCGAAGTCCACGCGGCCGCCCGGCGCTCCCTCGGCGTGCGCGGGTACGCCGAGGGAACACGCGGTCGCCGCGGCCAGGGCGAAGGCGAGTGATCTGCGCGTGAGGGGACGCATGGGGGGAGATCTCTACTTTCCGCCCGCACCGGCCAGGCCCGCGATGAGCCAGCGGCGCGCGAACAGGTAGACGACGAAGACGGGGATGGCCGACAGCAGCACGGCCGCCATCAGACCGGGCACGTTCGCGCCGAACTGGTTCTGGAAGTTCCACAGGCCGAGCGTCTGGACCCGCTGTTCGGGGGACTGGGTGAGGATCAGCGGGAACAGGAAGCCGTTCCAGGCGTTCAGCGCGCTGTAGACGGAGATGGTGGTCAGCGACGCGCGGCTGAGCGGCAGCGCCAGGCTCCACATCAACCGGAACGATCCGCCCCCGTCGATGGTCATCGCCTCGTACAGTTCGCGCGGCACGTCCCGCAACGCCGACGACAGCACCAGCACGCTGAGCGGCAGGCCGAACGCCACGGTCGGCAGGATGATCGCGGTCAGCGAGTCGTACAGGTGCATCCGCGAGATCATCAGGTAGACGGGGATGATCGTGGCCTGCGCCGGCACCGCGAGCCCGGCCAGGAAGATCCGGAACGTTCCGGAGACGATCCGGCTGCGCGACCGCACGATCGCGTACGCCGCGGGGAAGGCGAGCAGCACGGTCAGCGCGACGCTCGCCACGGTGACGACCGCGGTGTTGATGAGGTAGCGGGTGTACCCGCTGCGGAAGACCTCGGCGAAGTTGTCCAGGGTCAGCTTGCGCGGCAGGGACAGCGGGCCGCCGTCGAGATAGGCGTCCTTCGGCTGGAAGCTGTCCTTGATCATCAGGTAGATCGGTACGCCCACGAACACGAGCCAGGCGAGCGCGGCCAGCCCGGCGCCCCAATTCGGCCGCTGCCGCTTCCGTCGTGGACGGTCGCCGCGCCGGTGATCGGCGACCGGCACCGACGTCTCTTCCCGGAGTGCCGTCATGGCGTCAGATCCCCTCCAGCGTGCTGCGCATCTTCCCGTATCCGGAGAAGCGGACGATCACCAGCGACAGCGCGGTGCCGAGCGCGGCCAGGACCAGCGCGATCACGCTCGCGTACCCCATCTGGAAACTCTGGAAGGCGCTGTTGTACATGCGCTGCGGCAGGACCATCGTGGCGGTGCCCGGACCGCCGTTCGTGACGATCAGGATGGTCTCGAAGTAGGTCAACGACCCGACCAGCATCAGCACCGACGAGGTGATGATGGTGTTCCGGAGCTGCGGCAGCGTGATGTGCCAGAACTGCTGGAACCGTCCGGCGCCGTCGATGAGCGCGGCGTCGTACAGCATCTTCGGGATCTGCCGCGTCGCGGACTGGTACATCAGCGAGTGGAACGGCACGAACTGCCATGCGATGACGACCACGACGGCGCCCAGGGCGCCGTGCTGGTCGCCGGCGATGTTCCCGTCCGGGAAGCCGATCCAGGGGCCGACGGTCGCGGCGAGCCCGAAGTTCGGGTCGAGCAGCACCCGCCACGTGATGGCGATCGCGGCGGTCGACATCAGCAGCGGCAGGAAGAAGATCGAGGACAGCACCGCGCGGTTCAGCTCCCGGCCCGCCGCCCACACGCCGATCAGCAGGGCGAGCGGGGTCTGCACGACCCAGCACAGCACCATGAAGACCAGGCTGATCCGCATCGACTCCCAGATCGCGCTGTCCGTCAGCGCGTGGCGCCAGTTGGCCACGCCGTTGAAGTTCGGCGTGCCGAGCCCGTTCCAGTCGGTGAAGGACAGCACGGCCGTCAGGAGGAGCGGCACCCCCGCGAACACGCCGAAGAACAGCACGGCGGGAAGGATCCAGACCGCGCCCGGCCGGGCCGCCCGGTCCGCGCCGGCGGAGGCGGCCGACCGCCGCCTGCCCCGCCGCGCGCCCGACACGGCGGTCATCGGCGGCCCGCCTCGATCCGCGCCGCCATCACTTCACCTGGCCCAGGACCTGGGTGAACTTCTCCGGCGTCATCTTCTTGAGGAAGACCTTCTGCAGGTTGTTGTGCAGCGGGTCGGTGAACCTGCTCGGCAGCGCCTGGTCCCAGGACAGGGTGAAGCTCGGCGCCTTCTGCACCATCTGGTAGACGTACTTGGCGAACTCCGGGCCGGGAGAGGCCGCCAGTCTCGCCTCCAGGCCGGTCGCGGCCGGCACGTCGCCCGCCTTGATCAGCTTGTCGATGTACATCTGACTCGACATCTCCTTCTTGAGGAAGGAGATCGCGGCGTTGACGTCCTTGGACTTACGGCTGATCGAGTAGTAGTTGGTCGGGTTGCCGACCACGTTGTTCGGGTCGCCCTTGCCACCGGTGATGGTCGGGAAGGGCGCGAACGCGAGGTCGTTCTTGGCGAAGTCCGGGTGCTTGTCGACCTGGTTGGAGTACTCCCAGGTGCCCATCAGGTGCATCGCCGCCTTGCCCTTGGCGAACAGCAGCCCGGCACCGTCGTTGACGTAGTTCACCGACGCGAAGTTGGTGCCGAACGCCCGCCGGTCGACCAGGTCCTGGATCCGGTGCAGCGCGTCGAGGACGACCGGGTTGCTCCAGGCGTTCGGCTTTCCGGCGAGGATGTCCGCGAAGACCGACGGCCCGCCGAGGCGCTCGACGAGGTACTCCAGCCACATGAGGTTCGGCCAGGCGTCGACGTGCCCGAGCGCGAACGGCTGGATCTTCTGGGAGTCGAAGTACGTGACCAGCTTGAGCAGGTCGTCGTACGTCGCCGGGGGCTTCTGCCCGTGCTGGGCGAACAGCGTCTTGTTGTAGAAGAGCAGCACGGGCTGCATGCCGCGCATCGGGATGCCGTAGTACTTCCCGTCGGCCGCCTTCCCGGCGTCGAGCACGGAGGGGATCCACGCGCTCTTCCACGTCGGGTCGCTGTTCAGCTGCGAGGTGAGGTCGACCAGCCGGCCGCTCGCGGCGTAGTCCTGGATGCTGCCGGTGCCCCAGTTGAACAGCAGGTCCGGCGGGTTCGGCGAGCCCATGCCGATGCGGAGCTTGTCGGTGTACCCCGAGGAGCCGGAGTTGGGGATCTCCACGAGCTTGATCTTCGTGCTCGACGACTTGTTGAAGTCGTCGAGGGACGCCTGCTGGATGGGGTTCTGCCCGTCGTCCTGGAGGACCCAGGCCTGGAGGGTCTTCTTGCCGCCGCCTCCGCCACCGGAGGGCCCGGAGGTTCCGCAGGCGCTGAGCAGGGGGGCGGTGAGGCCGGCGATTCCGGCGGCTCCGGCGGCCGAGAGGAAGGTGCGGCGCGAGAGCGGTGAGTCGCCCATCGGTCCTCCTTGGGGGATTACGGCAGAGACGGGCGTTGCGGTGACGTGTCGGTGCTGTTTCGAAAAAGTGTCGGGACAGCGGTTGTTGCCGTACCTTAAGAAAGCCCCCCGCAGCGGTCAACCCTTCGCGACGTTTCTTGATAAATCGGCGATCAAGCGCGCCAGTGAGACCTTGGCGGCTCCGAAACATTGCGATAACGTTCACTTCGGCCGCTCGGCGAGCACGCTCCTCGCCATCGAGCCGCGCGTCCGGCCATCCACGGCGCCACCGCCGGCCGCACCCAGGACGCGTGCCCCGTGGACCTCGATGCGGTGGGAGCGCGAGGCCCACGGGACACGCCCGGCCCACACTCGATCGCCAGACGGGAGCCCACCACAGATGGCCGAAACGCTTCCTCACCCGACCCGACCGACCGGCTCATGGCGCGACCGCCGGTTGCCGACCGCCGAGCGGGTGGCCGACCTGCTGAGCCGGATGACCGTGGAGGAGAAGGCGGCCCAGCTGGTCGGCTACTGGGCCGTGTCCGCCCGCCCCGGCGAGGAGGTCGCGCCACTCCCCGACGACTTCGGTGAGCCGCCGCCCCTGGACGACGTCATCAAGGCCGGACTCGGCCAGCTCACCCGCGTCTTCGGCACCGCGCCGGTCCCCCCGGCGGAGGGCGCGGCGCGGCTGCGCGAACTGCAGGCGCGGGTCGCCGCCGGCAACCGGTTCGGCATCCCCGCGATCGCGCACGAAGAGTGCCTCACCGGCTTCATGACCCACACCGCGACCGTCTTCCCCTGCCCGCTGGCGTGGGGCGCGACGTTCGACACGGAGCTGGTCGAGGAGATGGCCGGCGCGATCGCCGCCAGCATGCGGCGGGTCGGCGTCCACCAGGGCCTCGCACCCGTCCTCGACGTGACGCGCGACCCCCGATGGGGCCGGACCGAGGAGACCATCGGCGAGGACCCGTACCTCGTCGGCCGCATCGGCACGGCGTACGTGCGCGGACTCGAGGGCAACGGGATCGTGGCCACGCTCAAGCACTTCGCGGCATACGCGTCCTCCCGGGCCGGACGGAACATGGCGTCCGCCGCCCTCGGCCCCCGCGAGTACGCCGACATCGTCCTCGAACCGTTCCTGCTCGCGCTCCGCGAGGGCGGCGCCCGCTCGGTGATGGCCGCGTACGTCGACGTCGACGGCGTTCCGGCCACCGCCGACGAACGCCTGATGACCCGGCTGCTCCGCGACGAGCTCGGCTTCACCGGCATCGTCGTGGCCGACTACTTCGGCATCTCGTTCCTGGAGAGCATGCACGGCGTCGCCGGCTCCCCCGGCGAGTCCGCCGCCCTCGCCCTGCGCGCGGGCGTCGACGTCGAGCTGCCGACGATCCGCTGCTACGGCGCGCCGCTGGTCGAGATGGTACGGCGCGGCGCGATCCCGGAGGAGCACCTGGACCGTTCCGTGTCCCGCGTGCTCGCCCTCAAGTGCGAGCTGGGCCTCCTCGACGAGGCGACCGATGGAACCGCCGATGGAGCCGTGGACGGAGTGCCAGCGGGCGGCGCGGTGGACGGCGTACGGCCGGACGACATCATCGACCTGGACCCGCCCGCCCATCGGGAGCTGGCCCGCCGTATCGCGGAGGCGTCGGTCGTCCTGCTCGCCAACGACGGGGTCCTGCCGCTGCGCGCCGGACGCGTCGCGGTGGCCGGCCCGCTCGCCGCCGAGCCGCGCGCCATGCTCGGCTGCTACGCCTTCCCCAACCACATGACCGCGCGCTTCCCCGACCTGCCGTTCGGCGTGGAGATCCCGGCCCTCGCGGACGCGCTCCGCGCCGAGCTGTCCGGCGCGGAGGTCGAGGTGACGGCCGGCCGGGACGTCCTGGTCGCCGACGACGCCGACATCGATGCCGCCGTCGCGGCCGCCCGCCGCGCGGAGGTGTGCGTGCTGACCCTCGGCGACCGGTCGGACCTGTTCGGCCGCGGCACCTCGGGTGAGGGGTGCGACGCCGAGAGCCTCGCCCTGCCGGGCCGGCAGGCCGAACTCGCCGACGCCGTCCTGGCCACCGGCACGCCCACGGTCATCGTGCTGCTCGCCGGCCGCCCGTACGCCCTCGGCGGCCTGGTGGACCGGGCGGCGGCGATCGTGCAGGCCTTCTTCCCCGGCGAGGAGGGCGGCCCGGCGGTCGCGGGCGTGCTGTCGGGCCGCGTCGAGCCGTCGGGGCGGCTGCCGGTCAGCGTGCCGCACGGACCCGGCGGCCAGCCGGCGACGTACCTGCACTCGCGGACCGGCGGGCCGTCGCGCTGGAGCGCGATCGACCCGACGCCGCTGTTCCCCTTCGGCCACGGGCTGACCTGGACGCGGTTCGCGTACGACGCCCTGGAGGTGGATCCGTCGGCCGGCACGGACGGGACCGTCCGCGTCTCCGCCACCGTCCGCAACACGGGCGACCGGCCCGGCACCGAGGTCGTCCAGCTGTACCTCGGCGACCCGGTGTGCTCGGTCGTACGGCCGGTGCGGTGGCTGGCCGGCTGGGTGCGGGTCCGGCTCGAACCCGGCGCGGCCGCCCGGGTGGAGTTCACCGTGCACGCCGACCGGACCTCGTTCACCGACCTCAACCTGCGGCGCGTCGTGGAACCCGGCCGGATCGACGTCGCGGTCGGTGGGTCCAGCGCCGACCTGCCCCTGCAGGGGTCGTTCACGCTGACCGGCCCCGAGCGCGTGCTCGGCCCGGACCGCGTCCTGACCGTGCCCGTCGAGGTGACACCGTGCTGAGACGCCGAGACTGCGCTCACCGGTAGAAATCCGATCGGGGCTGCCACTAGTCTCGGCGCGGCTGAGGCCGAACGAGCGGACGCAGCCGACGCACCCGGGAGCGCCCTGTGCAGTCCGAGGACGACGCAGCAGAGTTCCACGCCTTCTTCGAGGCGCACCATCGGGAGCTCGCGCGTCTCGCCTACCTGCTGACCGGCGACGCGGACGCCGCCGACGACCTGGCCGCCGACGCGTTCGTCGCGGCCTGGGGCCGGTGGGGCCGCGTCCGCACGGCGGACCAGCCGCTCGCCTACGTTCGCCGCATCGTGGTGAACCTCGCCGCCACCCGGGTCCGTACCCTGGTCCGGGAGCGTTCGCGCGCCGGACTGCTGGGGGCCATGTTCCGGGACCGGTCCGAGGAGCCGGACGTCCCCGCCGTGGTCGACGTACGCGCGGCGCTGCGGCGCCTGCCGATGCGCAAGCGCGCGTGCGTCGTCCTGCGGTACGCCTTCGACCTGTCGGAGCAGGAGACGGCCCGCGTCCTGGGGATCTCGGTCGGGACCGTGAAGAGCCAGACGTCACGGGGGGTGGCGGAGTTGGAGAAGGCGCTGAGCGCGTGGCGGTCGCCGCCCGCGCACCCGGCCGGGCGCACCGGGGAGGCGCGGTGAACGAACCGCCACCCTGGCTGCGGTCCGCCCTCCGTGAGGAGGCCGACGCCCACCGGCCCGACGGCGACCACATGTGGTCCCGGGTGGAGGCCGGCGCCCGTTCGCGCCGGGACCGTACGGCCCGCGGCCGGTCGGTGGTCGCGGCGGCGCTGGCGGCGGCCGGCGTGGCCGCGGTCGCGGTGGGGGTGGTGACGTGGCGATCCGAGGGCCCGGCCGACCCGGCCGTTCCCGCCGGGCACGCGTCCGCCCCGAGCGACCGGCCGTCCCCGTCCGCCGCCTCCACGTGGGCGAGCGCCGGGCCGACGTCCCGCGCCGGCACCCCTTCCCCGACGGGCCGTCCCACCGGTTCTTCGGCGGCCCCGCAGCGGTCACGGGCGGCGGCCCCGGACGTCACGGCCGGCCTCGGCCCGGGGACCAACGGTTACTGGGCGCAGGAGAACGTCACCGTCTCCGGGGCCCGGCCGCTCACCACGCTGCGCGTCACCATCCGTGTGGCGCGCACGCAGAACGTACGGTCGACGGGCTCCTGGTCGTCGCTGCCGGGTGACACGTACCAGGTGACGGTCGGCGAGGAGCGGAACGCGATCGTCTACACGTGGACGGTGCTGTCCGGCCGGTCGGTGCCGCCGGGCCGGTACGTCTTCGCCGCCCAGTACGCCCGCGCTCCCGGCGGTCACGACGTCCACGGGGACGCCTACACCGTGACGACCGCCGGCGGCACCGGCCGCCCGTTCACCCAGAGCGGTCGATTCTGAGGTCCGCTTTCCGACTGTCCCGAATTTAGTGAACCTTCCGTCCTATTCCTCGCGTACCGGGTTAGAACGGTCCAGGTTCGCGACCATGCGCGGCGAACAGAGCACGGCGGAAGGAGTTCGGCGGTGCGACACGCGATCGCTCACGACGAGGAGGTCCGGCTGCTGGAGAGGCTGAGCGCGGAGCTGGCGCGGCTCGGAGTGGAGTCCGACCTGCGACGGTCGCTGCCCGGCCTGGCCGTCGTGACCGACGTGCCCGGCGTCCCGCTCTACATCTTCGTCAGCGAGTCGGGCGACCACTTCGACTGGCGGAACGCCGAGATGCGCCATCCGGTCGGCGACGTGACCGGAGCGGCCGAGCGGATCCACGGCTTCCTGCGACGCGAGGAGGCGGCGGACCGGCGCTGAGAGGCCGGCGACCGGATGGCTCGCGGGGCGCCTACTCGATGACGAGCTCGACGGGGACGTTGCCGCGGGTGGCGTTGGAGTAGGGGCAGACCTGGTGGGCGGCCTCGACGAGCTCGCGGCCGGTCTCGGCGGCGACGCCATCGGGCAGCTCGACGCGCAGGACGACCTGGAGGGCGAACCCGCCCGAGCCGTTCGGCCCGATGCCGACCTCGGCGGTGACGGCGGTGTCGGAGACGTCGACCTTCTTCTTCCCCGCGACGAGGTCGAGCGCGCTCGCGAAGCAGGCCGCGTAGCCGGCGGCGAACAGCTGCTCCGGGTTGGTCCCCTCCCCGTCGCCGCCCATCTCGGTCGGCTTGGCCAGCGTCACGTCGAGCTTCTTGTCGGAGCTGACGGCGCGGCCGTCCCGGCCGGACGCGGTGGCGATGGCGGTGTAGATGGCGCTCATGTCCGATCTCCCAACTAGACAGACCTGTCTGTACGATCTCTAAGGTAGACAGGTCTGTCTGGTAAAGTCAACCCGTGACTTCGACCGCCACCGCTCCCCGCAGGAGCCCCGCGCGCCGCCGGGTGCTCGACACCGCGCTCGCGCTGTTCTACGCGGAGGGCATCCACGCGGTGGGCATCGACCGGATCATCGCCGAGGCCGGCGTGGCGAAGGCGACCTTCTACCACCACTTCCCCTCCAAGGACGACCTGGTCTGCGCGTATCTGGAGGAGCAGATCGCCCGCGTACGGGAGCAGGCCGTCCCGCAGGGCGAGACGCCCGAGGAGAGGATCGTCTCCGTCTTCGAAGGCGTCGGCGAGGTCACCTGCGCGCCGGGCTTCCGCGGCTGCGCGTTCATCAACGCGGCGGCCGAGTACCCGGATCCGGACCATCCCGTGCGCCGGGTGGTCGCCGACTTCCGCCGGTGGTTCAAGGGCCTGCTGGAAGAGCTGCTCGTCGCGGCCGGTCACCCGGAGCCGCAGCGTACGGCCGTGGCTCTCATGACGCTCCGCGACGGCCTCACCGTCGCCGGCGCGCTCGACGACCCGGCCGAGGCCCGCCCCGCCGTACGCGCCGCCGTCGCCCGCCTCATCCGGCCCGCGGCCTGACCCGCCCTCGGCGGGACGAGGAGTTCCCGAGCCCGACGTGCGACGCCCCGGGTGCCGGCGAGGAGCGGCACCCGGGGCGTCGGCGGTCGGTCAGGACAGCGGGGTGATGCGGTCCAGGGCCGGGACGGCGACGCCGGTGGCGCCGGCGGCCGCGAGGTAGGCGACGAACGCGTCGATGTCCTGCGCGCCGCCGAGCGGGTCGGTGCCCTCGTTGAAGACGGTGAACCCGTCGCCGCCGGTGGCGAGGAAATTGTTCATCGTCACGCGGAGGCTCGTGGTCGGGGTGACCGTCGCGCCGTTCACCTTGATCTCACCGATCTTGCCGGCGCAGGTGGCCGCGGAGGGGTTGGACTGGTAGCTCAGCGTCTTGGAGAGCTGCAGGATCTTCTGGCTGGTCTGACCGCCGCAGCCGGTGAACTGCTGCTCCAGGACGCGCCGGAGCATGTCGCCGGTCATCGTCTTGGTCACGAGGCTGTTGCCGAACGGCTGGACGGTGAACGCCTCGCCGTAGGTGACCTCGCCGGGCGCCTCACCGCCGGAGGAGATGTCGCCGGCCCTGAGGTCCGCGCGGACGCCGCCCGGGTTCATCAGCGCGACCTGCGCGCCGCCCTTGCTCGCGTCGGAGGTCGCGGCGAGCTGCGCGTCGGCGATCACGTCGCCGAGCGCCGTCTCGCCGACGGGGCTGGCGTCGCGGGTCAGGTCGCCCTGGATCTTGCCGACCACCTTGTTGGCCAGCGGCGCGGACGCGTCGACGTACTGCTTGACGACCTTGGCCACGGCCGGGTCGGCCTTGGACGGGTCCTCCTGGCGGGTGACGCCGGCGCCCGGGGTGTTCAGCGCGTTCTCGACGATCGAGTTGGTCGCGTCCGCGGAGACGAGCGTGCCGGTCCGGTTGTCGACCTTCAGCGTGATGTCGCTGAGGATGCGGCCGAACGACGAGGCGCTGGTGATCAGGCGCGTCACGCCGTTCACCGTGATCGTGCAGCGGTACTCCGCATGCGTGTGACCGGACACGATCACCTTGATGGAGGGGTCGAGCTTCTTGGCGATCGCCTCGATGTCGCTGCCGGCCAGGTTTCCGGCGCAGCCGTTCGGCGTGCTGATCGGGCCGGTCTGGAAGCCGCCCTGGTGGATGACGAGGACGGGGATCTTCACGCCCTGCCGGGCGAGCTGCTTCGCGGCGCGGTTCGCGGCGTCCGCCTCGTCGCCGAAGTCAAGGCCGGCGACGCCGGTCGGGGTGACGATCGTGGGCGTGGCCTGCAGCACCTCGCCGATGAACCCGACCGAGATCGGCCGCCCGCTCGTCGAGGGGAACCGCTTGACGCCGTACGCGGGCAGCAGCGTCTTACCGGTCGCCTTGTCCGTGACGTTGGCGGACAGGTACTGGAAGTCGGCGCCCGGGTAGGTGTTCGTCGTCGTCCACCTGCCGTGCCGCTTCACCGGGTACGGCGCGCCCTTGCAGCCGGTGCTCGCGCAACCGCCGTTCTGGATCCGCAGCAGCTCCGTCTTGCCCTTGTCGAACTCGTGGTTGCCGACCGAGGCGAAGTCGGCGTTCATCATGTTGGCCATGATGGTGGCCGGTTCCTCGTTGAACAGCCCGTTGACGAGGGGGCTGGCGCCGATGTCGTCACCCGCCATGACGCTGGCCTCGCGGCTGCCGTACTGCTTCTGCTTGTCCTTCACCGCCTTGGCGAGGAAGGCGGCGCCGCCCGCGAACCTGCCGTAGATGGTCAGGCCGGCGGGCTCGAGGTTGCCGTGGAAGTCGTTCCAGGCGATCAGGTGGACGTCCGTCGTACGGGCGGGGCGGTGCTTGCCCGCCCAGTCGACGGCGACCTTGTCGGAGAGCGTATTGGCGCCGGCGATGGTGACCGCGCCGGCCGGCTGTGAACCGGTGACCGCCAGCGGCGCGGCGGCCACCGCGCCCAGCGCGACGGCGATGAGTCCCGCACGGGCCGCGCGGGAACGCAGGAACGCAGGGAGCAAGGCTTCCTCCGGGAGCCGGGACCACGCCGTCGCCGGCGGGGACACTGAATACCGGCCGTACCCTCCCATGCGACGACGACGGACGGAAAGACGCCGGGTCAATTCGTGTTCATGGCGTGATCCAGACAAAGAGGTAGATTGCCGCCTGTGCCGACCCCCGCCTCCTCTCCGGAGGCTCCTCCCGCCGACGACGCCGCCGCGTCCGGCCGGCGCCCGCGCGCAGCCGGGCTGCCGCTGGTCACCGCGCTGATCGTCGCCGCGGTCGCGCTGCGGCCCGTGCTGACCGGGCTGTTCGGCCACCCCGCCGTCGCCAACTGGGCCACCGTCTTCGTCGCCATCACCATCCAGGCACTGCCGTTCCTCGTCCTCGGCGTGGCGGTCAGCGCGTCGATCGCGGCGTTCGTCCCGCCCGGCCTGATCGCCCGGCTGCTGCCCAAGCGGCCCGCGCTCGCCGTTCCCGCCGCCGCGGCGGCCGGTGCGGCCCTGCCCGGCTGTGAGTGCGGCTCGGTCCCGGTCGCCGCGCGGCTCGTCTCGATCGGCGTGACCCCGGCGGCGGCGTTCGCCTTCCTGCTGTCGGCCCCGGCCATCAACCCGGTGGTCCTGGTCTCGACGGCGGTCGCGTTCCCCGGGCGGCCGGCGATGGTCCTCGCGCGGTTCCTGGCGAGTCTGTCCGCCTCCGTCGTCATGGGCCTGCTGTGGATCGTGCTGGGCCGCGACGACCTGATCAAGCCGAGGCGCTCGGACCACACCGAGGAGGGGCCCCGCCTCGCGGTCTTCCTCGCCACGGCCCAGCACGACCTCCTGCAGGCCGGCGGCTTCCTCGTCATCGGGGCCGGCACCGCGGCCACGCTGCAGACCCTCGTGCCCCGCAGCATCGTCGACTCCGTCGCCGGGACCGGCCCGCTGTCGCTGCTCGTCCTCGGCGTCCTGGCCGTCGTCGTCGCCCTCTGCTCGGAGGCGGACGCCTTCGTCGCGGCCGGGCTCAAGCAGTTCTCCCTCACCGCGCGCCTGGCGTTCCTCGTGGTCGGGCCGATGGTGGACGTCAAGCTGTTCGCGCTGCAGGCGGGAACGTTCGGCACCCGGTTCGCGTGGCGGTTCTCGCTCGCGACGTTCGCCGTGGCGGTCGCCTGCGCCGGTCTCGTCGGATGGTGGCTGCTGTGACGGAGGACGCCCGCGCGACGACCGTCCTGCTCGTCGGCGCGATGATGGTGCGCCTCGCGCTCACCGGCGCGTACGCCAAGTACGTCCGGACCGGCATGGGCGGCGTGCTCCTGGTCGCCGGGATCCTGCTCGTCGCGCTCGGACTGGTCGGCGTCGCCCGCGCCCTCGGTCTCGTACGGCGCCGCGCCGACACCCACGGCGACGCGCACGCACAGGCGGACGCCCACGGGCACGGCGACGAGCGGGGGCCCGGCCACGCGCACGGCGACGCGCACGGGCACGGCCACGCGCACGGGGACCGGGCCGGCTGGCTGCTGCTCGGTCCCGTTCTGGCGTTGCTGCTGGTCACGCCGCCCGCCCTCGGCAGCTTCGGCGTCGGTCGCAGCGCCGCCGTCGACGTCCGCTCCGGCGGGCGCACGTTCGACCCGCTGCCCGCCGGGCGTACGACGCCGATGACGCTGCTGGAGTTCGACGAGCGCGCCGCCGACCACGCCGGCGCCAGCTTCGGCGCGACCCCCGTACGGCTGACGGGCTTCGTCACCCCGGGGAACGACCGGGCCGGTTTCCGCATCGCGCGGTACCAGATCGCGTGCTGCGCCGCCGACGCCGTCGCGGCGGTCGTCCGCGTCACCGGCACGACCGGGAACACCCCCGCGCGGGACCAGTGGGTGACCGTGACCGGGACGTTCCAGCGTGCGGCCGACGGCGTACCCGAGCTGCGCGCCACCAGCCTCGCCGAGATCACCGCCCCACGGGACCCCTACGAGTGATCACCGCCGGCGGCGGGACGTCCGCCGGCGCAGATCCAGGATGTTCCGGCGCACGTCGATGACGAACAGGCCCAGCGCCAGGAGGAGCACGACGGCGCAGATCCAGATGGCGTGCGCGCCGAGGCGCAGGGTCAGCAGCCCGCCGAGGAACCCGCCGGTCAGGAAGCTCACGATGATCACGGCGAAGCTGCGGGCCTTCCGCGCCGACCCGGCGTCGCGGTCGGCCACCGCCACGTACAGCGCCTGCGCGGCGGAGCGGAGGTTCCCCGTGGTCATGGTCGTGTTGTACGGCCAGTCGAGCAGCTTGCGGAACGACGAGACCTGGACCGACGCGACGAACGCGATGACGACCACGAGCGCGTCGGCGGGGACGACGGACGACAGGAACCCGGCGGCCACGAGGACGAGGATCTCCAGCACGAGGGCGGCCCTGGCCGGGCTCCGTACGACTGCCGCCATGCGGGGCCGCCGCAGCGTCTCCGCCACGGTGACCCCGATGGCGAAGGCGACGATCGGGGGCAGGTGCCGTACGGCGCTTCCCCAGTGCCCCTGGGCCGCCTCGACGCCGAACAGCACGACGTTCCCGGTCTGCGCGTTGGCGAAGACGCCGCCCAGGTGGATGAAGGAGTACGCGTCGAGGAACCCGCCGACCAGCGCGAGCAGCACACCGAGCTCCAGCGACGCCACCGTACGGCGCCGCGCGGACTCGGTGGCGGCCCTCATCTCAGCAGTCGCTCCGGAAGGGGCACATGGCGGGCGCGCAGCCACTCGCCGAGCGCCTTGGCCTGCGTGTCGAAGCGGCGCGCCTCGGTCGCGCCGCCGTCCAGCAGGCCACGGACGACGAAGTTGACCGCCCGGAGGTTCGGCAGGACGTACCGGTCGACGGCCAGCCCGCGCGTCTCCGGCAGCAGCTCCTGGAACCGCTCGGTGGTCATCGTCGCGGCGAGCCACGGCCACGCCTCGGGGTCGGCGACCCACAGGCCGACGTTCGCGTTGCCGCCCTTGTCGCCGGACCGGGCGTGGACGAGCCGGCCGAGCGGCCCCTCGACGGTCGGCCCCGCCTCGTACGGGGGGAGGGCGACGTCCGTCTCAGCGGCGGGTTCGGCGGTCGCCGGGGGCGGAACGATCTCCTCACGCCCGTCGGGGTGCACGACCGTGTGCCGGGGGACGTCCTGGGGGACGAGCGTCGGCCAGTACACGCCGTACGCGGACCCGGCCGACGGCACTCCCATGCCGTAGATCCCCGGGTAGCTGGACAGGGCGAGCTCGACGCAGAGCGCGGAGAAGGCACGGCCCGCGCTGTTCTGGTCGCCGTCGACGGCGACGTGCAGGAGGCTGGACCCGGCCATCTGGTCCGCCGGGTCGGTCGCGGGCGCGCCGATGCGGGTGAAGCGCAGGTCGGCGATGCCCGGTTCGCCGTCGAGCCGCGCGCGCACCGCCCGCTCGACCAGCGCGGCCTTCGCGTCGACGTCCAGCCCGGTCAGCACGAAGGTGCAGGAGTTCCGCCAGCCGCCGAGCCCGGTCACGGCCACCTTGGTGGTCGGCGGCGGCGCCTGCCCGCGCGCGCCGCTGATCCGGACGCGGTCGGGCCCCTCCTGCTCGACGCGGACGGTGTCGAGCCGGGCGATCACGTCCGGGTTCAGATAGCCGGGCGCACCGACCTCGTACAGCAGCTGCGCGGTGACGGTGTCGACCGTGACCGCCCCTCCGGTGTCCTCGTGCTTGGTGATCACGCTCGACCCGTCGCGGTCCACCTCCGCGATCGGAAACCCGGGGTGGCGCAGGTCGGCGATGCCGGTGAAGCCGGAGAAGTTGCCGCCGGTGGCCTGCGCCCCGCACTCGATCACGTGCCCGGCGACGACGGCCCCGGCGAGCGCGTCATGGTCGTCCGGCGACCAGCCCCACCACCAGGCGGCGGCCCCCGTCACCAGCGACGCGTCCGCGACCCGGCCGGTGATCACGATGTCCGCCCCGCCCGCGAGGGCGGCCGCGACGCCGAACCCGCCGAGGTAGGCGTTCGCGGTCAGCGGCTCGTGTCCCCAGCTCGCGAACGGCTCGCCGGTGTCCAGGTGGGCCAGGTCGTGCCCCTCGGCCGCCAGTCCGGCCAGGCGCGCCGACAGGTCGTCGCCCTCCACGTGCGCGACCGCGAGGTCGACGCCGACCTCGGCCAGCAGCGCCCGGGTGTCCCGGGCCAGGCCCGCCGGGTCCAGGCCGCCCGCGTTGACGACGACCTTGATCCCGCGCTCGGCGATCTCGGCGGCCACCGGCCTCAGCTGGCGCAGGAAGGTCGTCGCATACCCGCCCGAGGGCTTCTTCAGGCGGTTCTTGGCCAGCACGAGCATCGTGACCTCGGCCAGGTAGTCGCCCGTGACGACGTCGACCGGTCCGCCGCGCACCATCTCGGCGAGCGCGGAGATCCGATCGCCGTAGAAGCCGGAGCAGTTCGCGATTCGTACCGGCCGATTCATGCCGCTCCCAGGTGCCGAGTCCTGCGCCGGGGACGGGGACCGCGTCGGAATCCGTCCCGGAAGGCGAAGTTACCCCACGGTCGCCCGGCCGGTCCCGCCCGGCTCACGCCGTGAGAATTCGCGGCACGTGAGCCGCATTTTCCGCGTGCGACGGGTAGGTGGCCTGCGAGACCGATGAGCCGGAAGGAGACGACCATGGGTGAACAGAGCGCCAAGCACGGACCTCACATCGACGACGAGATACGGCACGAGACCGAGGGGCTAGAGCGTGCGGGCCGTCCGACGCACGCGGAGGAGTGGAAGGAGACCGAACCGGTGGTGGACGACCGCGATCGCGACCCGACGTCGGCGAATCTCGCGGACCGCGAGGGGACTCCGGCCGGCATGAGCCCGGACGACGTCGAGCGGCGCAGCGACGTGGCACGCTACCTCGCCGGGTTCCACGAGCCCATGCGCCCGGCCGCACTGGCCGAACGCGCCGCGGGCAACGGCGCCCCGGACGAGATCGTCTCGTCGCTGCGGAACCTTCCGGACCGGGAGTACACACGGGTCGCGGAGGTCTCCGAGGCACTGGGCCTGGGCAACGAGACCCGGCGAGCCTGACGACGCGACGGCGAGGCGCGCGGCGACCGCTGATCAGGTCGCCCCGCGCTCCGTCTCTCAGCGCGCAGTACCCGATTTCACCGCGCCGACGTTATTGCTGAGCGGATTCCGGAAGCGCTTTTACTTCGACGCAGGCTCCCTGCCGGCCGCTCCGGCTACTTTTTCTCCAGCCGTCATTGGTCACGATCAGCGAAACGCGTACGTCTTCCTGTTACCGAAGGCTCACCGCTCGGTGAGCATCGCCAGATCATCGGCGTGGCTCAAGGCCGAGGCGACCAGATTCGACGGACGCGAGCCAGATGAACTGCCCGCGGGATGCCTGGCCTCATTCGGTGTCTGCGAGCGCGGCTATCACCGTGTCGAGGAGGTCGCGGAGGTGTTGGGCGTCTTTGGGGCCGAGCGCGTCGGTGAGCTTGTCCTCGATTCTGCCGACGTGCTGGTAGGCGGCCTGAAGGGTGCGGTGGCCTTCGTCAGTGAGGTACAGCTCTTGGATGTTGCGATGCCGGGGGTGGGTGCGTCGTTCGACTAGTCCGTTGGCTTCGAGCTTGGTCGCCAGCAGCGCAACTGCTTGGGTGCTGACGCCAAGGCGTCGTCCTAGCTCGGCGCCGTTGAGTCCTGGGTAGACGTGGACGTGCATCAGCAGCGAGTACGAGGCGGTTGAGAGCCCGACCGCTCGCAGGGCCGGCTCCTTGGCGGATTGGAGCGTGAGGTCGGCGCGGCGTAGCGCCCAGCCGACTCGCTGGAGTGCTTGTTCTGGGATGACGTCCGGTGGCTGGCTCACGGCGTCAGTATAGACCTGCCTTGAGCTAGATCAAGGACTTGATCTCCATCAAAGCTTTGCTACGTTGTGGATCGTGGTTTCCAAGCGCGACAGGAGCGAAGCGATGAGCGACGACCGCGCGCCCGGCGATGAGCGGGGTGTCGCAGTGCAAGCGGGGGCCGGTGTTACATCGGAGGCGGGCCGGTCCATGCAGGCCGCCGTTGAGCAGGCTGGGAGGCGGCGTTGGGGTGTGCTGGCGATCTGCTGTCTGAGTCTGCTGATCGTGGGTTTGGACAACACGATCGTCAACGTGGCGCTTCCCGCGATGAGCCACGATCTGCACACCGCGGTTTCCGGGCTTCAGTGGATCGTGGATGCCTACACGCTGGTGTTGGCGAGCCTGTTGATGCTGTCGGGGTCGATGGCCGACCGGCTTGGCCGTCGCCGCGTGTTCCAAGTAGGCCTCGCGGTGTTCGGCGTCGGGTCGCTGCTGTGCAGCCTTGCTTCCAGCGTCGGTCTGTTGGTCGGGTTCCGTGCGGTTCAGGCGGTGGGCGGATCGATGCTCAACCCGGTCGCGCTGTCGATCATTACCAACACGTTCACCGATCGGCGTGAGCGCGCGAGGGCGATGGGCGTGTGGGCAGCGATCATCGGTGTCAGCATGGCGCTCGGCCCGATCGCCGGTGGCGCGCTCGTCAGCTCTGCGGGATGGCGGTCGATCTTCTGGGTCAACATCCCGGTCGCCGCGGCCGCGATCGCGTTGACTGCCCGGTTCGTTCCCGAGTCACGGGCGCCCAGGCCACGTCGCCTGGACCCGGTCGGCCAGGTGCTCGTGATCGCCCTGTTCGCCGCTTTGACCTTCGCGATCATCGAGGGGCCAGGCTCCGGGTGGGGCTCGGCGAAGATCGCGATCGCGTTCGCTTTGGCCGCGGTCTCGGCGTGTGGCTTGCTGGTGTGGGAGCGGCGGCCGGAGGAGCCGTTGATCGATCTACGGTTCTTCGCCAGCCTGCCGTTCTCCGGCGCGACTGTCGTCGCGGCCGGCGCGTTCGCGTCACTCGGCGGGTTCTTGTTCCTCAACACCCTCTACCTGCAAGAGACCCGCGGAATGTCGCCGCTGAACGCCGGCCTGCACACGCTCCCGATGGCCGTCCTGACGATCATCGTCGCGCCGATCTCAGGCCGGATCGTCGCCGCACGCGGCCCGCGTATTCCTCTGCTGGTCGGCGGGCTCGGCATCACCGCCTCAGCCGCGATCCTCACCGGCCTCACCGACCACACCTCCTACGCACTGCTGGCGCCGGCCTACGTCCTGTTCGGTGCCGGGTTCGGGGTGCTGAACGCCCCGATCAGCAACGCCGCCGTGTCTGGGATGCCGCTGGCGCAGGCCGGCGTCGCCGGCGGGATCGCGTCCACCAGCCGCCAGATCGGCCAAGCACTCGGCGTCGCGGTCGTCGGTGCGCTCGCCGGCACCGCAACAGGAGCGAGCACGCACCTCGACATCGCGCACGCCAGCCACTCCGGCTGGTGGGTCATCCTCGGCTGCGGGATTGCAATCACCGCCACGGGGCTCGCGATCACCACACCGGCTGCTCACGCCACGGCAGCGAACGTTGCGAGGACCCTGCTGGGGGAAGACGATGCCTCCTGACCCAGGCCGTGGTTCCTCTCAACGGGGCAAGTCGCTCGAACTTGCCGCCCGCGGCGTCGTGCGCGGTCATGTCGTTACTGCGGTCGAGCTGCTGCGCAGTCGACTGGACATCTATCGCGATCCCAACTGTGCGCGCCTCTGATGCCACCACCGACCTGACAGCCAACCGCACCGCGTCGCCGACCGACTCGATCCCGGCCGGAGCCAGCCAACCCTACGACCACTCCAATCAGAAAGAACGCTCATGAGCAGAGAACAAGCCGAAGCCATCGCTCAGACGCTGCGAGACTCACCCCTCGATGTCGGTGGCGAGGCGGTCGAGCAGCGAGCGCTGTTCGCGCAGTTGATGGCTTCACGTCCGCGCCCGGCCGATCTCGTCGCCGACAACATCCAACTCGGCGACACGCCGGCCGTTCGCATCTCCATCGGACAGGCGAAGCCAGGCCGGCCGGCCGTCCTGTACTTCCACGGCGGCGGGTACGCGATCGGAACCGCGGCCGAGACCATCGGACTGCCAGGCCAGATCTCCGCCCGCAACGACGTCACGGTCCTGTCCGTGGACTACCGTCTCGCACCGGAAAACCCGTTCCCAGCAGCACTCACCGACGGACTCGACGCCTACCAGGCCGCACTCGACGCCTACGCACCAACCCGGTTGGCCGTCGCGGGAGAGTCTGCCGGCGGAGGACTCGCCCTCGCTACGCTCCTGGCCGCCAAACAACGGGGCCTAGCGATGCCCGCCGCCGCGTTCGTGATGTCCCCGTGGGTGGACCTCACCCTCTCCGGCGCGAGCATCGACACCAAGGCCGATATCGATCCCGTCATCTACCGCGCAGCGCTTGAGCTGCGCGCCCGAGAGTACGCAGGCGACCAACCCCGCACCGACCCGCTCGTCAGCCCACTCTTCGGCGACTTCGACGGCTTCCCGCCATTGCTCATCCAGGCCGGCTCACACGAGTGCCTGCTCGACGACGCCGTCAGACTCGCCGGACGCGCCGCGACCGACAACGTGGCGATCACCCTCGACATCACTCCCGGCGTCCACCACGTCTTCCAAGCCGTCGCCCCCATCCTCGACGAGGCGGACGCCGCCCTGCAGCGAGCGTCCATATTCCTCTCCCAGCACCTCTCCAGCACCGCAGACCCGGCAGAAACCCTCATCGGCTGAGGTTGCGGCCGGAGTCGATTCGCAGCTCCGGTCCGTGCCGTCGCCGGACGGGCCAGCAGCACCTTCGCGCCGACCGTACTCGCCTGGTGGCGACCTACACCGAGCACGGCAAGACCGTGCACGTCATCCTTCCGGCGTCCGGCATCATCCTGACGGCCGCCGAGCCGGCCGAACTTCGAGGGCCGCGACGATCCGCCGAGTCCTCGCCGTGCTCACCCGGCGCGCCCCGCACCGTACGACGGCCGCCAACACGCTCGCGGTGTGAGTGATCGGGTCGCCGGTGATCCCCGGTGCAGCCTGCGGGGCACCTCCAGCGTCCCCCTGGGGGCATCACGTTCTGCGCCGTCTACCGAGAGGAGACAGATTCCACTGAGAGGAGACGCCCCCGAACGCGGGGGCACCCCCGTCCCTTTGAGCGGAGCCTCCGCGCGTGCCCCCGAGCGTTGAGGAGCAGGCCGCCCACCTGTGTGCTCGATTGAGGGTGGCCGGCTCAGGTTCCGTTGGCGTCCGCTGCCTCCGGTGCCGACGAACGAGGCCCGGCCTGCATGAATCGAACTCAAGCGGAGCCGACGAGCTGCGGGAACGCGGTTAGCGAGATCTGTCCTGAGCGTGAGTTGTTCTTGGCCGGATGAGAGGGAACATAGAAGTCGAGTTGGAGGTTTCCGCCAGTCGGCGGCACAACGTACGTACAGATCTTCGGAGGTGGTTCGCGATGCTGCTGACGTCGATCGACCCATTCGTGCAGGAGTTCGAGCGGCAGTTCGACCGGCTCACCCGGCAGACCCTCGGACAGTCCGGCGGCGTGGTCATGCCGATGGACGGCATCCGGCGCAAGGACGACGTGGTGCTCCGGTTCGACGTGCCCGGCGCCGACCCGGACTCGATCGAGGTCACGGTCGACCGCGGGGTCCTCACGATCAGCGCCAAGCGCGAAGAGGAGTTCGCCGAGGACGACCGGGTCTTCGTCCGGGAGCGTCCCATGGGCACCTTCACCCGACGGGTCTATCTCTCCGAGCACCTGGACGCCGAGCGCATCGACGCCGCGTACAACAACGGCGTGCTCGCGGTCCGCATCCCCGTGCTGGAGCAGGCCAAGCCGCGCAAGATCGAGGTACAGAGGTCGGAGCAGAAGGCGATCGTCCGCTGATCGGGCCGATCGCCGGCGGGGTGGGCGCGTCACGGCGCCCACCCCTTCGTCGTCCAGGGGAGGAGCGCCATGGGATCACTGCCCATCGACGATGAGCACGCGCCGCTGTACTCGGTCGGGCAGGTCGCGGGGATGCTCGACGTCCAGCAGGCGTTCCTTCGGCGGCTCGACGAGTACGGTGTCGTCCGTCCCCAGCGCTCCCCGGGCGGCCAGCGCCGCTACTCCAGGCGGGAGATCGACCGCGTGCAGTACGTCGTCCGCCTCGCCGACGAGGGGATGACCCTGGCGGCGATCCGCCGGGTCCTCGAGCTCGAGCAGGAGGTCCGCCACCTGCGGCGGCAGATCGAGGCGGCGCGTCTCCGCATCGCCGCCCTCGAGGCCGGCACGGACGAGCCGGAGGCCATCGCCTGACCCCGGTCCCACCGGCCGGCTCGCGCATCGGCTCCGGCCTGGTGGGAATGACGGCGACTACGGGGGTGGCGAGCCGAGCCGCAGGTGAGAGCGGGCCTCACGGGTCAGCGGACGCGGACCGACTGGCCGATCGGGTTTCACAGCAGAGAGCGGCTGGACCCACCCGCCGCTCACCGCCTCCCGTGCACCGAGCGGCTGGACCCACACCCATCCCCCGGCTGCTCACCGCCTCCCGTGCACCGAGCGGCTGGACCCACACCCATCCCCCGGCTGCTCACCGCCTCCCGTGCACCGAGCGGCTGGACCCACACCCATCCCCCGGCTGCTCACCGCCTCCGGCTGTCCGCCCCGGGCACTCGGTGGGGCCGGGTCAGTTCTCAGGGCACGTGACGCGCGGTCGGGTGGCCGCGGACAGGGTGTGCAGGTCGTCGAAGGCTTGGTCCAGGTGTGCCTGCAGGCTTTGCGACGGGTCCTCGATCCACGCGTCGGCCGCCGCCTGGAAGGTCGCCCAGCCGGTTTGGGCGGCCAGGGCCGCCAGCCGGTCGTTCTGGCCGCGCCGGCGCAGCGCTTGTGCCAGGGCCTCGATGATCGAGGCGTGCTTGGCCAGTTCGCGTTCGCGCAGGGCCGGGGTCGCGGCGATGATCTGCAGGCGCGGTTCGGAGAACGGGCGGTTGTCCTCGAGGATCCGGGCGGCCGTGCGGAACGCGCCGAGCAGCACCTCGAACGGCGCCAGGTCCTCGGGCGCCTCGATCACCTCCCGCACCAGCGCGGCGCGCAGGTCGGCTTCGCCGTCGAAGAGCACCTCGCGTTTGTCCGGGTAGTGCCGGAAGAACGTGCGTGGGTTGAGCCCGGCTCGCGCGGCGATCTGCGCCGCGGTGGTCTCCTCGAATCCGCGCTCGCTGTACAGCTCCAGAGCCGCCTGCTGAAGGCGGCGACGTGCGTCCTCACCGCTGCGTGGCACCTTGCGAGCTTAGCGCGCCGGATCCGTCGCCTGCACCGGTTGCGCCAGTGAGTGGCGCTACCTTAGAGTCACTCACTGGCGCTAAGTAGCGCCAGTGGGTGGCACTAAACGGGAGTTCTCCATGCATGTCTTCCTTACGGGCGGCTCCGGCCAGACCGGCCCCGCCGTCGTCGCCGAGCTCATCGCGGCCGGCCACACCGTCACCGGCCTCGCCCGCTCCGAGGCCGCCGCCGCCCGGCTCACCGCACTCGGCGCCACACCGCACTACGGCTCCCTGGATGACCTCGCGAGCCTGCGCGACGGCGCGGCGGCCGCCGACGGCGTCGTCCACCTGGCCTTCGGCGGGAACTTCGCCGACACGGACGAGCTCATCCGCCGCGACTGCGCCGCGATCGACGCGCTCGGCCAGGCACTGGCCGGATCGGGCAAGCCGTTCGTGAGCACCTCAGGCACTCTGGTGGTCGAGCCCGGCCGCCTGAGCACCGAGCACGACGCCCCGGACCCCGACTCGGTCGCCGCCTTCCGCATCCCCGGTGAGCGGACCTGCCTGGCCTTCGCCGACCACGGCGTCCGCGCCAGCGTCGTACGCCTGGCCCCGACCGTGCACGGCCCGGGCGACTACGGGTTCATCCCGGCCCTGATCGCGGCCGCACGCCGGGCGGGCGTCTCGGCCTACATCGGCGACGGCGCCAACCGCTGGCCCGCCGTCCACCGCCTCGACGCCGCCCGCCTGTTCCGGCTCGCGCTCGAGAACGCCCCCGCCGGCAGCGTGCTGCACGGCGCGGGCGAGAGCGCCGTCACGATCAGAGCCATCGCGCAGCAGATCGCGCGCACCCTCGAGATCCCCACCGGGTCACTGACCCTCGAACAGGCCGCCGAACACCTCGGCAACCCGTTCCTGGCCACGTTCTTCTCCCTCGACGTCCCCGTCTCCAGCGCCCACACCCAAGCACTCGTCGGCTGGAGCCCGCAGCACCCCACGCTGCTCGAGGACCTCGCGACCGGCGACTACTTCACCCCGCAGGCCAGCGCCCGCGCCGAGCGGATCTGGGCCCCCCACCACATCCACGGCTGACGCACATACCCGCAATAGCGGACACTTCCAACCCTTCGGGCTTACTCGAAGTCGTCGGGGCTGAGATCCTCCGGCCGGGCGGTGCCGCCGCCCGGTGACCGGTCCTCCTCGCCGGGCGCGTCCCCGGCCGGATGCTGCTCGGCCTCCTCCTCCGTCGGCGTGAGCGGTGTTCCGGTGGCCTCTTCGGCGGCACCGCGCTCGGCACCCCCGGGGCCGTGCTGCTCTGTCATTCTCGGCCTCCTCCCTGGTCAGGGCACCCCTACCCGCCGCCAGAGGCCCGACACGGAGCTCATCTCCGCCGTCTCTCGATATTGGAAAGCGTGTCCGATAGGTCGCCGTTAGGGTGATCGGCAGCAATGCCGACCGATGAGAGGTCACCGGGGTGGACCAGGCGTTCCAAGTCGATCTGCGCGGCGTCGTCGACCTGCTGAGCAGGCACCTGTACTCCAGTCCCCGCGTCTATCTGCGGGAGCTGCTGCAGAACGGGGTCGACGCGATCACCGCACGCGGCGACGGACCGGGACGGATCCGGATCGAGACCGGGGCCGAGCTTCGCGTGCACGATGACGGGATCGGCCTGACCGAGGCGGAGGTCCACGAGCTGCTGGCGACGATCGGCCGGTCGTCCAAGCGCGACGAGCTGGGCCTGGCCCGGCACGACTTCCTCGGCCAGTTCGGGATCGGCCTGCTGTCGGCGTTCCTGGTCGCGGACGAGATCACCGTGGTGACCCGTTCCGCTCGCGGCGGGGACGCCGTACGGTGGACCGGCTTCGCCGACGGCCGCTACCGGGTCGAGCCTGGCACGCGTGACGAGCCGGGCACCACCGTGAGCCTGCGGCCCCGGCACGGCGCGGGCGACTGGCTCACGCCCGCGACCGTCACCGAGCTCGCCGCGACGTACGGCGAGCTGCTGCCGGTCGAGCTGACGGTCGACGGGCGGCGGATCACCGCGGACGGTCCGCCGTGGCGGGCGGCGTACCCCGATCCGGGCCGCCGCCGCGTGGCGCTGGAGGAGTACTGCCGGCGGCTGTTCGGATTCGCGCCGTTCGACGTCATCGACCTGGATGTACCCGAGGCGGGGCTGACCGGGGTCGCGTTCGTCCTCCCGCAGCCGGTGACCCCGTCCTCGCGGGGCGCGCACCGCGTCTACCTGAAGCGGATGCTGCTGGCCGAGGGCGTGGAGGGGCTGCTGCCCGACTGGGCGTTCTTCGTGCGCTGCGTGGTGGACGCCGGGGAGCTGCGCCCGACGGCGGGACGCGAGGCGCTGTACGAGGACGAGCTGCTCGACGCCGCCCGGGACGCGCTGGGCCGGCAGGTGCGGCAGTGGCTCGTACGGCTGTCGGAGACCGACCCGGCCCGGCTGCGCGCCTTCCTGCGCCTGCACCACCTCGGTGTCAAGGCGATGGCCCTGCGCGACGACGACATGCTGCGGATCGTCGACCGGTGGCTGGAGTTCGAGACGTCCGACGGACCGATGACCCTGGCGGAGTTCCGCACCCGGCACCGGGACGGGCGCTACACCGCGGACGTGGACGAGTTCCGGCGCCTGGCGGCCGTGTCCGGCGCGCAGGGTGTCGCGCTGGTCAACGGCGGCTACGTCTACGACACCGACATCATCGAACGGCTCCCGGCCATCGACCCGGACGCCGTGCTGCGGCCGCTGGACCCCTCCGAGCTGACCTCGCACTTCGGCGTGCTCGATCCGGAGACCGAGCTGGCGCTGCGGCCCTTCCTGGCCGCCGCGCAGCGGGCCGTCGACTCGCTCGGCTGCGAGGTCGTCGTCCGCGACTTCGACCCGGCCTCACTGCCCGCGCTGTACCTGACCAGCCGGGCCGCCCGGCACCAGGCCGAGCTGCGTGAGGCACGCGAGTCCGCCGACGCTCTGTGGTCCGACGTGCTCGGCGCGCTGGAGGGCATGGCAGCCGTGAGCGACCGCCCGCAGCTCGTCCTCAACCACCGCAACCCCCTCGCCCGGCGCATCACCGCGCTGTCCGAAGCCGGGTTGATCGAGCTGGCGGTTCAGGCACTGTACGGCCAGGCGCTCCTGCTCGGCCACCACCCGCTGCGGGCCGCCGACACCGCCGTGCTGAACCGTTCCTTCCTCGGCCTGCTCGACTGGGCCGTCCACGACCCCGCCCCGGAGGACCGATGAGTGTCGAGCAGGCGTATGAAGTGTTGGGCCGTGCGGGCGAGCTGCCGTACGGCCAGGCGCGGACGATCATGGTCGAGGAGGCGCTGCGGCTGGCGGAGGCGGCCGCCGACGAGCGCCTCGCGTACCGGATCCGCCATTACCTGCGGAACGAGTACAGCCAGAGCGGTGAGCGCGCCAAGGCGTTCGCGGTGTTCGTGCGCTGCCTGAGCGACTACGACCGGAACCCCGAGCTCGGCGAGGAGCACCGCCTGTTCTGGGGTTTCAAGGGGACCGTGACCGGGCTGACGAGATTCCCCGAGATCCCCCTCGTCCGTACGCTGGCGGTCCTGGACGACATGGAGCGCCGGTACCGGCTCGCCGGTGAGGGCCTGCAGCCGGTCTACATGTGCCGGGCCGTCGTCACCCAGCACATCCACGGCGCGGAGGCGGCCGAGGAGTGGTACACCCGGTGGCACGCGGCTCCGCGCACCCGGCTGTCGGACTGCGAGGGCTGCGACCCCAGCAGCAAGGTCGCCTACCTGGGAGCGCGCGGCCGGGACGAGGACGCGATGGCGCTCGCCGAGCCGCTGCTGCGCGGCGAGCTCGGCTGTGACGAACAGCCCCAGACGATCCTCACCGAGCTCCTCCCCATCTATCTCCGTACGGGCCGCCTCGACGCCGCCGTCGACGCGCACCGGCGCGCGTACCGCGCGCAGCGGGACCGGCTGTCGGAGCTGTGGGGCATCGCCGTGCACCTGGAGTTCTGCGCCCGTACCGGGAACGAGGCCCGCGGCCTGGAGCTGCTCGAACGCCACCTCGGCTGGCTGGACCGCGCCCCGACGCCGTACGACGGCATGCGGTTCGCCGCGGCGGGCGCGCTCCTGCTGCGGCGGCTCGCCGAGATCGGCCACGGTGACGTGAGCGTACGGCGGCCCGCGCACGGCGATCGACCCGCCGCCGAGGTGCTGGCGGCCGACCTGCGGGCGGAGCTGACCAGGGAGGCCCTGGACCTCGCCGCGCGCTTCGACGCCCGCAACGGCACGCCGGAGCAGGGCCGCCTCGTACGGGACCTGCTCGACGCCGAGCCGCTCGTCGACCACCTGCCGCTGACCCCGTACGCGCGCCGCGCCCCGGCGCCGTCCCCGGCACCGGCTCCGCAGGAGGACTTCGGCGGCGTCGACGACGTCGACCGGCTGTTCGACCTCGCCGAAGAGCACTGGAGGCGACGGGAGTTCGCCGCGGCGCTGGCCGCCTGGCGGCGCGTCGACGCGGTCGCGGGCGACCTCTCTGCCGTCCAGCGGGGGCGGCGGGTCGACGGCGAGGGCCTCGAACGCCTCCTCACCGGGGACCCGCAGGGCGCGATCGAGCTGTGGCGGCGGTCCGCCGAGCTGTACGCGCAGGGCGGCGACGAGGAGAGCGCCCGGTCGGCGACCAGCCGGTACGCGTCCGTGCTCTGCCAGGCCGGGCAGGCCGAGGCGGGACTTCCGTTGCTGGAGTCCACGTACGCCTGGCTGAACTCCCACGGCGCGGACCCCCGGCGGGTGCTCGCGGCCCGTGGGCGGCTGGCCGCCGCGTACGGCGAGGCCGGCCGCACCGACGACGCGCTCGCCTTGCTCGACGCGGAGCCCGCGCCCACCGAGCCCGACGACCTCGGCGACCAGGAGATGATCCGCGCCCGCGTCCTGGGAGCGGCCGGCCGCGAGGCGGAGCTCACGCCCGTACTGCGGCGGGCGGTCGGCGGCTTCCGCGAGAGCGGCCAGCGGGCGGTCCTCGCCGAGGCCGCCTTCCTGCTCGGCCGGCGGCTGGCCGCGAGCGAGGCGGAGGAGGAGGCCGCGGAGGCGGACGCGCTGCTCACCGAGGCCATCACGAACGCCCCGGTCGACATGGCCGGGCTCCGCGCCGCCGCGTACGCCGTCCGCGGCGGTCACCTGCTGGGCCGCGGGGACGCCGCCCGGGCCGCCGAGGACCTGGTCGAGGCCGTCGCGGGCTTCACCGCCGAGGGCTCCCACCACCAGGCCGCGTACGCGCGCCAGGACCTGTGCGTCGCCTACCTGGAGACCGGCCGGTACCTCGAAGCGGCCGAGACCGCCGAGGAGGCGCTGCCGCTCTTCACGGCGCACGGTGACGCCGACGCCGCGCGCCGGACCCGTTACCTGCTCGCCAACGCCCAGCGCGACCTCGGCGAGGTCGACGCCGCCGCCGAGACCTTCACCCGTCTCGCCGAGGACGAGCGCGCCGACCAGCCGTCCGCCGCCGCGCGCCTGCTCGTCCAGGCGGGCGACCTGCTGAGCCGGCTCGACAAGGACGCCACCGCCGCCGAACGCTTCGCCGCGGCCGCCGAGGCGTCGACCGCGGCCGGCGACCCGTACGGGACCGTCCAGGCGCTGCGGCGCCGGGCGCTGTGCGTGATGTGGAGCGGCAGCGCCGAGGACGGCCTGACCGCCATGGCCGGCGCGCGGGCCGCGCTCGCGAACCTGCCCGGTGACGAACCCGCCGCCCTGGCCTGGGAGACGGCCCTCGTCGACTTCGACGAGGCGCGGATCCTCGGCGCCCTGGAGCGGTTCGACGAGGCGATCGCCGGTGCCGAGCGCGCGGCCGCGGCGTTCGCCGACCTGGACCAGAAGGATCCCGCCGAGGCCGCGGCCAGGCTGCGCGCCGATCTGATCGCCGCGCGGTCGGGCCCCGCCGACGCGGGTTCCTGAAGAAGTGCCTGCTAGCGTCGCCGCTCGTGGTGGAGAACGTGTACGTCGGAAAGGCCGCCGCCGACGCGGCCGGTGACCGGGGCTGGCTCCTCGGTCATTTCAAGCCGGTCGGCGACATCCGGCACAGCGAGGACGTCGAGATCAAGTGGGGCGTTCACCCGCGCGGCGACCGGCGGGCGCAGTGGGCGACGGAGGAGAAGCGCACCGCCCTGCTCGTGCTGATCAGCGGCCGGTTCCACCTGGAGTTCCCCGGCCGCGACGTCGTCCTGAGCGAGCAGGGCGACTACGTGGTGTGGGGGCACGGCGTCGACCACTCCTGGTACGCCGAGGAGGAGTCGGTCGTCATGACCGTCCGCTGGCCGTCCATCCCCGGCTACGCCGTCCCCACCGCGTAACCCGCCGGCTCCGTCTTCGGAGGGCCCTCGTGAGGAGGCCCGTGCACTGGTCTCCTCACGAGGGTCCGTCTCACACGATCAGCCGGTGACGGGGAGGTCGCCGGTGACGGGGGTGGGCTTGGGCGCCTCGCCGGGCGGCGCGGGAACCGGGGTGCCGGTCGCGGTCGGGGTGGGGGTCGGCTGTGGACTCCCCGGCGGCTGGGTGGGCGGCTTCTGGCCACTGCCCCCGGAGCAGGTGGCGGAGGAGACGCTGAGGGTCTGGGTACGGCCGGGGCCCAGCGGGAGCACGGCCTCGATGGCGGTGACGGTCAGGCTGCCGTCGGCGTTGCGGGTCTGTTTGTTGAGGGTGACGGAGGCGGTGCCGAGTCCCTGGACGGGGATGCGGATGGCGCTGTTCGGCGCGGCGACGGCGGCGAGGCGGTGCCCGGCGAGGCTCGCGCCCGCGAGGCGGCTGACGCCGGTGCCGTCGTGGCAGGTGGCGGTGACCAGGTGCGCGGTGAGGGCGGCCTTGGCGACGTGCAGGTCGGTGACGCTCGCCCGCCCGTACGCGGGTTTCGCGGTGACGTGCAGGGCCTTGACGTCGATGAGGGGGTTGGCCGGCAGGTGCAGCAGGCTCTTGTCGGCGGTGGCCGTGGCGGCCGGGGTGGCGGGGATGGCGACCAGGCCACTGGCGGCCAGGCCGTAGGCGGAGCCGGTTCCGGTGGTGGCCGAGGCCGTACCGGCCAGGGCCAGGGGCGCGGCCAGCGCGGCGGCGATGGCCGCGGAGGCGGAAAGACGCGTCAAGCGCACAGGGGGTCCACTCCTTCGGGGAAGCTCTCCGCGAGCGGGCGCGGAGTCGGTTCGGACGCGCGGCCGCTCCGCGTCAGGCGCGGTTTCGAGCGGGCGGCCGGGCAGATGGAGGACACCGCCGGAAGAGGCCGAGGCAGTACGCGGCGTGGAGATCGCGCGGCACGGCCGGCCGGCGTACGCGCACACCGGCCGGACCCGGTGGGCCGGCCGGCTCTGCGGCGACCTCGCCATCGACGTCACCCTCTTCCGGAACAGGTGCCTTCCGCCCGCCAATACGCATGAAGTGGCACCGGGGTTGCACGCTTCCGAAGAAGTTTTTCGGCGACCGTACGCCTCAGGACGTCCGTTCCTCGACGACCTGGTCCAGGAAGGCGTCGAGGTTCTCGCGCATCCGGCCCACCTGCTCCTCGAGGGTGAGCGACTCGGTGAACCGCGTGGCGAGGGGGTTCTTATTCTTGCCGCGCACGTACAGCGGGCAGGCCAGGTCGCCGCAGATGTAGGTGCCCACCGTGTTGCCGTCGCGCCCGGCGGCGCCTGCCCGTCGCGCGACGAAGAGGGAGACCCCCGACCCCGCGTGGGACGTCAGGCAAAGGGAACAGACCGTCGTCTTCGCCAGGCTCCGGCGAACCTCGGCCGAGACGCGCAGCGAGACCCCGATCAGCGCGTCGCCGCGTTCCGCCACCAGGTAGCCGCGGTCCGGCGCTCCCGGATCTCGCCAGCCCAGGTAGTCCAGGTCGTCCCAGGGCAGGTCGGCCAGCCCCCGAGGCAGGTGCATCTTGCGTGCCTCGCCCTTGGAGCAGTTGACGAAGGAGCCCCGGATCTCTTTCTCCCCGATCGGTCTCATGCGCCGTACCGTAGTGTCCAGAATCGACATCTGTCGCCTCATTTAACCGGTTCACCGGCGCCTGACCTGCGAAAGACCCCGCCAGACCGGCGGTCGGGAGCGTACGGCTTGTCGGTGACGAGGCGTACCGTTCGGCCGCATGAGCACGGTTGACTTCGTCGAGTTCCCCTCCGAGTCCGCATCCGCTTCCGGCCGGTTCTTCGAGGAGGCGTTCGGCTGGAGGAGCACCTCGTACGGTCCCGACTACGTCGACGTGCAGGGCGGAGGCGTCACCCTGGGCTTCCAGGCGGACCCGGCCGAGCGACCGGGCGCACCCCTGGTGACCATCCGCACCGGCGATCTCGACGCCGCGCGGCGGGCCGTCGAGGCCGCGGGCGGGGTCGTCACCGTCGAGCCGTTCGGCTTCCCGGGCGGCCGGCGCTTCCACTTCCGCGAGCCGGGAGGCTGTGAGCTGGCCGTCTGGTGTCCGACCGGGACCTCCGGCCCGTGATCATCGGGTCGGCGGCGGTAGTTCGCGGCGTAGACGATCGCCGTTGACGCCGAGTTCCCTCCTCGCCTCCTCCATGAACGCGTGCCGATGTTCACGCTTGCCCGCCACTCCCTCCGTAGGCGACCCGGCGCGAAGGAGAGCGTGCAGGGCGAGGGTGTAGTCGTGGGCGGCCTGGGCGGTTCGGTCGGAGCACACGAGCTCGCAGGTCTTCTTGGTGAGCCAGAGGGCGTGGAGTTGGTCCCTAGCCTCGTCGTCGTCCTCCTGGGAGCCGATGACGTCGCGACGGTCGAGGAACAACTCCACGCTCTGCGCCGCGGACAGGAAGCCCAGGATCGCCTCCTTGCGCTCGGCCCGCTCGGCCGTCGCCTGCGCGCGGCGCTCCCGGCGAGCGTCCACGCGCGTGGTGAGGTACTGACCGACCAGGGTGCCGGCCGAGCCGAGAACCACCCCCGCGAGCGGCAGGACTGTCGCATACCACGTCATGGCCGCCATAGTGCGGCAAGAAGATCCCTTGCGTCATCCGCCTCTGCGCGGAGTCTCAGTCCTGCGCGGGGTCTCGGCTCTGGTCGGCCTCGCGGGACGGCAGGGCGAGCCGCTCCGCGGCGCGTACGACGAACGCGCGACGGCGGGCGCGCTCGTCCGGGTCGTCCGGGTCGAGCCCGGACAGCATGCGGGTGAGTTGCGGCGCGGCGTGCCACCAGGCGGCCAGTCCGATGACCAGGAAGGCGAGGTAGGCGGGGTCGAGGTCGTCAGTGAGAGCGCCGTCGCGCTGCGCGGCCGTGAAGGCCCGGACCTTGCGCCGGTAGTGCTCGGTGCGGTTCGCCTCGTCGGCCGGGGGGCCGCCGGCCAGCCCCTCCCACAGGAGCAGGCGCGCCAGCTCGGGATGGGCGGCGTGGTAGTCGAACGTACGCCCGGCGAACTCCCCGATGTCCTTCAGGCCGTCGGCCGGTGGCGTCACGGCGGCGGCGAGCTTCTCCAGCTCGTCGCGGAGCACCGACTCGAACAGCGACTCCTTGTCGCCGAAGTACTTGTAGAGCCGTTCCTTGTTGATGCCGGCCCGCTCGGCGATGCGCGTCATGGTCGTGCCGTCCGGCCCGTACTGGGCGAACTCCACCGTCGCCGCCTCCTTCAGCCGGCGGCGGGTCCCCTCCGTGTCCCAGGCCATGACCCCACTCTATTCCAACGGCAACGTTGCGGTTAGCCGTCGAACGGCTTAGGGTCGCAATCACAACTCCATCGTTGGAGTTGGATATGGATGGGAGGCCACAGCGATGAATGTGGACATCACGAATAAGGTCGCGGTCGTGACCGGGGCCGCGCAGGGGATCGGGCGCGTGCTGGCCCTCGGCCTGGCGGCCGAGGGCGCCCGGGTGGCGGTGCTCGCGCGGGACCGTAAGCGGGCGCAGGCGGTCGTCGACGAGATCGGAACGCTGCCCGACGCGCCGCCCGCCCTGGCCCTCGAGGCCGACGTGCGCGACGAGGCCGCCGTACGCGAGGCAGCCGCCGAGGTCGACCGCGCGTGGGGCCGGGTCGACGCTTTGATCAACAACGCCGGCTGGATGCCGCCCCGCCAGCCGATCCTGGAGGCCGAGGCGTCCCTCTTCGAAGAGGTCCTCGGCTCGAACCTCATCGGCAGCGTCCTGACGACGAAGCACTTCGCGCCGCTGATGATCCGGGGCGGCGGAGGCCGCATCATCTACCTCTCCAGCGCCGTGAGCGTGCAGACCGCTCCCGGCGGGGCCGCCTACGGCGGCTCCAAGGCCGCGGTGAACGTCCTGGCCAACGTCGTCCACCAGGAGCTCGCCGACGACGGCATCCGCACCACCGCCCTCGCCCCCGGCCTGACCGTCACGCCGGGCATGGAGAAGATCGTCACCGAGGAGCACCTCGCCCGTGTCGCCGCGCAGTACCCGGGCAGGCGCATCGGGCAGCCGGAGGACCTGGTGCCGCTGACCGTCTTCCTGTGCAGTGAAGCGGCAGAGCACATCTCGGGCAGCCTCATCTTCGTACGCCCACCCGGTCGCTGAGCACCGGCCGGCGAGGGTTCAGATGCGGCGCGGCTTCGGCGGCGCCGCAACCGCTCCCGTCACGACGTCGTGCACGGTGAACCGCTGCAGCTCTGCCGCGACGGCGTCGGCGACCGCCCGGTCGAGACGGGTCAGTGACTCCTGGACGTTACGGCCGACCGCACAGTCCGGGTCGGGCCCGTGCAGTCCGAGCACCGGGTCGTCACCCTGGAGGAGCCGCCAGACCTGCGCGAGCGTGATGTCCCGGGCGTCGGCCGCCAGCTCCCAGCCTCCGTGCACGCCCGGCCGCGACCGCACCAGCCCGGCCCCGCGGGGCGCGCCTCAGCGTGCCGGCAGGGTGGGATGGGGTTCCGCGGAAACGCCGTCGATCATCGCGGTGGTGAGGGCCCAGCGTTCGTGATCCCGCCAGGCGCCGTCGATGAACAGGAGTTCGGGCGAGCAGCCCTCGTACCGGAAGCCGACTCGCCGGATCAGACCGATGGAGGCGTGGTTGTCGGGCTGGATCTGGGCCTCCAGCCGATGGAGCCGCAAGCCCTCGAAGGCGTGACGCACGACGAGGTTCAGACCTTCGGTCATGTAACCCTGCCCTGCCGTCGGGGCGAAGGCGGCGTACGACAGCGAGCCGTTCTGGAAGCGTCCCCGGATGATGCTGTTGATGTTGACCAGGCCGGCGATGGCCCCGGTGCCGCGCACGCAGATCAGCAGCGACTCATCGTCGGTCTTCGCAAAGCGGGCGGCATACGCCTGGAACTCCTGCGCGGTCGCGGGCAGCTTCATCCACGGGCGGTGCAGCTCCCTGCTCGCGGCCACCAGTTCGAGGAACTCGTCCTGGTCACGGTCGGCGAGCGGGCGGAGGGTCACCCTGCCCCCACCGGTCTCGGCTTCGTCGTCATCGATCACAAACTGCACCGTAGCCGTCAGGAGAGGGCTCGGCCGCCCGGTCGACCTGAGAGATCAACCGTCGCACAGGTATTGCTATTGCAAGCTAATTGCAACAAGCTGGGCGCGTCCGTACCGCCGCTCGAGACGCGGAGCCACGCCATGCCCCACCTGGTGCCACCGACCGGACCACAGCGCGTCATCGCCGCCTCGAACTTCGTCAACACCATCGGCAGCGGCATCTACCTGACCGCCGGGGTGCTGTACTTCACCCAGGCGGCCCACCTCCCGGCAACCGAGGTGGGCCTCGGACTCGGTATCGCGGGCTTCGTCTCGCTCGCCGCCGGCGTCGCGGTCGGCCATCTCGCCGACAGGCACGGAGCACGAAGCGTCTACGCGGCCACGCTCATCGTCCGGGGCCTGGCGACGGCCGGTTTCCTCCTGGCGGACGGCTTCTGGCCGTTCGTTCTCGCGGTCTGCGCGGCGACCGGGGCGCATGCCGCCGGACAGGCCGCACGCAGCCCGCTCATCAGGTGTCACGGAGGAGACCGGCCCCAACGGTTCCGCGCCTATCTCCGTGCCGTGACCAACATCGGCGTCTCCCTCGGAGCCCTCTTCGCGGGCTGGGCCGTCCAAGCGGGCACCGACACCGCGTACCGGCTCCTCATCGCCGGTAACGCGATCTCCTTCGTGGCCTCCGCGGCGATCCTGGTCCTCCTACCGCCCGTCACGCCCGGGCCCGCCGACGACGGCCCCCGCTGGATCGCCCTGCGGGACCGGCCCTACCTGCTGATCACCGCTCTCGACGGCATCATGGCCATCCAGTTCAAGGTGCTCACGGTGGCCATCCCGCTCTGGCTCGTCCAGGCCACGGCGGCACCGCGCTGGCTCATCTCGGGCACGATGCTGACCAACACCGTCATCGTCATCGCGTTCCAGGTACGGGCCAGCCGCGCCATCGACTCCCCGGCGGCCGGGGGCGACGCCTACCGCCGATCCGGCGTGGCCTTCCTCGTGTCCTGCGTACTCATCTCGCTCGCCGCCGGCGTCCCGCCGTGGCCGGCCGTGACGCTGCTCATCGCCGCCGTGGTGATCCACACGGTGGGCGAGCTGTGGCACTCCGCCGGCGGTTTCGAGGTGTCCTTCGCCCTCGCCCCCGACCACGCCACCGGGCAGTACCTGGGCGTCTTCGGCCTGGGAGCCGGCCTCGCCGAAGCCCTCGGGCCGAGCCTGCTCATCTCGCTCTGCATCGCCTGGGGCCGCCCCGGATGGTACGTCGTGGGAGCGCTGTTCACCCTCACCGGCCTGGCGGCGCCGCTCGCCGTCCGCCGGGCGCAACGCCACCGACCCGCTCGACCCGCGTACCTCGAAGCCACTGCGACCACCTGACCCCTCACTCGGCGCCGACCATCGGCTCCTCGTCGTCCTGGTCAGCCCGTGGCGGTCCGCGTACGAACCCCGCCGGAGACCGATCTTCACGGTCGCGGGGACCGTACGGCCGGTGCCGGGCCTTCCTGTCGCGTGGTTGGGTGGGCGCCATGGGAGAGCCAAACCACACGCCGCCGAAGCCTCCGCTGGGCGAACCGATGTGGGCACGACCGATCCGTACGCTGCTGGACCGCGCCGAAGCCGACGAACCGGGAGAGGTCACCTACGTCGAGCAACGGCCGGCCCGTACCGAGACCGCGAGGCTGCTCGGAGTCGCCGAAGGCGCACCGCTGGTCCTCCGCCAACGGGTGGTCGTGCAGGACGAGATGCCGTGGGAGTTCATCAGCCTCTGGCTGGACCCCGACCTCGCTCGCGCCACCGGCCTGGACGTCCAGGCGCCGGTGTCGGCGAGCATCCGGCGGCTCATCGAGTCGGCGGCCGGACGGCGGTTCGGCAGCGTCGCCGAGCACCTCATCGCCCGGCGACCCACCGGCGCGGAGGCCAAGGCGCTGGGCCTCGCGAGGAACGTACCCGTCCTGGCGATCCTCGCGACGGTCGCCGACACGCAGGAGCGCCCTGTCCTGGTCGTCGACCTGGCCCGCCCCGGCGAGTCCCGGGAACCGGCCGACGTCTACGCGCTCTGACGACCGCCAGGACCGCCCCCGGTCGGCATCGCCGGTTCCTTTCGGTCCGCCCCGGCGCCGCCGCAGTGGGCGCGGGCGCCGAGGATTCTTGCTGTCAGGACAACCAAAAGTCTCGGCGCTGAGCGGCTCCCTGTAACTCGCCGCTGGGGACAGCGGTGCGGGTTCCGAACACGCGACCGATGACTTTTGCCTCTCCGCGTGGTCTACATCGTGGAACGTCCCTCCCGTGCGTGCGGGAGATCCGAGATGAGATGACGAGGAGCGTGCACCCCCGTGGACCAGGAGAACGTGAGCGCCACCTTGACCGTCGCCGTGCCCGCCGCAAGGGTGTTCGCGGTGCTGGCGGACCCGACGACCCATTCCGTGATCGACGGCACCGGCTGGGTGCGGGAGGCCGTCGACCGGGCGCCGCTGAGCGAGGTGGGACAGGTCTTCCGGATGGACATGTATCACCCCAACCACCCGGACGGTGACTACCGGATGGCCAACAAGGTCCAGGTGCTCGACGCGCCGCGCGCCATCGGCTGGCTGCCGGGACAGGAGAACGGCGACGGTCACCTGGAGTTCGGCGGCTGGATCTGGCGTTACGACCTCGCGCCGCTCGGCCCGTCCGAGACCGAGGTCACGCTCACGTACGACTGGTCGGCGGTGCCGCAGGCCATCCGCGAACACTTCCAGTTCCCGCCGTTCGGCCCAGACCACCTCACCAACTCCCTGCGCCATCTGGCCGAACTCGCCTCCGGCAGGTGATGTCGTCGACCGGCATGACCCCTCACGGCACCGCGCGACGGCCCGGTCATGACGGTTTTTCGACGGTGGTCATCGGTACGATCCGCGCGATGGTGGTCCCCTGAGACCTCGATGGGAGCGGATCGCGTGGGCGTGCTGTTCGACTACTTCCGTGCGCCCGACCGGGAGGCGGCGCTTCGGCTGCTCGACGAAGGGGATGGCGTGCCGACCGGACCGGCGACCATCGGCGCAGGCATGGACGCGCTGGACGCGAAAGGGATCGATCCTTACGTCATCCTCGGCCGGTTGCTCGGCCTGATCCTCGCTGTGCCGTGGAGCGTCGGGCTGGTCGAGACCGTCTGCGTCTGGCCGCCGGAGGAGTGGGCGCGGATCCTGCCTGTGAGCCTCGGCCTGCCACCACGTCGGTCGAGGCCGTGCGACGTCCACGGTCGCCGTACGTGGAGTGTCGACCGCTTTGACCGCTGGGTGCCGTCGCGAATAGCTTCATGATCATGTCTGATACTCCGCGCCTTCCCGGGCTCACGTTGGCCGACGCGGACTGGTTGGTGCAAGCCGCGCTGGCGGTCGGTACGGAGCGAGGCTTTCCGCCGCTGGCGGTGGCCGTCGTCGACGTCGCGGGAGAGGCGATCGTGCTGCGGCGGAGCGATGGCGGCATGCCGATGACCAGCCGTATCGCCGTCGCCAAGGCGCGCACCACGCTTCTCGCGCTGAAGTCCTCCGGTTCGGTCGACCTGCCCGGGCCGATCGTCGACAGCATTCAGCACCTGTACGGCGGCGACTTCGTCCCCTTCGCGGGTGGTGTTCTGATCACCGACGGTGGGGTGATCCTCGGTGCCGCGGGCGCATCCGGCGCTCGTGCCCGTGAAGACGAAGAGGCCGTGCAGACGGCGGTGCGGCGGTGGCAGGAGAGCCGTTCCACGGCCGGCCAGAAGTGATGCGGGTGGACGGCCGGCACCTTCTTCGACCGTTGTACGGACGTGCGGGCCGTCCGGTGACCGGACGGCCCGCACGATCTCGCGTACCGGTTAGAACTTGCCGGCCTTGAGGTCGGAGAGGCTCACCCGGCGGACGTGGTAGTACGTCACGTTCAGCGGCTGGCCCGGCTCCCGGTTGAACAGGGCGACGGGAGCGCCGGTGTCGGCGTTGATGACCAGCGACTCGACGAGCTTCGAGTCGTCGAGGTGGGGCCAGGTGTCCGACAGCGTGAGCGTGGGCCGGCCGGCGGTGCTGGACTTCACGACCTTGACGTTCGGCATCGACGCCATGATCTTGAGCACCCCGGCCCGTACCTGGGGGTTCTGCGGCGCCGCGACCAGGGCGCCGATCGCGTTCATCCAGATGCGGTTGTCGGTCTGATCCTTCTTCTGGATGGGGGTCAGCGGCTTCAAGGGCACGAACTTCTTGCCCTTCTCCTTGGCAATGGCCTTGAGCTTCTCGTTCGCGGTCTTGGTGCCGTCATCCACCTTCTTGCCCGGGATGAGGTGGGCGACGGCCATCCGTGCGCGCGCGGTGTTGATGTCGCCCTTCACGGCGTACAGCGCCGCCGCGATGTCGCGCTTGTACGCACCCTCACCGTCGTCCTGATTCTGGCCCGCCACCTTCGCCAGGACACGCTTGTCGACCGCCCAGTGGTACGTGCCGTCGTCCGTGTAGATGTCGATGCCGTTCCCGCCCACCGCCTCGCTGGTGGGCGACTGGTTGCGGATCTCCAGCGTCGCGTCGCCCGGCAGCTTGGTCGACAGCGGCATGTTGTTCGCGGCCAGCTTGGCCAGGATCGGGTTTCCCTCCGACGCCGCCGCGGCCGTCGAGGGGCTCCCGCTCGCCGAGGTGTTGTGGCCCGACGCCGACCCCGACGTGGACGTGACGACCAGCGCGACCGCCGCGGCCGCGGCGAGCCCGACGGCTCCGAAGCCCACCGTACGACCCTTGCCCCACCGAGCCCGCCGGTGCGAAGCAGCCTTGATCTCCGTCACGTTCCCGACCTCCGTCATGCCCTTGATCTCCGATACCTCTTCAGCGACCATTGCCGCCCGCAGCGCGGACCTCGCCTTGTCGAAGGCGGCCGGCCGCACCTGCTCGGTGCCCTCCAGGCGCCTCAGCAGGTCCATCTCGTCAACCATCAGCTCGCCCCCTTCATCGCGTTGTGGTCGGTCAGCAGCTCGACCATCCCCGGCGCGTTCCGCAGCGCCATACGCGCCTCGTGCAGGCGACGGCGCGCCGTTCCCGACGGCATGCCGAGCACCCGGCCCGCCTCGGCGACGGTCAGGTCCTCCCAGGCGACCAGAGTCACGATCTCCCGCTGTTGCGGTCCGAGCAGCGCCAAGGCACGTCGCAGCACCGACTCTCCGTCGACGCGGCTGTCCACGGCCGCCCACGGGTCCCACCCGGACGCCACGATGCTCATGTCCGCCACCGGCTCCTCGGCCGGACGGGACCGCCAGTGCCGCCGGATCGTGTTGTGCGCGACGCCGATCAGCCACGGGCGGGCGTCCGAGAACGCGCGGTCGTACTTGGCCCGGGACTTGAACGCCGCCACCCATACCTCGCCGAGCAGGTCCTCGGCCGAGTCCCGGCCGACTCGTCGCGCGAGGTAGGCGCCCACCGCCGCCTCGTGGCGCCGGACGACCTCGACGAAGGCGTCCTGATCGCCGTCGAGTGACCGGGCGATCAACTCCGCATCATCCGGATCAGATGACATGACCCTCCTCGCGTCCGGATTGCCGTACAACCAGTGATTGCCACCGGGTGCGGCAAACCGTTCAGCGCTGGTCAGCGCCATGCTCTCGGAGCACCACGTACTCGGGAACTCAGCGGTAGGACCGCCTGCGGGGAACGACGGCCGGTCGACCCGGTCGACCACGAGATCGGCGGCACCACCGGAGGGACCGGCGCCCGCGCCGCACGCTCGAAGGACGTACCGGAGCGGCCGCCCTGCCATGGCTCACCGGTCTGCGCCCTGCCCTCGCTACCATGCCCTGGCCGGGCATGAAATGGCGAGACGCCGTGCGCGCATTGGCGACAGGGTTCAGCGCAATCGACGTACGTTCGCGCTATGAATCCAAGGAAATTCGTCTTAGCAAACGCCCTCCGTTCGCGAATCGGTCAGATGGCCGTTGCTCTGGGCTCGGGTGCGGTTCTGGCCCTCGGCGGGTCCGTGGCATCCGCCGGCACCGCCCAGGCGACCAGCTGGGCCGTCGACCACCAGACCACCGTGCAAGGCCGGACGGTGAAACTGTGGATGTACGGGGACGCCATCGAGTGGCACGCGCAAATCGTCGGCGGCTCGCCAGGCGACGTCGTCAAGCTCGAATGGAGCGATGACGGCTTCAAGACCTACCAGTTCTGGGGCGCCACGATTCCGGCGGGTGCGACCTCGGTGAACACCAAGGACGAGTCCGGACTGGGGATCCTCTGGCACCTCCGTGCCTGCGGGTTCGTCGGGTCCCACAGCGGATGCACCGCCGAAGGCGGGTGGTAGCGCCGACGGTCGCTATCGAGGAAGCCGAGCGCCGAGACTTTCGGTGGTGAGAGCCACCAAAAGTCTCGGCAGCGAGCGACCACGCCGGGACGCCGGCGAAGGGATGACCCGGGGCGCGGGTTCAGAGATCCGGCCAGACGTGCTCCGGGATGTAGGGCGAGCATCCGGAGACGAACCAGGTCTGCAAGTCGTGGAGGCGCTCAAGAGCGGCTTCGTAGTATTCCGGCGGTTCGGGGCGGGGGAAGTCGGGGTGGCCGGTGTGGGCGGGTACGAAATCCGCCAGATACCAGTAGCCCTCGACCAGCCATCGTTCGAGTCGATCGCGCCCCTCTTGCCGGGCGCAGACCCGACGCATCGCTTGCTCAAGCCGGCTGAACGCCTCCTTGTCCCAATGGAGGTCGCATCGGAGCTGAAGCAAGAACGAGCCATCCTCCGCGTCGAACTCGCGGCGGAGCAGTGCAAGGTCGTCCATGCCGCTCAGCATGGCAGCACGGTCGGTCGTTGGATCGACGGTCCGTGCTCCCGCCCGAGACACGTGAGCCACTCTCCTGACCGGGCCTCCGTAACGACCGGCCGACTATTCGAGGATCAGGCGTACCGACGGCTGCTTGTAGCGAGCGTCATCGGCCTCCCGTCGCTGGAAGATTCCAACGACCGCGGCGTAGAAAGCAGGGGGGAGATGCTCTCGGGCCCTGGCGTGATCGTTCCAGTGGATGTCGAACGGGCCTTCGATCTCAAGGCTCACGACGTCCTTGAGGGCATCCAGGTTGTTCCCGTAGTCGGCGCGAAGCGTGTCACCGAGCGCGGCTGCGAGATCGCAGACCTACTAAGAGCAAATCCCAGGTTCGGATCATCTCCCCGGCCTGGGTGGAGAGGATGATCCGGCTTCCACCTCACCCACTGCTTGCCCCCTTGCGCCGCGTGCGACCGGGGTCATCCCGGAACCGGAGCTCCCCCCACAGGAGGCATCTTCTTCAGGACGCCATGACCTGGGTGAGCGGGGCGGCGGCCTGAGGCTCTCGATCGGCTCAGCTTCGAATAATACAATGAAGGTCCTCATAGCAACATCGACAGATGCAGGCCTTCCGTGGAATCGCTTGATCAGATCGGATCCTCAAACGGCAAGCATTTCGTTCCAGATCTTCCTCGGCTGCTGTCGTACGACTTGAGCAATGGGGAAGCCGCAGAGGTGATCGAACACCTCCGCGGATGCGGGTCATGCCGGGAGGAGCTGGTGGAAGCTGTCGCGGAGGGCTATCCGTCCGAAGCCATCTTGCCGCGTTGGTTCACCGCTCCGCCGGCCTCGGTGCCATCCTCCGGTCGGATCCGGCGTCCGTCGCCGCGTACCTTAAGGAACCGACGCAAATGGCTGACCGCTCTGATCGTCTTGGTTCTCATCGCTTTACCGGAGTTCCTCAGGTACTTCGTCGGGCCTCTACTGGGGCTTGGACACTGACGATGTGACCCGGGGTGGTCACGATGCTCGGTCGGACTGGGCGGTTGCGCAACGATGCTGCGTTGGGCGTTTGGACGGTCGTTCGGCGGGCCACCCGATCGGCACAGCCGGAGGGACCGGCGCCTGCACCGCACGCCCGTGGGGCGTGCCGGAGCGGGGTCGAGGACGTTGCTCGGGATGATGACGGAAAGCCGCCAGCCTCTACGCCCGCGCCTGTCTAGCTTCGCCGTATGTCTCAGCAGAGCCGCACCATCGTTCAGAACGCCTGGAAGGCATTCGCCAGTCACGACGCCGACCGAATCGCCGCGGTCTTCACCGAGGATGCCGAGTGGCTCGCGCCATCGGAGAACGCTACCGCCCTTGCGCTGGGCGCGCCCAGCCACATGGTCGGCAAGAAGGCGATCGTGCACTTCCTCGCCGAGGACTTCCCCCGTTTCTTCGTGCGAGACGTCACCGTCACCTTCCATGGGTTCTATGCCGACGGCGAGCGAGTGATCGTAGAGGAGACCATGACGGCGACTCTGGCCAACGGCAACCATTACGCCAACGACTACTGCTTCGTCTTCGAACTCCGGGACGGCCTGATTCACCGGGTCCGCGAATACATGGACACGGCCCGCGGGTACCGCATGGTCTTCGGCGAGGCTTCGCGCCCTGTGCTCGCACGCGGCACTCCCGGCCCCGTCATCCCGTCTGCTTCTCCGTCAACCATCCACCCAGCTCAACCGCCCGGCGCGGCCGTTCGGGCGGCTGCGGCCCCCACTGGAGGCACCGCCAGGAGCAGCCTGTGACCGGTGCGTGTGGTCGCTCGTCGATGGGGATTGGGCTCGCTGATCGCTCAGGTCTTCACTGACCTTGCTTGATGCTCCCACCACGGTGCACAAGGTGCCAGCGGCCTCCGACGCGCACGGTGACCATATCCACGACGCTCCAGACGAGCGTTTGCCACATCTCCGCGTTCTTGTCGCCGGCGGTGCGCATGCCACCCGGTCCGGCGGCGTCCTTGCATGCATCGGCAGCCGCGCCGGTGACCTCCCGGAACGAGCGATCGAAGGAATCGTCGATCGCTTGGCCGCTTGCCTGCAACTGCCGGGACAAGTCGTCGAGGCGGTGAGCCAGGTCGTGCCTGCCGAGCCGTGTCATGTGCACCAGGGCGTCTGCCAGGACCTTGGCGAGGGAAGCCAACGATCGCTCGACCACGGCCGGGTCCCTGTCGAGCTTCGACAGGAGGTACCCGTTCGCCTCGAAGGTCACCTGATGAGGTTGACATGCGCGATGCGCACGGGCAAGGCCGGCCAACGCAGTGGCCGCCCGATCGGCACGGCCGGAGGAACCCGTGCTCACGCCGCAACACTGGCGTGCCGCGTCACGGGCGCCGACCTGCTCGGTCGTGTGCCGAGGCCTCCCCCGGAGGCGAGAAGACGGACGCGTAGGGAGTGCCAGTGGTCTTTGATCAGCGTGGTCCGGTGATTCGGGCGCTGGCCGAGTCGGGTAGGGAGCGTCATCACTGGCGGGGCACTCATCTTGAGTTCCCCGGGGCGGTGTGGTTGTTCGAGACGGTCGTTGACGATGGTGAGCATTGGGCCATCCGGCATCTGGAGCTCCACACGGGCGGCCGGGTACTGCGCTGCTGGTGAGAGCACCTAGAAGACCAGGACGGAGGCCTTGCCGCGGTCGCGCTGCAACCGGAGGAGTGGGGGCTGGAACGGCGCACCGACGCCGAGTTCACCGCTGCAGGGGAAAGCGGCAAGGACCCAGCGACCGGCGACTGATGAGGTCAGGGGCCGGCGTGACGCTACGTCTCTCACGGCGGACGGCCCCTGGCCGAGCCTGACCGTCTACTTCCATCCGGTGCAGCCGGAACACAACGCTCCCTGACCGGAGACCACTGGCACTGTGCGCTCGGCGACCCGGCCCGGCTTGAGCCCCGTCCTGGCATCCTGTCCGCATGGTCTCACCCAGGCGTCGCGTGTTAACGATCATGCCCGACAGTGCGTGGCTAGTGGTTGTCGGCGAACGTTGGGGAGTGGATACTCGGCACGAGGATGCAGTTCCCTTGGAGAGATCGCGGCTCTGGCTGCTTCCGCTCCTGGACAGACCCCGCGAGGAGGTCGAGGCGGAAGCTCGGCTGTACCTGGCCGATCCTGACCTGTCGGAGCCGTTCAATGCCATGATCGAGACCGTCTTGTCAGTGCCGAGCGAGTACTACGTGTCCCGCCTCGTCGGCTGGCTGAAAACCGAAGACATACTGGCCTTCGCCACCGACCTTCGAAAGGTCGCGCTCGGCAGGTCCTGCTCCCAGGCCACACGTCACGCGCTCAAAAGGCTTCTCAATCGGCACGGAGTATGGGCGGCCCACTCCCACCCGGCCCAACCCGACCGCGGCGATCATCCCGGAGCCTGAGCCCCTCGCCAGGGGCGCTTAGCGTTATCTTCGCGCGTTGGTGGCCGGTGGGGAGGGATCATGGGCGGCATGCCGTCGCGTAACCGCCGTCTGCGCCGTGGTCAGTCGTGGCCGGTCACTCTCACCGAGCTGGCGGAGACGCTTGGTGACGCGCACGCTTCGGTGAAGCCGCCTAGCTTCGACTCGGGGGCAACGGGTTCTGACGTGGTGCTGGCAGTGCGATGGGTCCCCGCCCGGTCCTTCAACCACGGTGGTGAGGGTTATCACCCGAGCGCGGTCGGCATCCACGTCTCCGTCTATCCGGTCCGCTCAGTCGATCGCGCGGCCGTGCGTTCATTGCTGCGATCCCAGAGCCTGCCCGAGCTTCGGGAGTGGGTGATACGGGCTCAACTGGCGCCTGAGAGCTGGCGATCAGATGTGCACTTCGGCTGCTGGCGATACGCCGAGGATGACCTGCGCTTCGAGGGCGACCGGCCGGTGTGACTGGTGCCAGCCGGCGGGATCCTACGCCCCATCAAGATCAAAGCCCAGGTTCGGGATCTTGTCCCTGGCCTGGGCTTTCGTCGTTGGAGCGGGTGACGGGAATCGAACCCGCGCTACCAGCTTGGGAAGCTGGAGTTCTGCCATTGAACTACACCCGCATCGGTCGCCTTCTCAGGTGACCGCCCGCACATGCTACCGGAAGCCACGCCCCTCGCGCCCGGCGGTTCGGGTCCAGGGCGGATCATCGCGCGCTCGGAGGCCGACGCGGAGTCGGTGGGGGGCTGATCAGGGGCGCGTTTACGTGTTGGGCGGCCGCACCCGGTAGTTTCTTGTCGTGCTGCTCTCCGATCGTGATCTCAAGACCGAGATCGAGTCCGGGCGGATGAAGATCGATCCGTACGACCCCGGCATGGTCCAGCCGTCGAGTATCGACGTGCGCTTGGACCGTTACTTCCGGGTGTTCGAGAACCACAAGTATCCGCACATCGACCCAGCGGTGGAGCAGCCCGACCTGACGAGGCTCGTCGACGTCGACGCGGATCAGCCGTTCATCCTGCATCCGGGGGAGTTCGTGCTGGCCTCGACGTACGAGGTGTTCGGCCTGCCGGACGACCTGGCCGCGAGGCTGGAGGGGAAGAGTTCGCTCGGGCGCCTGGGGCTGCTGACGCACTCGACGGCGGGGTGGATCGATCCGGGGTTCTCCGGGCACGTGACGTTGGAGCTGTCGAACGTCGCGACGCTGCCCATCAAGCTGTGGCCGGGCATGAAGATCGGGCAGATGTGCCTGTTCCGTACGAGCTCTCCGGTGGAGGAGCCGTACGGCTCGGAGCGCCACGGGTCGCGGTACCAGGATCAGCGCGGCCCGACGCCGTCGCGGTCGTACCTCAACTTCCACCGCACCCGGATCTGACGGCGCGCCGGCGCGAGACGCCGGCGATGGTTCCCGGCCCTGTACGCCACCGCGCGTCGGGGCCGGTCGACGTTTTGCGCCACGCGAGCTTGCATCGCCCGGCCGCCACGGGCGCTCCGGCCGATGCGGCGTAGGCCTGGTTCGGCCCCCAGACGGGCCGCCTTCCCCACGTTTCCGCAGGTCAAACCGATCATTGCGCAATGTGATGGTTCACACACGTACGTGCACCGGCTTTAACCTGACGATAAAGTGCCTTGACGCATGACCCAATCGGTCGGTTCACGGCCAGGAGAGTGACATGTGTCACATCTCCACCTGGGTCGTACAGAGCGAGCCGCGGTGGAGCGGGCACCAGCGGTTCGCGCAGATCGCCGCGCGGTCCGACGGGGACGACGGCCTTGGACGGCGGCGCGGCCGGACGGAAGGACGACGTGCCCAGAATCCGCGCACAACACGTGTCAAAGGTCTTCGGTCGCCGATCGGCTGAGGCCCTTCGCAAGATTCGGCAGGGCGCCGACCCCGATGAGATTCGTCGGATGGGCGTGACCGCGGCCGTCGCAGACGTCTCGTTCGAGGTGAACGAGGGCGAGATCTTCGTCGTGATGGGCCTGTCGGGCTCCGGCAAGTCGACGCTGATCCGCATGCTCAACGGCCTGTTGGAGCCGACGGCCGGCAGCATCGAGATCGACGGTGTCGACATCACCGGCATGGGCGGAAAGGAGCTGCGCCGACTCCGCCAGGAGAAGGTCAGCATGGTGTTCCAGCACTTCGCGCTCTTCCCGCACCGCACCGTCCTGGAGAACGCGGCGTACGGGCTCGAGGTTCGGAACGTTCCAAAGGCGGAGCGGCTGGCGAAGGCCAAGAAGTTCCTGGAGCACGTCGGCCTCGCGGGCTGGGAGGACCGCTACCCCGACGAGCTGTCGGGCGGGATGCAGCAGCGCGTGGGCATCGCCCGGGCGCTGTCCGCCGAGACGGACATCCTGCTCATGGACGAGGCGTTCAGCGCGCTGGACCCGCTGATCCGGCGGGAGATGCAGGACCTGCTGCTCGACCTGCAGGGCGAGCTCGGCAAAACGATCGTCTTCATCACCCACGACCTCAACGAGGCCATGCGGCTCGGCGACCGGGTCGCGATGCTCCGGCACGGCCGCGTCATGCAGATCGGTACCGCCGAGGAGATCCTCACCGACCCCGCCAACGACTACGTCGCGCAGTTCGTCGCCGACGTCGACCGTACGCGGGTGCTCACCGCACGCTCGGTGATGGACAAGCCGATCGCGGTGGTCGACGCGAACGGCGGTCCCCGCGCGGCCGTGCGCGTCATGCGCGAGCAGCAGACGTCCTTCGCGTTCGTGGTGACGCGCGACCGGCGGCTGACCGGCGTGGTGTTCGCCGAGCCCGCGGCCAAGGCCGTACGGGCGGGGCGGAACACGCTCGACGGTCTCGTCGAGGGCGGTACGCATCCGGTCGATCCGGACACCCCCGTGGCGGACCTGTTCCTGCCGTGCGCGGAGAGCCCGCTGCCCGTGCCCGTCACCGACCGGAACGGCAAGCTCATCGGCGTGATCCCGCGCGTCACGCTGCTCGCGGCGCTGGGTCACATGGGCGGCAACACGGGGGACTTCCCGGTTGTACGGGAGGACTCCATCCCCGGGGATGGATCCGCCTCCGGGGATGGATCCGCCTCCGGGGAGGAATCCATCCCAGGGGAGGAATCCGCCTCTCGGGGGGTGACCGCCGATGCCTAGGATTCCCCTCGGTGCCTGGGTCACCGACGCGGTCGACTTCCTCACCAAGCACGGCAGCCCGGTCTTCGGTGCGATCAGTGACGTGGTCGGCGGCGTCGTCCACGGTCTGGGCCATCTGCTGACCGCGCCGCCGTCGCTGGCCCTGGCGGCTCTGATCGCGATGCTGTGCTGGTGGCTGCGCGGCCTGCTCGCGGGCGTCCTGACGTTCGTGGGCCTCATGGCGATCGACTCGCTGGGGCAGTGGGACGCGGCCATGCAGACGCTCGCGCTGGTGCTGGTCGCCAGCGCCGCCGCCCTCCTCGTCGGGATCCCCCTGGGCATCCTCAGCGCGCGGGTGCCATCGGTCGGCGCGGTGGCCCGGCCGGTGCTCGACTTCATGCAGACCATGCCGGCGTTCGTGTACCTGATCCCGGCGATCTCGTTCTTCGGCCTCGGCGAGGTGCCGGGCGTCATCGCGACGATGATCTTCTCGATCCCACCGGGCGTGCGCCTCACCGAGCTCGGCATCAAGCAGGTCGACACGGAGATGGTCGAGGCGGCCGAGGCGTTCGGCACGCCGTCGTCGCGGATCCTCACCCGGGTGCAGTTGCCGCTGGCGCTGCCGACCATCATGACCGGCGTCAACCAGGTGATCATGCTGTCGCTGTCCATGGTGGTCATCGCGGGCATGGTCGGCGCCGCCGGCCTGGGCGCGAACGTCTTCGGCGCGATCACGCAGTACGACCTGGGGGCGGGCGCCGAGTCCGGCCTGGCGGTCGTGCTGCTGGCGATCATCCTGGACCGCATGACCGGCGCCCTCGGGCAGCGCCTGGCGCCGGCCGCGCGGCGGCATGCCGAGCGGGCCGTGCACGGCGGCGTGTCGTCCGTCCTGCGGTACCGCCCGCGGCCCGCCCTGGCCCTGTCCGGCGTGGCGGTGTTCGCGCTGCTGGCCACGACGCTCGGCGTCATGGGCTCCGGTGGCGGCGCCAAGGGGAAGCCGATCACCATCGGCTACATCCCGTGGGACGAGGACATCGCCGTCACCCAGCTGTGGAAGACGGAGCTGGAGAAGAAGGGCTACCGGGTCACCCTCAAGCAGGTCGACGCCGGTCCGATGTACGCCGGGCTCGCCCAGGGCGACATCGACCTGTACCTCGACTCGTGGCTGCCGACGACGCACGCCGACTACTACAACAAGTACAAGGACCGGCTCCAGGACATCGGCGTCTGGTACAAGAACGCCAGCATGCAGCTGGCCGTGCTGAAGAACGACCCGGCGAACTCCGTCGCCGACCTCAAGGGGCAGAGCGCCCGCTACAAGGGCCGCATCGTCGGCATCGAGCCGGGCGCCGGCGAGATGAAGATCGTCAAGAACAAGGTGATTCCCGGGTACGGGCTCGGCGACTACAAGCTGGTGCAGAGCAGCACGGCGGCGATGCTCGCGGAGCTCAACCGCTCCGCGCAGACGAACCAGCCGATCGTGGTGACCCTGTGGAAGCCGCACTGGGCGTACACCAAGTTCCCGATCAAGCCGCTGGCCGACCCGCAGAAGGCCTTCGGCGCCCCCGACCAGGCCCACATCCTCAGCCGGGCGGGCTTCGTCAAGGACTTCCCGGAGCTCAGCGGCTGGCTGAAGAAGTTCCAGATGTCCGACGCGGAGCTGTTCCCGCTCGAGGACCTGGTGATCAACAAGTACAAGGACGCGCCGGCCAAGGGCGTCGCCGAGTGGGAGAAGCAGCACCCCGGCTTCGTCAAGCGGCTGACCGCCTGATCCGGTCCTGGTGAGGAGGCGATCCAGCAGGGCATCGCCTTCCTCTCCCGCGTTCGGATACGGGCCGTCCTGGGGACTCCGCCGGGACGGCCCGTGATTCTTTCCACAATCGGTGGCCAACCAACGGCAAAGCCGATAGTTTCGGACGACGCGTTACCGATCAGTTCGGTTGACGTCCGCCCCTGTGGCTCTCGTCACACCTGATTGGGAACGTTAGGGCGGTGCCATCTCACATCCCCGCTCCCCCGAGATGGCACCGCCTTTATCTATGCCTCCCCATGGCGAGGGCCCGCCACCGGATCATCCGGTGACGGGCCCTCGTACGTCCGGTGGGACGCCTACTCGGCGGCCGCGGGGGTGGGCTCGGCCTCCGGCTCGCCCTTGACCGACTTGATCAGCAGCTGCGCGACGTCGACGACCTCGAGGGACTCCTTGGCGCCGCCGCTGTTCTTCTTCTCGTTGATGGCGTCGCCGAGCATGACGAGGCAGAACGGGCAGGCCGTGGAGACGGTGTCCGGGTCGGTGCCCAGCGCCTCCTCGACGCGCTCGGTGTTGATGCGCTTGCCGATGCGCTCCTCCATCCACATCCGCGCGCCGCCCGCGCCGCAGCAGAAGCCCCGCTCCTTGCAGCGGTGCATCTCCTGCGTCTGGACGCCCGGCACCCGGGCCATGATGTCGCGCGGCTGGGCGTACACCTTGTTGTGCCGGCCGAGGAAGCACGGGTCGTGGTAGGTGATCTTCTCCTCGATCGGCGTGACCGGCGTGAGCCTGCCGGTGTCCACCAGGTGCGACAGCAGCTGGGTGTGGTGCACGACCTCGTACGTGCCGCCGAGCTGCGGGTACTCGTTGGCGAGCGTGTTGAAGCAGTGCGGGCAGGACGCGACGATCTTCTTGACGCCGGCCTCGTTGAGGGTCTCGACGTTCTGCTGGGCGAGCATCTGGAAGACGAACTCCATGCCCAGGCGGCGGGCCGGGTCGCCGGAGCAGGCCTCCATCGGGCCGAGCACCGCGAACTTCACGCCCGCGATGTGCAGCAGCTCGGCGATGGCCTTGGTGGTCTTCTTCGCCCGGTCCTCCAGGGCGCCGGCGCAGCCGACCCAGAAGAGGTACTCGGTGTCCTCGGGCATCTTGTCCTCGACGACCGGGACCTCGAAGTCGAGCTCCTCGATCCAGTCGAGGCGCTTCATCTCGGACATGCCCCAGGGGTTGCCCTTGTTCTCCAGGTTCTTGAGCATCACGCCGGCCTCGGACGGGAAGCTCGACTCGATCATGACCTGGTAGCGGCGCATGTCGACGATGTGGTCGATGTGCTCGATGTCCACCGGGCACTGCTCGACGCAGGCGCCGCAGTTGGTGCAGGACCACAGGACGTCGGGGTCGATGACGCCGTTCACGTCCGCGCCGCCGACGAGCGGGCGGCCGGCCTCCTTGAGGACGTCCTCGGGGAGGTTCGCCCGCTCCTCCTCGGAGGCGAAGATGTACGGCGCCTTGGCCTGGGCGTGGTCGCGCAGGTCCATGATGAGGGTCTTCGGCGACAGCGGCTTGCCGGTGTTCCAGGCGGGGCACTGCGACTGGCAGCGGCCGCACTCGGTGCAGGAGGCGAAGTCGAGGTAGCCCTTCCAGGTGAAGTCCTCGATCTTGCCGCGGCCGAAGGTGTCCTCGTCCGGGTCGGCCTCCTCGAAGTCGATCGGCTTGCCGTCGCTCATCATCGGCTGCACCGCGCCGAGGCCGTCCGGGCGGCGCTTGAACAGCACGTTGATCGGGGCGACGAAGATGTGCAGGTGCTTGGAGTTCAGCACGAACAGCAGGAACACCAGCATGACGCCGATGTGCAGCAGCAGGCCGACGGACTCCAGCGCCTCGTCCGCGCCGTGGCCGAGGTGCTTGAGGCCGTTGCCGACCAGGTGCGACATGAACGCCGCGTTCCCGTACGGGAAGTTGCCCGTCGCGACGCCGGCGCCCCGGAACAGGAACATCGTCCAGATCACGTTGAAGATCATGAACAGCGTGAACCAGGCGCCACCGAGGTGCGAGCCCTTGAACCGGGACTTGCGGTCGAGCTTCTTGGGAGAGTTCTTCACCCGGATGGCCGTGAAGACGATCAGGCCGAGGAGCGCCGCCACCGCGATGAAGTCCTGCAGGAATCCGAGGACGCTCCACTTGCCGACCAGCGGGATGTGGAAGTCCAGCCCGAAGAACAGCGCGCCGTACGCCTCGAGGTAGACCGTCGCGAGGATGAAGAACGCCCACATGACGAAGAAGTGGGCGGCGCCGGGCACGGTCCACTTGAGCAGCTTGCGCTGCCCGAAGACCTCGACGGCCTGGAGCTTGACGTCCTCACCGATGCTCGCCTTGGCGAGCGCGATGCGGTCGGGGGCGGGCTGGCCGTTCGTCGCGAGCCTGTAGAGGAACAGGACTCGCCGAACCGCGAACACCAGCGCGACCACCGTTGCGGCAAGCCCGATGATCAACCTGAGAACCAATGTTCCGTCCTCCTGGGGTACGGCGTTGGCAATCAGCGTACGGCCGGCAACTGACAGCCATCGACATGGGACCCCAGGAGTCTACCGAGCAGTAACTTCCCGTGTCACCGCCCGGTGCGCAGCGGCGGTATCGCGGGGACCTCCTGCGCGGCGGCGATGGCCTCCGGCGTCAGCCGGAAGGACTCCGGATAGGCGTCCCGGCTCGTACGGCGCTCCGGCTCGGTCGTGCGCCACATGTAGAAGCAGCGCCCGCAGCTCAGCACGTCCCACACGCCCGGAACGGGGGACGTGGCGACGCGGTCGACGTCCTCATGCGCGCAGCGCGGGCAGATCACGGCGGTCATGGGAGCTCCTCCGAGCGGAGCGCCTGCAGGCGGCGCACCCACTCCTCGGTCTCGGGCAGGTCCCGTACGGGGGTGCCGAAGTGGCCCCGGTCGTCCGGGAAGACCGGCGTCGTGGCGTCGATGAGCAGCTTGGCGATGATGCCGGGCGGCGAGGACGCCGGGTCCAGCGGCACGACCGGAAGGTTGGGGATGGTGATGACGTCGACCGCCGGGTCGACCTTGGCGGAGACGGCCCACATCACCTGGCGCAGGTCGAACGGGTCGACGTCCTCGTCGACGACGATCACGACCTTCAGGTAGCCGAGTCCGTGCGGGGTCGTCATGGCCCGCATGCCGACCGCCCTGGCGAAGCCGCCGTACCGCTTTCTCGTCGAGATGATCCCCAGGAGGCCGTGGGTGTACATCGCGTTGACCGCCTGCACCTCGGGGAACTCGGCGCGCAGCTGCTTGAGCACCGGCACGCAGGTGTTCGGGCCGACGAGGTAGTCGATCTCCGTCCACGGCATGCCGAGGTACAGCGACTCGAAGATCGGGTTCGTCCGGTACGAGACGCGGTCGACGCGGATCACCGGCATCCGGCGGCCACCGGAGTAGTGGCCGGTGAACTCCCCGAACGGCCCCTCCAGCCGCCGCTCACGCCCCTCGATCACCCCCTCGACGACGACCTCCGAGCCCCACGGCACGTCGAAGCCGGTCAGCGGCGCGGTGGCGATCGGCGCCGGGGCGCCGCGCAGCGCGCCCGCCATCGCGTACTCGGACTCGTCGTAGGCCATCGGCATGCCCGCGACGATGGAGATCACCGGGTCGTTCCCGAGCGTGATCGCGATCGGCAGGTCCTCGCCCCGCTCCTCCGCCTTGTGCAGGTGGATGGCCACGTCGTGGACCGGGACGGGCTGGATCGCCAGCCGGTTCGGGCCGAGGACCTCGATGCGGTAGACGCCGACGTTCTGCTTGCCGAAGTCGTCCGGGTCGTCCGGGTCGCGGGAGACGACGGCCGCCTTGTCGAGGTAGAAGCCGCCGTCACCGTCGTTGAGCCGGAACAGCGGCAGCACCCGGAACAGATCGGCGTCCGGGCCCTCGGCCGTGTTCTCCCGCCATGGGGCGTCCTCGCGGCGCTCGGGCGTCACCGGGAAGTCGTCCCAGCGCCGGGCGAACTCCTCCACCTGGTCCCTGGTCCGGGTGTTCTTGGGCAGGCCCAGCGCGAGGGCGTGGTTCGGCCAGGAGCCGTGCACGTTCAGCACGATCCGGGCGTCGGTGAACCCCTGGACGTTGTCGAACCACAGCGCGGGCGCGCCTTCGCCGATCCGCCCGGCGGCGTTCGCCGCGGCGGCCAGGTCCGGCTCCGGGAGCACCTCGTCGGAGACGCGCAGCAGCTGTCCCTCCCTCTCCAGGGTGTCCAGGAAGCCGCGCAGATCGTCATAGGCCATCGGAACTCCTTCTCTCGAGTGCGATGCCCGTGCGATGCCCGTTTTCCACACTAAGAGCGGTTCCGCGGCTAGCTGTGGTGCCCCGGCGTTCCGGGTTTCAGCGTCAAAGAAAATTAATGCCATGAATGGCGGATCGTGCCATCATTCACCCACCGATCCGTCATATGGGGGCAAACTTGCGCAGGGTGCCGCGTGGTCGGTGGAGCGCCGGGCTCGCGGCGGCCACCGCCGTCGTTCTCGCCGGGTGCGGTGCCGGCGCCGCGCAGGACCGGGGTCCGGCGGACGGCGCCCGTGCCCTCGCCGATACACCCGCCGCCTCTGCGCCGAGCGCCTCGGCACCCGCTCCGAGCGCGTCTCCGACCGTTCCGGTGCCGCCGGTGTCGCACCGGCTGCGCATGACGCGGGAATTCCAGACGACGTCGTACAACTGCGCGCCCGCGTCAGGCGTCATGAGCCTCTCGACGTTCCACATCAAGGTCCGGCAGTCCGCGCTGGCGCGGAAGATGAGGACGAAATACCCCAAGGGCACCACCGGCGACAACGCCATGACCGCCCTCCGGGGCTACCTCGCCCACACCCCGTACTCGCTCACGTTCGACGCCTGGCCGAGCAGCGGCTCGACCTACCTCTTGAAAGAGGTGTCGTACGACGTCGGCGTCCTGCACCGCGCGCCCCTCGTCGCGGTCTGGTGGGAGCGGCTGCCCTGGAACAGAGGCATCGGGTCGCGCCGCAAGACCGGGCACATCATCGTCGCGTACGGCTACGACCAGAAGAAGAGGACCATCACCGTCTTCGACCCGTGGCGGCCGACGGGCGGCACTCACACGCTCCGCGCCTCGGCGCTCCTGAAGGCGCTCCAGCCCTCCGGGCTCTACTACATCTACACCTAATCGCCGGGCGGAGCGTCGTTCGTCCAGCCCGCCGAGACGTACGCCTTCTCGGCGACCACCGTTCCGGCCGGGCGGCGGCCGCGCCCGGTGGCGACCTCCTGCACGCCCAGAACACCGCCGCCGCGCGGATCGACGATCCAGCGCAGCTCCGTGGTCGTGAGGCCGAGCCCGCTGATCACGACGCCCTCCCCGGTACGGCCGAGCGCGTCCCGCACCGGGCCCGCCGCGCGTACGCCGGGCAGCCCGGCCATCATCCGCAGCACCGCCGCGCGGATCTCCGGACGGAGCGGCAGGTCGCTCGTCAGCTGCGGCAGCACGACGTGGCCGAACACGCCCAGGCCGCCCTGCTGCGCCGTCGCGAGCTTGGCCTCGACCTGCCGGCGCAGGACGGCGGGCTCGGTCGAGAGGTGGTCCAGCCAGATCGGCGACACCGCGACGTCCGCGAGGCGGTAGTCGGCCGCCGCCGTGAGGTCGGCGTTCCGTACGGCGGGCCCGGACCCCGCCGCGCAGATCGGCGCCGCCGCGGAGTCCACGGGCCACGCCCGCGAGGGCCGGTCCAGGTGCGCGGCCCGTTCCGCCGGGGTGAGCGGGCGCGTGCCGAAGCACTGCCGGTACACGACGCTCCGCCGTCCGCCGGGCCCGGCGAGCCAGATATCGTCCCGCATCCGGACCTCGACGGGGTTCGCACCGACGTTGCGCCCGGCGGGGAGCATGGAGCGGCCAATCTTGACCACCCGCCAGTAGCGGCCCGTGGCCGGGCCCGTACGGCGGTCCACGGCGGTGGCCGTCGCGAGGAGGATGTCGCGGCCGGACGGCGTTTCGGGCCGTGGCGCGGGCGCCGACGACCCGAGCGACAGCGCGACCGCGACGGCCGCGCCGGTGACCGCCAGCGCCAGCGGGACCCCCACGCCCACGCCCGACCGGCCGCGGCCCCACCCGGGCGAGGACGCGGTCCCGCCCCCGGACGGCGATGGGCTCTCGTCGGTCTCGCCGACGACCCTCATCAGGTCGATCACGCGTCAGGCCCCCTTCGGCTCCCGGAGCGGGCGGTCCCCGATCTCAGCGGAATCGGCCTCGCGGCGGGCCCCGGCCGACGGCCGGAGCCCGGCACGGCCCCCATCACCCCTATGTCTCCCGATCTCCCTACCGGAGTTCACGGACGGCGGAGAGGGGTTTGAGCACCATCTGAGATTGCGGGGCTTCCGGCGGGCCGGTTCGCCGCGAGGATCCCGGATCTCACCCCGGGGCGGGAACAAGGGAGGACCGCCACTCGTTGTACCAGTCAGCAAAGTTGAGTCGGTCTGACTCAAGTCATTTGACACCACGGGAGCGGTTTGGCAACCTTGCGTCTGCTGGACTCAGCTTCATCGGCTTAGCAAGCTCACAGTCGGAGGAACCAACTCATGGCACGTGCGGTCGGTATCGACCTTGGAACGACCAACTCGGTCGTCGCGATCCTGGAGGGTGGCGAGCCCACCGTCATCGCCAACGCGGAGGGGTCGAGGACCACGCCGTCCGTCGTCGCCTTCGCCAAGAACGGCGAGGTCCTGGTCGGCGAGGTCGCCAAGCGTCAGGCGGTGACCAACGTCGATCGCACCATCCGGTCGGTCAAGCGCGAAATGGGCACCGACTGGAAGACCACGATCGACGGTAAGGACTTCACGCCCCAGCAGATCAGCGCGTTCGTGCTGCAGAAGCTCAAGCGCGACGCGGAGGCCTACCTCGGTGAGAAGATCACCGACGCGGTGATCACCGTTCCGGCGTACTTCTCGGACCACCAGCGGCAGGCCACGAAGGAGGCCGGCCAGATCGCGGGCCTCAACGTCCTGCGCATCATCAACGAGCCGACCTCGGCGGCGCTCGCCTACCACCTGGAGAAGGAGAGCGAGGCCACCATCCTCGTCTTCGACCTCGGTGGCGGCACGTTCGACGTCTCCCTCCTCGAGGTGGGCGACGGCGTGGTGGAGGTCAAGGCCACCAGCGGTGACAACCACCTCGGTGGTGACGACTGGGACAACAAGGTCGTCGAGTGGCTGGTCACCCGGTTCAAGAACGCCCACGGCGTCGACCTGTCCAAGGACAAGATGGCGCTGCAGCGGCTCCGCGAGGCCGCCGAGAAGGCGAAGATCGAGCTGTCCAGCTCCTCGGAGACGAGTATCAACCTGCCGTACATCACGGCCTCGTCCGAGGGCCCGCTGCACCTGGACGAGAAGCTCACCCGCGCCGAGTTCCAGAAGATGACCTCGGACCTGCTCGACCGCTGCAAGGGCCCCTTCCAGCAGGTCGTCAAGGACGCCGGCATCAGCGTGGGCGACATCAACCACGTCGTCCTCGTCGGCGGCTCGACCCGCATGCCCGCCGTCGCCGACCTGGTCAAGGAGCTGACCGGCGGCAAGGAGGCCAACAAGGGCGTCAACCCGGACGAGGTCGTCGCGGTCGGCGCGTCCCTGCAGGCCGGTGTGCTCAAGGGTGAGGTCAAGGACGTCCTGCTGCTCGACGTCACGCCGCTGTCCCTGGGCATCGAGACCAAGGGCGGCATCTTCACCAAGATCATTGAGCGGAACACCACGATCCCGACCAAGCGGTCGGAGGTGTTCACCACCGCCGACGACAACCAGCCGTCCGTGGAGATCCAGGTCTACCAGGGCGAGCGCGAGATCGCGGCGTACAACAAGAAGCTCGGCACCTTCCAGCTGACCGGCCTGCCGCCGGCGCCGCGCGGTGTCCCGCAGATCGAGGTCACGTTCGACATCGACGCCAACGGCATCGTGAACGTCTCCGCCAAGGACCTCGGCACCGGCAAGGAGCAGTCGATGACCATCACGGGCGGGTCGGCCCTGCCCAAGGACGACATCGACCGCATGATGCGCGAGGCCGAGCAGTACGCGGAGGAGGACCGCAAGCGCCGCGAGGAGACCGAGACCCGCAACAACGCCGACACCCTCGCCTACTCGACGGAGAAGTTCCTCCGCGAGAACGACGAGAAGATCCCGGGCGACGTGAAGACCGAGGTCCAGTCGGCGCTGGACGAGGTCAAGAAGGCCCTCGAGGGCACGGACGTCGACGCGATCCGCAGCAGCTCCGAGAAGCTCGCCCAGGTCAGCCAGAAGATGGGCGCCGCGATGTACGCCCAGAACCAGGCGACCGCCGAGGGCCAGCCTGCAGACGGCCAGGCCGCGGGCGAGCAGGCGAAGGACGACGAGGTCGTCGACGCCGAGATCGTGGACGACGACAAGGACACCAAGGGCGGCGCGGCGTGACCGGGGCGTTCCCCGCAAACCGTGACGAGCTGGTACTCGAGGAGGAAGCGTGACGGAGCGTCGTGACGACGCCGAGGAGCGCAAGGGTCCGGTGATCCGCGACAAGCGGCGCATCGATCCCGAGACCGGTGAGGTTCGGGAGCCGGCGGACACGTCGGCTCCCGAGTCCCCCACCGCGAAAGCGCCCTCCGGCGCGGACGCCGAGAAGGCCGCCAAGCTGGAGAAGGAACTCGCCGAGCGCACGGCCGACCTTCAGCGGCTGCAGGCGGAGTACTCCAACTACCGCAAGCGGGTCGACCGGGACCGTACGGCCGTGCGCGAGCAGGCCCTCGCGTACGTGCTGGGCGAGCTGCTGCCGGTGCTCGACGACATCGGCCGCGCCCGGGAGCACGACGAGCTGACCGGAGGGTTCAAGCATGTCGCCGAGGCCCTGGAGGGCATCGTCGGCAAGCTCGGGCTCGAGTCGTTCGGGACGGCCGGTGAGCCGTTCGACCCGAACGTCCACGAGGCGCTGATGCACTCCTACTCCGACGAGGTCGCGGAGCCGACGGCCGTTCAGATCCTGCAGGCGGGGTACCGCATCGGCGAGCGGACCCTCCGGCCCGCCCGGGTGGCCGTCGCCGAGCCGACCGCCGACCTCGGGTCGGCCGAGGAGGCCGCCTCGGAGCCGGAGCCGGCGAGCGCGGCCGACGGCGGGAAGGCCGAGGCCGAGCCCGACGGGGCCGGCGAGGACTGAGACGAAGCAGACCCACAGCGAAAGAGGTAAGGAACGCCGGTGAGCACCAAGGACTTCATCGAGAAGGACTACTACAAGGTCCTCGGTGTTCCGAAGACCGCGACGCAGGACGAGATCAAGAAGTCCTACCGGAAGCTGGCGCGTCAGTACCACCCGGACGCCAACCGCGGCGACGCCGACTCCGAGGAGAAGTTCAAGGAGATCTCCGAGGCGTACGACGTCCTGTCGGACGAGAAGCGTCGCAAGGAGTACGACGACGCCCGCAGCCTCTTCGGGGGTGCCCGGCCGCGTAGCGGCGCCCAGGGCGGCTTCGGGGTCAACCTGGGCGACCTCTTCGGCAACCCGCCCGGAGGCACGACCGGCACCGGTGAGCGGATCGGCGACCTCTTCGGTGGGCTGTTCGGCGGCCGCCGGCAGGCCCCCCGGCGGCCGCGCCGCGGCTCCGACGTCGAGACCGAGGTCACGCTGACCTTCAGCGAGGCCCTGGACGGCAAGACGGTGCCGCTGCGGCTCACCAGCGAAGCGGCCTGCCCGACCTGCCGGGGCAGCGGTGCCAAGGACGGCACGGTGCCCCGGGTCTGCCCGCGCTGTGAGGGCACGGGGCAGGAGAGCCGCAACGCCGGCGGGTTCGCCTTCTCCGAGCCCTGCCGTGAGTGCCACGGCCGTGGGCTCGTGGTCGACGACCCCTGCCCCACCTGCCACGGCAGCGGGCGGGCGCAGAGCACCCGCACGATCCAGGCGCGCATCCCGGCCGGGGTCGCCGACGGCCAGCGCATCCGGCTCAAGGCCAAGGGCGCGCCCGGCGAGAACGGCGGCCCCAGCGGTGACCTGTACGTCGTCGTGCACGTGACGGGGCACAAGGTGTTCGGCCGCTCCGGCGACAACCTGACCGTCACCGTGCCGGTGACCTTCCCCGAGGCCACCCTCGGCGCGGAGATCAAGGCGCCGGTCTTGGGCGGCCAGCCGGTCACCCTGCGGATTCCGGCCGGCACCCCGAACGGGCGCACGTTCCGGGTCCGCGGCAAGGGCGCGACGCGCCGCGACGGCACCAAGGGCGACCTGCTGGTGACCGTCGAGGTGCACGTGCCGGAGCACATCGACGACACGACCCGGGAGGCGCTGGAGAAGATCCGCGCGAGCAACAACGGGGACGACCTGCGCAGCGAGCTGCTGCACCTGGCGAGAGAGGGGTGACGATCATGGATCCGTTCGGCGACGACAGCCCGGTCTATGTCATCTCGGTGGCGGCCCAGCTGTCGGGGCTGCACCCGCAGACCCTCCGCACGTACGACCGGATGGGCCTCGTGTCCCCCGGTCGTACGGCCGGACGCGGGCGCCGCTACTCCATGCGGGACATCGTGATGCTCCGGGAGATCCAGCGGCTGTCCCAGGAAGAGGGCATCAACCTCGCCGGAATCAAGCACATCCTCGACCTCCAGCGCGAGTCCGAGACACTACGCGCCGAGGTGGCACGCCTCCGGGCGATGGTCGAGGAGCTGAGCAACGAGCTGGAGTCCACGCGCGCCGTCGCGGCCCGGCTCGTCAAACTGAAGAACGGCCACGGTTCTGACACTGGAGCGGACCTCGTGCCGATCCGGCAGACCAGCGTGGTGCTGTGGCGATCTCGGGGGGAGGAATAAGTGGATTACAAGCTGACCCAGAAGAGCCAAGAGGCCGTTTCGGTGGCGGTCCGGCGGGCCTCGACCGAGGGGAACCCCCTGGTCGAGCCGGTGCACCTGCTGGTCGCGCTGCTCGGCCAGTCCGACGGCATCGCCGCGCCGCTGCTCGAGGCCGTCGGCGCGGACCCCCAGGCCATCCGCCGCCGCGCCGAGGAGCAGGTCGCCGCGCTGCCGAAGGCCGCCGGATCGACCGTCAACGCGCCGGACACCTCCCGGCCGCTGCTCAAGGTGATCAACACCGCCGCCAACCGCGCCAAGCAGCTCGAGGACGAGTACGTCTCCACCGAGCACCTGCTCGTCGGCCTGGCCACTGACGGCGGCCCCGTCGCCACTCTCCTGAAGGAGAACGGCGCGACCCCCGACGCGCTGCTGGAGGCGTTCGAGAAGGTCCGCGGCCACGCGCGCGTCACCACCGAGAACCCCGAAGAGACCTACCAGGCGCTGGAGAAGTACGGCGTCGACCTGACCGCGCAGGCCCGCGACGGCAGGCTCGACCCGGTCATCGGCCGCGACACCGAGATCCGCCGCGTCGTGCAAGTGCTGTCCCGCCGTACGAAGAACAACCCGGTCCTCATCGGCGAGCCCGGCGTCGGCAAGACGGCGGTCGTCGAGGGCCTGGCCCAGCGGATCGTCGCCGGCGACGTGCCGGAGACCCTGAAGAACAAGCGCCTCGTCTCCCTCGACCTGGGCGCGATGGTCGCGGGCGCGAAGTTCCGCGGCGAGTTCGAGGAGCGCCTCAAGGCCGTCCTGAACGAGATCAAGCAGAGCGACGGCCAGATCGTCACGTTCATCGACGAGCTGCACACGGTCGTCGGCGCGGGCGCCGCCGAGGGCGCCATGGACGCGGGCAACATGCTCAAGCCCATGCTGGCCCGCGGCGAGCTGCGGATGATCGGCGCGACCACGCTCGACGAGTACCGCGAGCGGATCGAGAAGGACCCGGCGCTGGAGCGGCGGTTCCAGCAGGTCTTCGTCGGCGAGCCGACGGTCGAGGACACCATCGCGATCCTGCGCGGCCTCAAGGGCCGGTACGAGGCGCACCACCAGGTGCAGATCTCCGACGCCGCGCTCGTGGCCGCCGCCGCGCTGTCCGACCGGTACATCACCGCGCGGTTCCTGCCGGACAAGGCCATCGACCTGGTCGACGAGGCCGCCTCCCGGCTCCGCATGGAGATCGACTCGCGGCCCGTCGAGATCGACGAGCTGCAGCGCTCGGTCGACCGGCTCACGATGGAGGAGCTGGCCCTCGAGAAGGAGTCCGACGAGGCGTCCAAGCGCCGCCTCGAACGCCTCCGCGCCGAGCTGGCCGACAAGCAGGAGAGCCTCAACGCCCTCAACGGCCGGTGGGAGCGGGAGAAGGCCGGGTTGAACAAGGTCGGTGAGCTGAAGAAGCGCATCGACGACCTGCGCGGCCAGGCCGAGCGCGCCCAGCGCGACGGCGACCTGGAGACCTCCGCCCGCCTCATGTACGGCGAGATCCCGGTGCTGGAGAAGCAGCTCGCCGAGGCCTCCGAGGCCGCCGAGACCCGCGAGACCATGGTCAAGGAGGAGGTCGGCGCCGACGACGTGGCCGAGGTCGTGTCGTCCTGGACCGGTGTCCCCGTCGGCCGGCTCCTGGAGGGCGAGACCGCCAAGCTGCTCCGCATGGAGGACGAGCTCGGCCGCCGCCTCATCGGGCAATCGGATGCCGTGAGAGCTGTCTCGGATGCCGTACGCCGGGCGCGGGCGGGCGTCTCGGACCCCGACCGGCCGACCGGATCGTTCCTGTTCCTCGGCCCGACCGGCGTCGGCAAGACGGAGCTGGCCAAGGCGCTCGCCGACTTCCTGTTCGACGACGAGCGGGCGATGGTCCGCATCGACATGAGCGAGTACGCCGAGAAGCACTCGGTCGCCCGCCTCGTCGGCGCGCCTCCCGGCTACGTCGGCTACGAGGAGGGCGGCCAGCTCACCGAGGCGGTCCGCCGCCGGCCGTACTGCGTCGTGCTGCTGGACGAGGTCGAGAAGGCCCACCCCGAGGTCTTCGACATCCTGCTCCAGGTGCTCGACGACGGCCGCCTGACCGACGGCCAGGGCCGTACGGTGGACTTCCGCAACGTCATCCTGATCCTGACGTCGAATCTCGGCTCGCAGTTCCTGGTCGACCCGACCCTGGACAACGGAGCCAAGCGCGACGCCGTCATGACGACCGTACGGGCGAACTTCAAGCCCGAGTTCCTCAACCGGCTCGACGACGTCATCGTCTTCGACGCGCTGTCGACCGAGGAGCTCACGAAGATCGTCGACCTGCAGATCGACCGGCTGGCCCGCCGCCTCTCGGACCGGCGCCTGACGCTCACCGTCACCGACGCCGCCCGCGAGTGGCTCGCCCTGACCGGCTACGACCCGGCGTACGGCGCCCGCCCGCTCCGCCGCCTCGTGCAGAGCGCGATCGGCGACCAGCTCGCCAAGGAGCTCCTGTCCGGTGAGATCAGCGACGGCGACGAGGTCATCGTCGACACCGACCTCGGCTCCGACACCCTCACCGTCAAGCCCGCCGTCACCGTCGCCTGACCGCCCGTTGCACCGAGGGGCCCGCGCGCAAGCCGGGCCCCTCGGCATTGCCATGGCCCCCCGCATGCGGGCACCGAAGGGCGGTCCAGAACCTGCCGTGCCGTACCGGCGTCAGGCCACGTGCGTTCCCAGCCCGGTCAGACCGGGTGCCACGTCCGGTCGCAGCACGAGGTCGCGGTCGTAGTCTCCGCCGTTCTGCGTTCGGTACGCGATCGGCTCGGTCGCCGGGATGGCGAGCAGGCGCTCGCGCAGCTCCTTGGCCGCCGCCTCGCCCTCCTCGGGTGTGAACCTGTCGGCACCCGGGATCAGCACCGGGGGCAGCACCTGTGCGCCCGCGTAGAACAAGGTGCCGTGCTGCAACGGGAACAGCAGCTCATCGACGGCTCCGTGGATGCCCCGTTCGCCATAGAACCACGCCGGCCCGCCCATGGTCACGACCGCCATCGCACGCTTGCCCGCGAGGAACCCATCTCCGTAACCGATCCACTCACCGTTCGGGCCGCGCAACCCGTACGCGAAGCCCTGGTGCCAGACCCGGTCGAACCAGCCCTTGAGGATGGCGGGCATACCGAACCACCACATCGGGAACTGGACGACGAGGGTGTCCGCCCGGGTGATCTTTTCCTGCTCGGCGCGGATATCGGCGCTCAGCGCGCCGCTCATGTACGCCCGCTTCGCGGCGGCGGCGACCTGGAACCGCTCCGCCGGGGGGTGGGCGTAGCCGGCGGCGTCGACGACGGGGTTCCAGCCCATCGCGTACAGGTCCGACACCTCGACCTGGTGGCCTTCGGCGCGGAGTGCGCGTTGCCCCTCCGCGGCGAGGTGGCCGTTGAGCGAGCGGGGTTCGGGGTGGGCAAGGATCCAAAGAACGTTCATGACCTCGATCATGAACCTGCGGCACGGTGACGACGACTGGCCTGATGGACAACATGTGCGAAGATCGAGCCATGGCCGCCTTCGCCGATGACGGGCGCCACCGCGTGGCGGTCCTGGTCCGTGACGAGATCCTGTCTTTCGAGCTCAGCATCGTTCACCGTCTCTTCGGCCAGGCGCGCTCAGCCGCCGGTACCGCGCTCTACGAGGTCGTGACCTGCGCACTGGAGCCCGGCGACATCCGCACGGACGCCGACTTCACCATCACCGTCATTCACGGCCCCGAGACGCTGGCCGAGGCCGACACCGTCGTCGTCCCGGGCTCCCGAGTCGACTTCGAGCCCCAAAGCGAGCCGCTCGAATCCTCGCTCACCGCCGCGCTGGCGCGGATCCGGCCCGGCACACGGATCGCCTCGATCTGCTCGGGATCCTTCGTACTGGCCGCGGCGGGCCTGCTCACCGGGCGGCGAGCGACCACGCACTGGCGCTCATCCGCGCGATTCCGGGAGCGATTCCCGGACGTCGTATTCGACGTGGACGTCCTCTACACCGACGACAACGGCGTCCTCACCTCCGCCGGAGCGGCGGCAGGCATCGACCTGTGCCTCCACATGATCCGTACCGACCATGGCGCAGCGGTCGCCAACGAGGTGGCGCGCGGCTCCGTCGTCCCGCCACACCGCGAGGGCGGGCAAGCACAATACGTGCAGCGGCCGATGCCGGACCCGAGGGTCTCCTCGACCGGCAGGGCACGCCAATGGGCGCTCGCGAACCTGCACCGGCCCATCACGCTCCGGGAACTGGCAGCTCAGGAATCGACGAGCACGCGAACATTCACCCGGCGCTTCCGAGACGAGATCGGCACCTCGCCGGGACGATGGCTCACCCAACAGCGCATCGAGCGGGCCTGTTCCCTCCTGGAACGCACCGACCTGCCCATCGACGAGGTCGCCGTCACCGCAGGCTTCGGCACCGCCGGCTCAATGCGCTTGCACCTGCAAGCCGAACTAGGGGTCTCCCCCAGCGCCTACCGCGCCACCTTCCGCGGCCCCTGACCCGACCCGCCCCATTCACGACGGCCCAGATCCGTACAGTTCCCAAGCTGGTGGCGCGGGTTCGGTTCCCGTCACACGCTCCACAGCACGCAGGCCCAGGCCGGAACGTGATTCCCAGGCGCTGGGGCTTCTCTCGTCAGGGGGAGCTTCTCGCCGCTTCCGGGATGACCGGGGGGCTGACGTGGCGAACATCGCCCGGACACAATGCGGGCATGGAGCGGTTCGACGTCGCAGCGGTCGAGTTGCTGCCCGGTGAGCGAGTACGTGTGCGGGTTCTCAGCCATCAGCCTTGGGGTGTGGGGGTGGAGATCGTCGGTCATGAGGGCGTCGGCGCATCGATCGACATGATCCAATGCTTCGGCGGGGAGCGGATGCGTCGCGAGGGAGCCCAGCTGACGCCGCCGGTCGGAGCCGAGATCGACGCTGTCGTCGTCGAGGTGAGCAGGTGGGATCCACCGGTCTGGGTGCGGCTGAGTATTCATCCGGACGATCTGGAGTCGTTCCGGTGGCGGTGTGACTTCTGCGCGGAGTGGACGACGCTGAGTCCGGGTGGTGACGGCGTCGTTCTTGACGTGCGGAGCAACGACGGCCCGGGAAGCCACTCGATCATCGCCCACCGCGCCTGCCTTGTCGATTCGTTGCACCCGACCAGCCTGGAACGCAGACGGGCGGCCCGTGTAGGACGGGGCTGACGACTCAAGCTGCTGTGCGGACGCATGCCCGTTGCGTGCCCATCAGAGCGCGCGATCACGGCTCGCTTACGGGAGAGCCTCGCGAAGACGCAGGTCAGCGGTACCGCAAGTGATCAACGATCAGCGGAGTCGACTTCCCGAGCTGATGTCGCGGGTTCGATTTCCGTCACCCGAGCCGCACGAGAAAGCCCAGGTCAGGGACGAGATCCCGAGCCTGGGATTTGACTTCGGCAGGCGCGGCTTCCGCCGCTGCGCGGCACGAGGCTCTGCACTCGCTCGCCGCCGAGACTTTTGGTCGTCCTGACGACCAGAAGTCTCGGCGATCACGACGGCGACGAGGTCATCGTCGACACCGACCTCGGCTCCGACACCCTCACCGTCAAGCCCGCCGTCACCGTCGCCTGACCGTCCGTTGCACCGAGGGGCCCGCGCACCGAGCCGGGCCCCTCGGCCGTTCGAGGCCTGGCAGCGCCTCCGGCGCGGCTCAGCGGCCCTCCGGGGTCACCAGGCCGATGTCATAAGCGAAGATCACGGCCTGCACCCGATCACGTGCGCCGATCTTGGCCAGGACGCGTCCGACATGCGTCTTGACCGTCGACTCCGCCAGGACCAGACGCTCGGCGATCTCCCTGTTGGTGCAGCCCTGGGCGATGCAGAGGAGAACGCCGCGTTCGCGCTCGGTCAGCGACCGCAGCCGCGGATCGGGGTCGCCCGCCGCTGCGGTGACCGGGAAGCGGTGCGCATACCGGTCAAGGAGCCTCCGGGTCAGTGCCGGGGCAACGACGGCGTTCCCATCGGCGACCGCGCGGATACCGGACAGCAGGTCGTCCGGTAGCGCATCCTTCACCAGGAAGCCGCTGGCCCCGGCCCGCAGCCCGGCAAAGGCGTATTCGTCCAGATCGAATGTGGTCAGGATGAGGACGCGGCTTCGGCCGCCGGACGCGATGATGCGACGGGTCGCCTCGACGCCGTCGAGGCCTGGCATGCGGACGTCCATCAGCACGACGTCAGGGTCCAGCTCCGCCGTCATCCGGACCGCTTCCGAACCACCGGTGGCCTCGCCGACGACGGTCATGTCGTCCTGGCTCTCGAGCAGCATCCGAAATCCGAATCGCTGCAGCGCCAGATCGTCGACGATCACTACGGTGATCATCGATCCCGCTTTCGGGGGAGCCACAGGTCGACGTGCCATCCCCCGGTGGGCAGCGGTCCCGCCCGCAGCCTGCCGTCGTACAGGACCGCTCGCTCACGCATCCCCGTGAGCCCCTGACCGGCGCCACCGGCCTCGGTGCCGGCAGGGCCGCCGGTGTTCGTCACCGTGACCGTCACCCCTTCCGGATCGTGCCGCACTCGGACCCGCGTCGCACAGCCCGGACCGGCGTGCTTGAGGACGTTCGTCAGCGATTCCTGCACCATGCGATAGATCATCAGCTGGTGCCCGGCGGACAGGTCGTGCGGGCTTCCCGTGGTCGTGTACCGGATGGTCAGCCCCGTGTCCCGCAACCGATCCAGTAGTTCGCCGAGGTCGGTCAGAGTGGGCTGCGGCGCCAGACCCGCCGGCCCCCGCGCCGGATCGTCGTCTCGGAGGACGCCCAGCACACGCCGCAGTTCGTCCAGGGCCTGCCGACTGGTGTCGCTGATGGCCTCCAAGGCCTGTACGGCCCGGTCCGGGGCCTTCGCCGCAGCGAATCTCCCGCCGTCCGCGAGGCCGGCGATGACCGACAGATTGTGACCGATGATGTCGTGCATCTCACGGGCGACCGCGTTCCGCTCGGCCGCCGCCGCGAGGCGGGCCTGCTGATCACGTTCTCGTTCCAGCAGGGTGGCCTTGTCCTCCAGCGCGGCGATCTCCTCCCGGCGGAGGCGGACGAACAACCCCAGCAGAAGGCTCGCGGCGCATGGCATGAGATTGGTGAGGATCCGCGAACCCAGGCCGTCGCCCCGCCACCACATGGCGTCCGCGGCGATGGCCGCGCCGGTCAGCAGCCCGCTGAAGGTCACCCGCGAGATCGCCGAGCGCAGGGCCACTCCGTACAGGGCGACGCCGAGTCCCAGAGCGTTGGGCGGCACGGTCCCGTCCCACAGGGAGAGCACGGCCGGAACCACCATGGCGAGCAGCACCCGGAAGGGACGTCTCCGACGCCACGGCAGGGGAGCGACGAAGCTCAGCCACACCGCCCAGCCCACGTACGGCGCACCGAGGTAGAGATGCAGCGTGACCAGGGCCAGGGCGATCGGCAGCCCGACGTCCCACCACAGCGGGTGACGCGCGTCGACGGCGCGGATGAATCCGGAGACCCGGCGGACCCATCGGGCCGGCGCGAGCGTACGGGCCTCCGCGGCGGCCTTGGGGCCATGCCGCTCGGTCGGCCCGCGAACTTCGATCACGACGCCGACACTAGGAGGACCCATCTCCCTCGGCATCCGACCGTGGGCGCGAATCAGCAGGTCGGACCAGTACCAAAGTACGACGCACCGGACTCTGCCCTCTCCTGACCAGGCCGCGGACGGCCGGCAGGCCCACCCCGATGGCACCCACGTACCGCGCCGCGGTGAAAGGTCGGGCCCGCGGTGGGACGCCCGGTGCAGAAATGCGATCTAGCGTCGCCGTCATCAGTCCGGCCGAGACCGGGCTCGTGCTCACCACCCATGACCCGAGGTGCCGATGCTCGTCGACCACAAACGAAAGACTCTCGCCGCGATCGCGGTGGCCGCGCTGACAACGGCGGCACCGGCGGCCGCCGCGCCGGCAGGGGCCGCCCGCCTTCACGGGAGAGCGGTCTCCGGTCAGGAAGCGACCGCGCCGTTGTACCTTCCGCCACCGACAGGCCCGCACCAGGTCGGCACGGCCTCGCTTCATCTCGTCGACGCCTCGCGCACCGACCCCCTGGGCGACGGGAAACGACCGCGGGAGCTGATGGTGCAGCTGTGGTACCCCGCACAGGACACCGCGGGCCACCCGGTGGCCCCGTACATGCCGCCCGGGGAGGCCGCCCAGCTCGAGGCCGATCATCATCTACCGCCGGGTGTGATCACCGCCGCGACCACGCACAGCCACGTCGACGCCCCGGTCGCGGGAACCCGGCATCCGGTGGTCCTGTTCTATCCCGGCTGGTGCTCGGACCGGACCGACACGACGTTCATCGACGAGGAGCTGGCCAGTCGCGGCTTCGTCGTCGCCGCGGTGGCCAGTACGCACGAAGCGGCCGAGGTGGAGTTCCCCGGCGGCCGGCTCGTCACGGGCGACGCCGCGCAGTGCGCTAGGGGTTCCGACGAGGAGAACGATCGCCTCTGGAATCGGCTGCAGGCCGTACGCGTCCGCGACACGACCTTCGTACTCGACCGACTCTCCCGGATCTCCCACATGGGGAATCCGGACGCCGAGCGCCGCCCGCTGCCCGCCGGCCTGACAGACGCCCTGGACCTGCACCGGGTCGGAATGTTCGGCCACTCCCTGGGCGGCTCGACCACCGCTGAGGCCATGCATGAGGACAAGCGCATCCGCGTCGGTGTCGACCTGGACGGATTGGTGATCGGTCCGGTCCAGGAGACCGGCCTGCGCCGCCCGTTCCTCGTGTTCGGCAGCGGCTGGCACGCACCCGGTGACGGCGCCGATCAGGATCCCACCTGGAGCGCATTCCTGCCGCGGCTACGCGGCTGGCACCATTGGCTCCGCCTGGACGGCTCGGGCCATTACCGCTTCACCGACCTCGCCATCAACGCCCGCGCGTGGGGCCTGGACCAGCAGCTGCCCGCCGAGGCGTGGCGCCTGGACTTCGGCGACATCGACGACCACCGCGCCCCGATCGTGGTACGCGCGTACACCGCCGCGTTGTTCGAGCATTTCCTCGCCCACCGGAGCGCTCCCATCCTCGACGGTCCCTCCCCGACCTACCCGGAGGTCGAGTTCATGCGCTGAACCCACCCGCTCCGCCGGAGCGAACAGCGGAACGGCTCCCCGCCGATTCGAAAGGTCCTTTCGAAAGGCCCTTTTGAGGGTTATCGTCCTTGCATGGACGGGTCCGAGAGGAAGCTTCGGGACGTGGGCGAGCTGCGTGCGCTCGCCCACCCCGTACGCATGCGGCTGTGCCAGGCCCTGTACGAGCGCGGCACCGCGACCGCGACCGAACTGGCCGAGATGCTCGGGGAGAGCCCGGCGAACTGCTCGTGGCATCTGCGGCAGCTCGCCAAGTACGGCTTCGTCGAGGAGGCCGGTGGCGGGAAGGGCCGGAATCGCCCGTGGCGGCCGGTGGCTCGCCCGTTGTCGTGGGGGGACGGTGACGAGTCCGGCGAGGTGGCCGCCGCCAGCGACGCGCTCAGCGGGCAGTACGTCGAGCAGGAGTTCGCCGGGCTGCGCGACTGGCTGGCGTGGCGGCGCACCGATCCGCCCGAATGGCAGGACGCCGCGAACTGGGTGCAGAACCTCGACTGGCTCACCTCGGAAGAGCTGAAAGAGCTCAACGAGGCCCTCACCGCCATCGTCGACCGCCACCGGGAACGCCGGGATCCGGCCCAGCGCCCTCCGGGGGCACGCCGGGTCCGGATCTTCGCCTGGGCCGTGCCCGCCGAACCGTACGCCGAAGACTGATGCGGGCCGTTCTCCGGATCCCGGCCTTCCGGCTGCTCTTCACCGGCCTGGCCGCGAGCATGGTCGGCGACGCGCTGCTGATCCTCGTCTTCGCCATCTGGGTCAAGACCCTCACCGGCTCGAACGGGGCGGCCGGCCTCGTCACCCTCTTCGTGGCGGCGCCGTACGTGCTGGCCCCACTCGGCGGATGGCTGGTCGACCGCTTCCGGCACCGGCCCTTCCTCGTGGTCGCCAATCTCGCCTCGGCGCTGACGCTGCTCCCGCTGTTCGCCGTACAGGACGCCGCGGACGTCTGGATCATCTATGCGGTCGCCGCGCTCTACGGCATCTCGTCGGTGACGATCGCCGCCGCGCTCAGTGGCCTGGTGAAGGAGCTGCTCGCCGAGGATCTGCTGGCCGACGCCAACGGCACGCTGCAGACGGTCAAGGAGGGGCTCCGGCTGGGCGGCCCGCTTGCGGGCGCGGCGCTGTTCGCCACGTTAGGCGGCGCGGCCGTCGCCGCGATCGACGCGGCCACGTTCGTCGTCGCGGCGGTCGTCATCGCGCGGATACCGCTGCGCGAGGATCCGCCCGTACGCTCCGGCCTGCGCGGGCTGAGCGAGCTCACGGCGGGGGTGACCCACCTCAGGACGGACCCGGCACTGCGCCGCATGACGATCGCGATGGCGATCGGCTTCCTGGTCAGCGGCATCACCGAGTCGGCGGTCTTCGCGGTCATCGACCAGGGCCTGCACCGGCCGCCCGCGTTCGTCGGCGTGCTCACCTCGGCCCAGGGACTCGGCGCCATCGCCGGTGGACTCCGGGTCGCCCGGCTCATCGCGAGGGTCGGCGAGCTCACCGCGATCACGATCGGCCTGGCGGCGGTCGGACTCGGGAACGGCCTGTACGCCCTCCCGTCGCTGCCCGTCATCCTCATCGGCCTGGTGATCACCGGCCTGGGTCAGGCGACGATGGTCGTCGGATTCGCCACCGTGATCCAGCGGCGTACGCCCGGACCGCTGATCGGCCGGGTCTCCACCGCGACCGAAATGCTGGTCACCGGACCGCAGACGGTCTCCATCGCCGCCGGCGCCGCCCTGATCTCCGTCGTGGACTACCGGCTCCTGCTGATGGTCGACACAGCGGGCATGGTCACCGCCGCGGCGTGCCTGTGGCCCGCCCGCCGCCTGACCGCCCCGGTCCCTCCGGCGGACCGCCCGGTCGAGGTCGGCCGTTGACCGGCGTCATGTCGCCGGGTCGTCGGTGGCACGGAGGACGCGGGCGCTGAGGGATCGCAGGTACTCGATGAGTTCGGGCGGTTCGTGCACGGTGAACTCGCAGCCGAGCATGGCGAGCCGCAGCGCGAGCCAGTCGAGCGTGTCGGCGTGGGTGCGCAGGCGGCAGGTGCGCGCGTCGACCGGTTCGACCTCGCCGAGCCGGGACGCCGGCGCGTCGTCGGCCGGCAGGTGGAGGGTCACCAGGGCCCGGTAGGTCGGGACCACCGAGTGCAGCTTGCGGGTGACGTAGGCGGCCGCGTCCTCTTCGGGCGGCCGGCGCGGGGTGTTCGGCACGCCCGTCGGCCGCGGTCGCCGGACCCGGTCCATGCGGAAGATGCGCCAGTCCTCACGGCCGAGGTCGTACGCGACGAGGTACCAGCGGCGTCCGGCGGCGACCAGCCGGTACGGCTCGACGAGGCGGTCGGCGGCGGCGCTCGCGTCGGGATCCTCGCGGGCGCGGTCCTCGCGGGACCGGTAGGCGAACCGCAGCCGCCGGTGGCTCGCCGCGGCGACGGCGACGGTCGTGAGGTCGTCCGGGTCGATGGTCGGACCGGCCTCGCCCAGCAGCGCGACGGTGGCGGCGTTGAGTGCGCCCACGCGGTGCCGGAGGCGTGACGGCAGCACCTGTTCCAGTTTGGTCAGGGCCCGCAGTGACGCCTCGGCCATGCCACCGACCGGATGCGCGGCGGCGGTGCTGAGGGCGACCGCGATGGCCACCGCCTCCTCGTCGTCGACGAGCAACGGTGGCATGGCCGTGCCCGCGACGAGGCGGTATCCGCCCGCCGGGCCCATCGTGGCCTCGACCGGATAGCCGAGGTCGCGCAGCCGCTCGACGTCGCGCCGGACCGTACGCGGGCTGACGCCCATGCGCTCGGCGAGTTCGCTGCCCGGCCACTCGCGCGGAGTCTGCAGCAGGGACAGCAACGTCAGGAGGCGGGCCGCGGTCACGGCCGGAGTCTAGGACAGGATCCGACCTACATGCGGTCTAGCGTCGGTGGAGCCGACGGCGGGCACCCCGCCGTACGGCCCTGACCACGGAGGAGACGTGATGGGCGAAGAGATCCGGCCGTTCCGCATCGAGGTGCCGCAGGCCGACCTGGACGACCTGCGCGAGCGCCTGGCCCGTACCCGCTGGCCCGCGCAACTGCCGGGCGAGGGGTGGAGCCGTGGAGTTCCGGTGGCCTACCTCAAGGACCTCGCCGCGTACTGGCGCGACGGCTACGACTGGCGCGCCCACGAGGCGAGGCTGAACGGCTTTCCGCAGTTCATGACCACGATCGACGGTCAGGACGTGCACTTCCTGCACGTACGCTCACCGCACCCGGACGCGCTCCCGCTGATCCTCACGCACGGCTGGCCGAACTCGTTCGTCGAGTTCGTCGACCTGATCGGCCCGCTGACCGATCCGGGGGCGTACGGCGGCGACCCGGGCCAGGCGTTCCACGTGGTCGTGCCCTCGCTCCCCGGCTTCGGGTTCTCGGCGGCGCCGCGGGAGACGGGCTGGGACGTCACGCGGGTCGCCCGGCTCTGGGCGGAGCTGATGGCCCGTCTCGGCTACTCCCGGTACGGCGCGCAGGGCGGCGACCTCGGCGCGTACGTCACCCCCGCGCTGGCGGCGGTCGATCCCGAGCACGTCGTCGGCGTGCACATCGACAGCGGTCTCGGGGTCCCCACCGAGGACGACCTGCCGGTGATGACCGAGGCGGAACGGGAGATCTTCCGGCAGATGGGTGAGTGGGCCGGCGGCGTGGACCATCACGCCCTGCTCCGCGCCGCCCCGCAGACCTTCGCCTACGGCTGGCACGACTCGCCGGTCGCGCTGCTCGCCTGGCTGACGCAGAAGTTCAAGGAGTTCGCCTACACGGTGGCCGTGCCCGAGGACGCCATCGACCGTGACCTGCTGCTGACCAACGTGACCCTGTACTGGCTGACGGGGACGTCGGGGTCGTCCTCATGGTTCATGTACGACAGCGAGCGGTTCGTCTGGCCGAAGGGCCAGTCCGCGGTTCCCACAGGGGTCTACAGCGGGCCGCCCGGGATCCGGCGACTGGCCGAACGCGACAACGACATCGTCCACTGGGGCGAGAACCGTCCTCCCGGCAACCACTTCATCGCCATGGAACTCCCCGAGATCCTCGCGGCGGACATCAGGGAGTACTTCGGCAGGCTTCGTTGACCCCCTCCGCAGGGAGGCCGAAGCGCCGCCCGGTCCGGCGGCGCTTCGGCGGTGGGTCAGGGCAGGCGGGCGGTGAGGGTCAGGACCCGCGTGACCTGGCCGGCGGAGAAGTTGTCGTCGCTGATGAGGTGGATCCGGGCCCTGCGGAGGCCGGCGGAGGTGTCGACCTGGAGACCCTCGTAGTTGTCCAGCAGGGGGTTGGTCTGCGGCTCGGGGCTGGTGGCGCCCAGCGTCGGGCAGTGGACCAGGTCGGAGACGAGTTCCTTGCGCACGGTGGCGCGGGACGGCGCGGCGGAGAGGTTGGCGACCTTGCTCACGTCCGTCGCCCGGTCGGCGTCGCGCACGGCGTACAGCCGGATGGTGTTGCCCTTGGCCGCGTCGTAGGCCGCTTCGAGGACCAGCAGTCGGCCGTCACCGTAGGCGGCGACGTCGGCGATGCGGTTGCCCGGGTCGACCCGGTAGCCGATCTGGCGGGTGAGCCGATAGCCGTCGCCGTGGGCGCGGTACACCAGGATGCGCCGCCAGACGGCCTCGCCGGTGGCCGGCGCGTCCCCGCTGAGCGTGCCCTCCATCGCGGCGTACACGTGACGTCCGTCCGGGGAGATGCTGAGCCCCTCGAGGGTGGCGTTGACGGTCGCCTCACCGGCCGGTGCGACCTGGAAGCGCGCCGGGACCTCGAGCGAGGCGCGTTCCCGGCCCTTGCGGTCGAAGACGCGGACCGACGGCTCGGTCTCCGAGCTGACCAGGAAGTTCCCGTTGGGGAGGACGGCGACGCCCTCGCCGTCGAAGTTGTTCCCGTCGTACGGAGTGCCGTCCGGCTTGGTCAGCCCGAGGATGCCGGTGACCTTGGGCGCGGCGGTGTCGCGGAAGAAGAAGAGCCGGGCGGGCTGAGTGCCGCTGTGGTCCTCCACGGTCACGTACCCGCGGGTGCGCCGGTCGTAGGCGATGGCCGACAGTCCGCCGACCTCGATCCCGTCGAACACGGCCTTGTTCAGTGCGTCGCTGTAACCGACCGCCGTGGCCGCGGGAGGGCAGGTGGCGGTCGTACGGGCCGCGGGAGCCGGCGTGGCGGCGTACGCGGCTCCGGGGGCCGCCAGGGTTCCGACGACCGCGACCGGAGCGACCACCGTGGCGATACGGCGGGCGGCACGACGGGTGACGCGTTGCATCATGGGGAGCTTTCCCTCAGGTGACAGAAGATCACTTCACTGGTACGCCGCATAGTTGATCACATGCGGATGAACGCCGTCCGGCCGACCGCTTATCGCCGTGGGACGCCGCCCTGGTGGACGTGACGGCCGAGTCGCGATAGTCCGTACAGTCATGACACGAATTGTGCTCGGGCCGATGCTGCGGCACGTCGGTCTCCGTACGGCGACGGTGTGGGTGGAGACCGACCGGCCGTGCGAGGTCCGCGTCCTCGGCGCCACCGCTCGGACCTTCACCGTCCACGGTCACCACTACGCGCTCGTGGACGTCGAGGATCTCCAGCCCGGCTCGGACACCCCGTATGAGGTTCTGCTCGACGGCGAGCGGGCGTGGCCGGAGGCCGGAGACCCGCCCGGCCGCATCCGCACCCGTACCGCCGACGGGGCGCGGCGCTTCGCGGTCGGATCGTGCCGGGTCGCGCCGGCCTCGGTGGAGTCGCACGGCTTCGACCTGCTGGCGGTCTACGCGCGGCGGCTCATGGCGGGCGAGGAGCCGCCCGACGAGCTGCTGCTGATCGGCGACCAGGTGTACGCCGACGAGACGGGGCCGGAGATCCGGAGATTCATCGCCGCGCGCCGCGACATCGAGCAGCCGCCGTACGGCGAGATCGCGGACTTCGAGGAGTACGCGGAGCTGTACCGGCTCGCCTGGGGTGAGGACCCCCTCGTACGGTGGCTGCTGGCCACGGTGCCCAGCTCGATGATCTTCGACGATCACGACATCCGCGACGACTGGAACACCTCCGAGGCCTGGCGGCGGCAGATGCACGGCCGGCCCTGGTGGCGGAAGCGGATCACCGGTGGGCTCGGCGCGTACTGGGTCTACCAGCACCTGGGCAACCTGTCACCGGCGGAACGCGCCGCCGACCCCCTCTATCGGCAGGTCCTCGCCGCCGACGGCGACGCGGGTCCGCTCGTGGACGAGTTCGCCGAGCGCGCCGACCGGGAGCCGGCGGGAGTCCGGTGGAGTTACGTCCACGACCACGGACGGACAAGGGTCGTGGTGGTGGACAGCCGGTGCGGGCGGGTGCTGCGCGACGGCGAGCGGGCCATGCTCGACGACGCGGAACACGCCTGGCTGGACGAGCAGTGCCGCGCGGACGTCGACCATCTCATCGTCGTGACGTCCCTGCCGTTCCTGCTGCCGACCGCGATCCACGACATCGAGGCGTGGAACGAGGCGGTCGCGGGCGGTGCGTGGGGCCGGTGGGCGGCGGGTCTCGGTGAGCGGCTCCGGCAGGGCGCCGACCTGGAGCACTGGGCGGCGTTCCAGCGGTCGTTCCGCGCGGTGGCGAATACCCTGCTCGACGTCGCGAACGGGCCGCGGCCGCCCGCGAGCATCACGCTCGTCTCCGGCGACGTCCACTTCTCCTACCTCGCCAGAGTGCGGGGCACCCGGACGCCGATCTCCCAGGTCGTGTGCTCGCCGCTGCGCAACCCGCTCGTGGGCCGGTTCAGGATGGTCAACAAGACGGCCTGCCGCCGCCTCGGCGACCTGCCCGTACGGGCCCTGGCGCGGCTCGCCGGGGTACGGACGCCACCGCTGCGCTGGCGGCTGACCGACGGGCCGTGGTTCGACAACGCGCTGGCGACCGTGCGGGTCGACGGGCGCGCGGCCTCCGTCCGCTGGGACTCCGCCGACGCCGAGGACCGCCTCCGCGAACTCGGCCGGGCCCGGCTGACGTGAGCCGAAGCCGGACCGCGGCGAACCGGCGTCAGGCGTGAGCCGGAAGCAGGCGCGGGCCGAGGTGAGCCGGAGGCGGCGGGCCGAGGCGAGCCGGGGTCAGCGGAACTGCTCGTCGGGCGCCTCGTCGGTCTTCTTCAGCAGGTCGTCGAGCAGCGCGTCGTACTCGTCCTCCGGGCGGCCGAGGTCGAGCCGGCAGCGGTAGCGGATCCGCAGCAGCCCCTCCAGGGCGTCCGGGTCGGTCGACCGGGCGATGTCGGCGCCCTCGGTGGACCAGTCGTGCGCGCCGACCAGATCGCCCTGCTCGTGCAGCAGCTCGGCGACGGCGCGGAAGACCTCCGGGTCCTTCGGGTTGTCGGCGCGCACCTGCTCGATCAGTGCCCGGGCCTCATCGGTGCGCTGGAGTTCGAAGAGAGCGCCGGCGAGGTAGATGCGCGGGTCGCCGTAGGTCTCTCCGCCGTCCTCGAGCGCGCCGCGATACGCCTCCGCGGCCTTCTCGTGGTCCCCGGCGTGCTGCCACTGTTCACCGGCACGCAGCAACAGGCCGGCGCGGGAGACGCCGCCTGAGACCGTCTCGGCCAGCTGGATGAACCGTGTCGCCGCAGCGGCGTGATCACCGGTGCGGAGAGTCTCGAACTCGAGGTCATCGAGGTCGTCTTCGGTCACATGCGTCACCTTCTAGACGCTACCCGGCGTACCTGCTGCGAATCTGGTCAATTGGGATGATCGTTCGACCAGAACCGGGCCGGGCCGACCCGGCCGGTACAGAACGTTACCGTGCTCAGCTGCGCCGTGAGCGTTCCAGCGCGTCCCAGAAGCCGCGTCGCAACGCGTGGCGCACCTCGTCGTGCAGCAGGAAGTCGATCGGCAGGGACGAGCCCTGCAGCAGTCGCGCCTCCAGGTCCGAGGGCATCCGCGGCTTGCGCGCCAGCACCGCCTCCAGCCACAGGGCGGGCGCGTCGCGGGCCACCGACTCGCCGAATTCCTGCCCCTCCTTGTGCGCCGCCTTCACGGCGTCGGCCAGGGTCGGAGTGGACTGCTGCACCGGCGTCGGGGTGATCTGCTGCGGGCCGGTGTACGGGCCGACCGGCTGCTGGGGGTACTGCGGGCCGCTGTTGTTGCCGGTCCCCGGGGAGCCGGCCGTCGGCACCGAGGGCGTCGACGGCGTCGGGGCCGAGTGCGTGGGCGCCGAGTGCAGCGGCGGCGTGGGCATGCTCGGCTGGCCGGAGCTGGAGTGGCGCCCCAGGCTCGACGAGGTGCTGCTCGTGGCGGAACCGAGCGACGGCGACGGGGTGATCGGCGTGCTCGGCGGCGCGGCGCCGTGCTGCGGGGACGGCCGGAGCGGGGCCAGGGCGCCGCCCGAGCCGTTCGACGACGTGCCGTTGGCCAGCGGCGAGGACGAGGTGTCCACGCCGGCCAGCAGGTTGACGTACGGCCGGAGGTGACCGGAGGCGATCTCGATGAGGTCGTCGCACTCCTGCCGGAGCACCCGGGAGATCGTCCAGTTGCCGTCGACGGCCACGTGGACGACCGTGACCCGGACGCCGAGGTCCTGCGCGTCGGCGATCACCTGCGCGAGGTCCTCGTCGCCGCTGACGATGACGGCGTCGGCGACCCCGCCGTTGCGGGCGAGCGTCATCAGGTCACGGTGGATCTCGGTGTCGACGCCCTCGCGGCGGCCCGGGCGGATGCGGGAGAGCCGGAGCTTGATGCCCGGCAGGTCGGCCAGCGCGTCGTGCTCCGGCGTGCGGCGGCCCTCGACCGTCGCCTCGTACCAGTAACAGCGCAGCAGGGGCAGGCCGGTGCGCTCTCGGGCGAGGTTGCCGAGGAGCTGCAGCAGGCCCGCGAAGTCCCACGAAACGGATTCGCGACGGCGGGTTCCGTGCACCGCCATCGCGCCGTCGGCCAGCAGATAGCCGGCATCTACGAACAGCGCACAGCGATCCACGCGACACCGCCCCTTTCTCGGCACGAGACCCTTTTCAGAGACCACGGGTGAGCTTTCGAGCCGGCGAGCGACCTCGGGTACTACAGCGTAGTGAAGTCCGTCGTCGGCGTGGGCCGATCCAGCGATTGGCCGCTCCTGCAGATTATGGGGGAAATGTGGCTTCCCGAACCCGGGCGGCCGTACTCCTTCCGCGTGTCGGCGTTGACTCGGTCGCTCGCCACTGTATGACGGGCGCTGCCGCGACATGGCTGACTTGGGAAGACCATCGGACCCGGGCGTCCGATGGGCGACGGTACCACCCGCTTCAGGCAGGGGGAACACCGCGCGTCTCTCCCCCGGCGGACACAGTGATCACCCCTTGCGGACAGCACTTTCGGGCGCGCTCGCTCCGCGTGTCGCGGCGCTTCGGCGGCCGGCACGGAGGATCCTTCGCGCTCCTCGGAGGCCGACGTGGAGGACGCCTCCCGCGGCCGGCGGCGGAGGATCCTTCGCCGCCGGCTCAGAGGGCCGCGATCAGCTCGGTCAGGGCGCGGGCGGTCGCCTCGGGATCGGTGACGGCCGCGAAGTGCCCGCCGGGGCTCGCGGCGACCGTCCAGCCGCGCAGTCTCGCCTGCGCCGCCTGCCGCTCGTACGCCTCGGAGGTGCGCAGGTACCCGCACGGCGCGTCGGGCCAGTCCTGGGGCATCGGCAGCTGCTCGGCGAAGAACTCCTCGTCGCGGGGGCGCGGGGTCACCCCGGCGGACGGCTCTTCGTCGGGGAGGCGCCCGCCGTTCTTCAGCGCCGCCGCGAACTCCGGTCCGAACGCCTCCGCCTGGTCCAGACGGCTCGACCCCGCCGGCGGCGGGAGCTCCGCGTCGACGAAGACGTACCCGCCGACCAGGCGGTGCGCCGCGCGCTGGGCCGCGCCGACCGGCGGCAGGAGCGGGCCCGCGCCGCCGTGGCCGACCAGGACGACGGGCGGCCGCACGCCCGTCCTCGTGATCTCCAGCGCCGCGCGGGCGACGTAACGGCCCGCGTACGGCGGCCGGTCGTCGTCGGTGATCTCCGGCACCACGACGTCGTACGGTCCGAGGGCCTCCGCCAGGGCGCCCCAGGCGGACGCGGTGGTCAGCGGGCTGTGCAGCAGGACGAGGGTGCCGGGTTCCATGAGTAGAGTTTCGCGTATGACGGATCGTGACGATCTCCTGGCCGAGATCAAGAGCAAGGCTGTGGTCCACGGCAGGGTGGTCCTGTCGTCCGGCCAGGAGGCCGACTTCTACGTCGACCTGCGCCGCGTGACCCTCGACGGGCGCGCCGCGCCGCTCGTGGGGCGGGCGATGCTCGACCTCACCGAGGACCTCGACTACGAGGCGGTCGGCGGGCTGACGCTCGGCGCCGATCCGGTGGCCACCGCGATGCTGCACGCCGCCGCCGCGCGCGGCCGGCACCTGGACGCGTTCGTGGTCCGCAAGGCGGGCAAGGCGCACGGGCTGCAGCGGCGCGTCGAAGGGCCCGACGTCGCCGGACGGCGGGTGCTCGCCGTGGAGGACACCTCCACGACCGGCAACTCGGTGCTGACCGCGGTGGAGGCGCTGCGCGAGGCCGGTGCCGAGGTGGTCGGCGTGGCCACCATCGTCGAGCGCGGCGCGGGGCCGCGCATCGCCGAGACGGGGCTGGAGTACCGCTCGGTCTTCACCCTGGACGACCTCGGGCTCGGCTGACCCGAAGTCACCGGTCCTGTCCGACCGGAGTCACCGGCCGCGGCTGACCGGGGTCTCCGGATTCGGTGGTCCCGGGGTCACCGAATCCGGCCTCACCGGGGGTTTCCGGAGTCCGGAGGCGTGGGATCCGGCTGGAGCGTGCCACGACGCGGGGTGGGTGCGCCCTTACTGCTGTCTGGCCGGCGCGTGGTAGGTGCGCTGCTGGCCGTGGCGGCCCTTCGGCTGCTGCTGCCCGTTGACCACGACGCTGACCGTGCTCGCGTCGTCGACCTGCAGGACCAGCCGGGTGCCGGTGTACCGCCGACGCTCGCCGTGCCCCAGTGCGCCGTTGTAGATGACGTCGGTGGCGCTGGGCCCGGCGACGTAGATCTGGCACTGGGACACCAGGCACTGCACGTCGATCTCGTTGCCGGACTGGGCGTTCGGTGCGCTCCGGCTGGACTTGCGCGTGTCGGTGGGCGCGGCGGCGCTGGACGACGGCTCGGGGGTGGAGGACGCCGTCTTGGACGCGTCCTTGGAGAGCGCCCCCCAGAGCGACACGCCGCCGACTATCACGAGACCCAGCGCCAAGGTGACGGCGAGGACCGCGATGGCTATGCGTGCGAGACCCATGGGGTCTGATCGGTGACGTCCCACAGGGGGAGGTTAGCGATATCCGGGACCGTCAGCGACGGTGACGGCCAGATGGCATCGCCGTCTTTCTCCCGTCGCCGTTCTGGCCGGGCTTCTTGGGGCCTCTGATGATCTCGCGGATCACCGGGATGACCGAGAGGACCACGGCCACGGCCACGACGGGGAGGATGTACTTGTCGATCCCCTTGACCCGGTCGCCGAGGAACCGGCCGAGCAGGATGATCGTCTCCGTCCAGACGACTCCGCCGATCACGTTGAAGACGAAGAAGCGGCCGGCGGACATCTCCAGCATCCCGGCGAGCGGGTTGAGGAAGGTGCGTACGACCGGGGCGAAACGGGCGAGCACGACGGCCTTGGCCGGGCCGAATTTGTTGAAGTAGTGCTCGGCCTTCTCGACGTGGTCCTGCCGGAAGAGCCTCGAGTCGGGTCGGTCGAACAGCTTCCGGCCGTACTTCGCGCCGAGGAAGTGCCCCACCTGGGCCCCCGCGATCGCGCAGATCGGCGCCCCGATCAGGAGCACCGGAAGCGGCAGAGGCGAGATGCCGGCGTGGTGGGCGGCGGCCGTCGTGGTGAAGACGCCCGCGGTCACCAGCAGCGTGTCACCGGGCAGGAAGAACCCGATGAGCAGGCCGGTCTCGGCGAAGATTACGGCGAGGATGCCGACAAGCCCGAACGTCGCGATGACGGACTTGGGATCCAGGATGTTCACGGCGAGTGCCACGGCCTGAGCGTACCGGTAGGCGTGCCCTGTCCGGGCCGCACGTGAATTTCGAGATACTGGAGTCGATCCGGCCGGGAGCCATGCCCAAGGAAGGAAGAGCCATGCCCATCGCAACCCCTGAGGTATACGCGGAGATGCTCGATCGGGCAAAGCGTCAGGGCTTCGCCTACCCCGCGATCAACGTCACCTCGAGCCAGACGCTGAACGCCGCCCTGCGCGGGTTCGCCGAGGCCGAAAGCGACGGGATCATCCAGGTCTCGACCGGCGGCGCGGAGTTCCTCTCCGGCACCACCGTGAAGGACATGGTCACGGGTGCCACGGCGCTCGCGGAGTACGCGCGCGTGGTCGCCGAGAAGTACCCGGTCCAGATCGCGCTGCACACCGACCACTGCCCGAAGAACAAGCTCGACGGCTTCATGAAGCCGCTGATCAAGATCTCGCAGGAGCGGGTGGCCCGCGGTGAGGAGCCGCTGTTCCAGTCGCACATGTGGGACGGCTCCGCCGTTCCGCTCGAGGAGAACCTCCAGATCGCGGCCGAGCTCATCGAGGAGTGCGCGAAGGCCCGCGTCATCATGGAGATGGAGATCGGTGTCGTCGGCGGCGAGGAGGACGGCGTCGTCGGCGAGATCAACGAGAAGCTCTACACCACGCCGGGCGACGCCCTGGCCACGGTCGAGGCCGTGGGTCTCGGTGAGAAGGGCCGCTACCTCCTCGCCGCGACGTTCGGCAACGTGCACGGCGTCTACAAGCCGGGTCACGTGAAGCTGCGGCCGGAGGTCCTGAAGGAGATCCAGGAGGTCGTCGGCGAGCGGTACGGCAAGGAGAAGCCCTTCGATCTGGTCTTCCACGGCGGCTCCGGCTCCACGCTGGAGGAGATCCGGGAGGCGGTGTCGTACGGCGTGGTGAAGATGAACATCGACACCGACACGCAGTACGCCTTCACCCGGCCGGTCGCCGACCACATGTTCAAGAACTACGACGGCGTCCTGAAGGTCGACGGCGAGGTCGGCAACAAGAAGGTCTACGACCCGCGTGCGTACGGCAAGGCCGCCGAGGCGGGCATGGCCGCGCGCGTCGTCGAGGCCTGCGAGCACCTTCTCTCCCAGGGCACCAAGATCAAGTAAGGGTTCCCGGAGCGAACGAGCGGGGACGGCCGGCGAAGGCCGCCGTCCCCGTCCGCTCGAACGCCGGAAGGGCGTCGCCGGACTCGCCGCCGCGGCCGCGCGCTTACTTTCCGCTGATCTGCCGTCTGCGACACTTCCTGCCCCGAGAAGTCCGTCGAGGGGAGAAGGCGTGACCCTGCACAATGCCGACGGGGACGGGCAACGGCCGGTGCGTGTCCACCCCCTGCTCGGCGAGGCGGATCCCGTCTCCGGCGTCGATGCGGTCCTGCCGCGCAACCGACTGCCGGACGGCCCGATGCCACCGGTGACCGCGTACCGGCTCATCCACGACGACCTCATCCTGGACGGCAACTCCCGCCTGAACCTGGCCACCTTCGTGAGCACGTGGATGGAGCCGGAGGCGGCGGCCCTCATGGCCGACACCATCGACAAGAACATCGTCGACAAGGACGAGTACCCGCGGACGGCGGAGCTGGAGCGGCGCTGCGTCGCGATCCTCGCCGACTTGTGGAACGCCCCGGCCCCCGACGCCGCGATCGGATGCTCCACCACCGGATCCAGCGAGGCGTGCATGCTGGCCGGCATGGCGCTCAAGCGCCGTTGGATGCACCGCAACGCCGAGCGGTACGCCTCGGGCGCCCGGCCGAACCTCGTCATGGGCGCCAACGTCCAGGTGTGCTGGGAGAAGTTCTGCAACTTCTGGGAGGTGGAGGCGCGCCTGGTCCCGATGGAGGGCGACCGGTTCCACCTGGAGGCGGAACAGGCCGTGGAGATGTGCGACGAGAACACGATCGGCGTCGTCGCCGTCCTGGGTTCGACGATGGACGGCAGCTACGAACCGGTGGCCGAGATCTGCGCCGCGCTCGACGCGCTGGAGGAGCGTACGGGCTTGAACGTGCCCGTCCACGTGGACGGCGCGTCCGGCGGCATGATCGCCCCGTTCCTGGACCCGGAGCTCGTGTGGGACTTCCGGCTTCCGCGCGTCGCCTCCATCAACACCTCCGGCCACAAGTACGGGCTCGTCTACCCGGGCGTCGGCTGGGCGCTGTGGCGGGACCAGGAGGCGCTGCCCGAGGAACTGGTGGAGCGCGTCAACTACCTGGGCGGCGACATGCCGACGTTCGCGCTGAACTTCTCCCGGCCCGGTGCGCAGGTCGTCGCGCAGTACTACAACTTCCTGCGGCTCGGTTTCGAGGGCTTCCGCGCCGTCCAGCAGCACAGCCGCGACGTGGCGACGTATCTGGCCGAGCAGATCGAGGCGATGGGCTGTTTCCGGCTCCTGACCCGCGGCGACCGGCTTCCGGTGTTCGCCTTCACCACCACCGACGACGTGACCGAGTTCGACGTCTTCGACGTGTCACGGCGGCTGCGGGAGTCGGGCTGGCTGGTACCGGCGTACACCTTCCCGGCGAACCGCCAGGACCTGGCGGTGCTGCGGATCGTGTGCCGCAACGGGTTCTCCTTCGACCTGGCCGACCGCCTGGTCGAGGACCTGCGCACCCTGCTGCCGTGGCTGCGCAGACAGCCGGGACCGATGTTCGGCCCCGAGGACGCCCCCAGTTTCCACCACTGACGGTCTTCGTCCGGGCGGGGCCCGTCGTCCTCGCGTTGCTTGACGAAACCCGGCGACCTACGCTGGATGCGTGCTCCACCGCACGTACGACGACCAGAACTGCTCCATCGCCCGGGCACTCGAGATCGTCGGTGAACGCTGGACCCTGCTGATCATCCGTGACGCGTTCGAGGGCGTCCGCCGGTTCGACGACTTCCAGGCCGATCTGGGCGTGGCGCGCAACGTCCTGACGGACCGGCTGAGCCGTCTGTGCGACGAGGGCATCCTCCGGCGCCACCGCTACCAGGAGCGGCCCGATCGCTACGAGTACCGGCTGACCCGCAAGGGTGTGGGGCTCTGGCCGGCGATGATGTCCCTGCTGTTGTGGGGCGACCAGCACTATGCCGAGGACGGCTCTCCGGTCGTTCTCACCCACCGCGGCTGTACGGGACGGCTGACGCCCGCCCTGACCTGCTCGGAGTGCGGCGCGGCGATGGGCCCCACCGACGTCGAGCCGCGGCCCGGTCCGGGCGCCCGGCCGACGGACCGGATCGTCCAGCAGGCCGGAGAAGCCGCTGTCTGATCACTTTCTTCCTGAGATCGGCGAACGATCCGCGTCAGACCGTCATCTCATCCCCTGACAGAACGGTGCGGGCGCTCGAAAGAGGGCGTCCGCCGACATTCGGGGAGCATCGATGCGAGACAAGACCCGTCGCCGGATCCGGACCGCGGTCGTCGCGGGCGTCGTCGCCGCGGGCGGTTCGATCGCGGTGGCCGCGCCCGCCCTCGCCGCCACCACGCCCGCCTGCAAGGCCGCGAACCTCACCGTGAAGCTCGGCCACGTCGACGCCGGGGCGGGCCAGCGGTACGCGACGCTGAACTTCAAGAACCGCGGCAAGACCTGCGTCCTGCGCAACGGCCTGACCGGCGTCACCTTCCTGAAGAGCGGCCCGGAGGGCGGTGCCCAGAAGGTCCGTACGACGGTTCATCACGCGGCGGGCTCCGGCAAGGAGTCGATCGTCCTCAAGCACGGCAAGACGGGGCACCTCGACCTGCACTGGACGGTCGTGTCGGACAAGCCGATCACTCCGGACTCGCTGCTGTTCGCCCTCCCGGCGCACGGCGGGAACACCGCGGCCTCGTGGCGCACCCTCATCGGGACGGCCTCCGGGAAGGGCGCCGTCCTCGACCTCGGTCACCTGCACCACTGATCGACCACGCGGGCCGGAGGCGGCATCGCGCCTCCGGCCCTTTTCCTGAGCACAGGGTTGCTTCATGAAACTTACCGATGATGCAATGAGTTTCGTGAAGAAACTTATCGCCCGCCCAGCACCCCTGCGCCTTGCCGACGACGCCCCTCCGGTCGCCGGCGCGCGGCCGTCCGAGGGCTCCCTGCCGGTCGTCGGGGTGCGGCCGTACGAGGACGGCGACCGGGAGGACGTGCTCGGGATGCGGCTCTCGGCGCGCAGCCTGTACCTCCGATTCTTCGCCGGGACGCCGCGGATCCCGTCCTTCTACGCGGAGGCGCTGAGCCGGGTGGACCACTGGGACCGCGCCGCGCTCGTCGCCATGGCGGGCGCCGAGGTCGTGGGGATCGCCGAGTACGCGCGCGACGCGGCACTGCCCGGGCTCGCGGACCTCGCGGTCCTGGTCGTGGACCCCTGGCAGCGTCGGGGCGTCGCCCGGCGGCTGGTCACCGACCTGACCGGGCTCGCGCGGGATCGCGGGATCGCCGAGCTGCGCGCCGACGTCCTGGTGGAGAACCACGCCGCGCGCGCGGCGATCGGCAGCGTGTGGCCGCACGCCGTCGCCGCCCGCGGCGACGACGGCGGCCTGATCTACCGGATCCCGCTCTAGTACGTACCGGGATCCTCCGCTCAGTGGCTACGGAAGTAGATGCCGCCGGACTTCGAGGCGTTGTCGGAGAGCTCGGTCCCGGCGGCCCAGGCGGTCTTTCCGTATGACGCGAGGGCCCGCAGGTCGTTGTCGGCACCGGCCGACCGCGGCGTGGTGGTGACGGTCAGCTTCGAACCGACCTTGTGGACGAGAGCCGCGTTCCAACCGCCACGAAGGAGCCACAGGCCACCGGCTCCGTCAGTGGCGACCTTGGTGTACGCGTGGGACTCCTTCGCGTCCACGGCCGCGCTCCAGGTCTTGCCGTTCCAGTGCATGATGAGCGGCTTGGCGCAGATGTCGTCGTGGTCCTCGCCGCAATACCGCTCGACTCCGCCGACCGCCCACACGTTCTTCGAGGACACGGCGAGGACGTCGTCGAGCACGCTCCACGCACCGGTGCCGAGTTCGACCTTCGGCGTCTTCACCAGCTTCCAGGAGGTGCCGGTCCAGCGCATCACGGCCGGCTGCCGCTTGTACGTGCCGGCGGCCCAGACGTACTTGGCGGACGACGCGCCGACCGCGCGGGCGGGGGCCGGGACGGCGGTCTTCTTCCACGCCTTGCCGGTCCAGTGCTCGGCGTACTTCGCGGCCACCTCGTCGCCGTCGTCGGTGCCGCCGCCGACCGCCCAGACGTTCGTCGGGCCGATGGCGGCGGAGCCGGTGGGGAGGAAGTCCCCGGGCAGGCTCGTCGTCGTCCACTTCTTGCCGTCCCATCGGCCGGCGCGCGTGCTGCCGCGGTCGGACGCGAACGCCCACACGTTCGTGCTCGAGGAGACGGCGAGGGACCTGATCCCGCCGGAGACGCCGGCGGGCGCCGAGTGTGTCGTCCACCCCTTAGCGGTGAGGTGCTGCACCAGGGGCGTCGTCCTGCCGTCGACCGACTGGTAGCCGCCCGCCCATGCGCTTCCACCCGCGCTGATGGACAGGACGGAGATCCCGTTCGCGTTCGCCAGGTCGTTCTTCTGCGCGAGCTTCCACGGGGAGGTGGCGGCGTACGCCTGGCCGCCGGCCAGCACACCCGTCACCAGGGTCGTGGCGGCCGCACCGGCGAGCATCTTTCGCATCCGTGTTCCTTCCGAGAATCGGCGAGCGCGACGTCCGAACGGACACCGTCCGACACGTCACGTTGGTGATCAAGACGCTCCGCCGCCATGACCGGTTGCCCGAAGATCGGGAGAAGTCTGCCGTTCCGGCTTTGACGGTTGTGCCGTGGCAGCGCCGCGGTGTCGCCCGGCGGCCGGTCACCGACCTGACCGGGCTCACGGGGATCGCGGGATCGCCGAGCCGCGCGCCGACGTCCTGGTGGAGAACCACGCCGCGCGCGGCGATCGGCAGCGTGTGGCCGCGCGCCGTCGCCGCCCGCGGCGAGGAGGGCGGTCTGATCTACCGGATCGCGCTGTAGCCGGTGTCCAGCGGATCCTGCGCCAGGTCACCTCGGCCGGTCAGGACGCCTCGGACAGGGCGGTGAACTGCTCGTCGGTGAGGGTGATGTTCGCGGCGCCCATGTTCTCCTCGAGGTGCTCCACGGAGCCGGTGCCGGGGATCGGCAGCATCACCGGCGAGCGCCGGAGCAGCCACGCCAGCGCCACCTGTGACGGCGTGGCGTCCAGCTCCTTGCTGATCTGGTCGAGGCGCCCGCCCGGCTGCGCGAGCCGGCCGACGGCCAGCGGGAACCACGGGATGAACCCGATGCCCTCCCGCTCGCAGTAGTCCAGGACGTCCTCGGACTGGCGGTTGGTCAGGTTGTAGAGGTTCTGCACCGTGACGATCGGAACGATCTCCCGAGCCCGTTCGATCTCCTCGACGCTGACCTCGGACAGCCCGATGTGCCGGATCCTCCCCTCCTGTTGCAGGTCGCGCAGTTCTCCGAGCTGGTCGGCGAGGGGAACCTCCGGGTCGATGCGGTGCAGCTGGAACAGGTCGATCCGCTCCAGGCCGAGTCGGCGCAGGCTCATCAGCGCCTCCTGGCGGAGGTACTTCGGCCGGCCGACCGGGTACCACTCGTCCGGCCCCGTCCGGACCAGGCCGGCCTTCGTGGCGATCGTCACGCCCTCGTACGGGTGCAGCGCCTCGTGGATCAGCTCCTCGGAGACGTACGGGCCGTAGGAGTTCGCGGTGTCGACGAAGTCCACGCCGAGCTCGACGGCGCGCCGAAGCACCCGGAGCGCCTCGTTCCGATCGGCCGGAGGACCCCAGATGCCGGGCCCGGTGATGCGCATGGCGCCGTACCCCAGGCGATTTACGGTCAGGTCTCCACCGATCGTGAAGGTGGTTTCGGTCATGCCGCAACCGTACCCAGCAGCAATATCGACGAAGTTTCCCACCCTGTGGAATAGGAGAACGCCGTCGAAAAGGGCAGGATGACCCCATGGAGCACCAGAACCTTCTCGGCGGGCCGGCCCCGACCGAGCTGCCGGACAACGACGAAGCCCGACAGTCCCTGGAGGCCGGGGTCGACCCCTTCGAGGTCGTCGCCCGCTTCCCGGCGTACCCGGCCGGCTGGGCCGAGCTGGCCGACCGCGCCTTCGGGAAGGGCGACGTGATCGAGTCGTACGCCTACGCGCGTACCGGCTACCACCGCGGACTCGACGCGCTCCGCCGCGCGGGGTGGAAGGGCCACGGCCCGATCCCCTGGGAGCACGCGCCGAACCGCGGGTTCCTGCGCGCCCTGCACGCGCTCGCCCGGGCCGCCGCGGCGATCGGCGAGGACGACGAGGCGGAGCGGTGCCGGACCTTCCTGCGGGACTCCAGCCCCACGGCGGTCGAGGTTCTGGCCTCCTGACCGGCACCTACCGTTTTCCTCGCGGTCATCCGGCGGGTACCCTCTGATCGCAAGAGCCCCTGTCGCTGCTGCTTGCGCCAGGGGCTTCGTCGATGCCAGGGGAGAGAGCTCCTATGCCGGCCATCGTGCTCGTCGGCGCCCAGTGGGGCGACGAAGGCAAGGGCAAGGCCACCGATATTCTCGGCGGCGACGTCGACTATGTCGTCCGATACCAGGGCGGTAACAACGCGGGACACACCGTCGTCATCGGCGACCAGTCCTACGCCCTCCATCTGCTCCCGTCAGGGGTGCTCTCCCCAGACGTCGTCCCCGTGATCGGGAACGGCGTGGTCATCGACCCGGGAGTGCTGCTGGAGGAGATCGACGGGCTGCAGGCGCGCGGGGTGAGCTGCGACCGGCTGCTGATCTCGGCGAACGCCCATTTGATCATGCCGCACCACAAGGCCCTCGACAAGGTGAGCGAGCGGTACCTCGGCAAGGCCCAGATCGGCACCACCGGTCGTGGCATCGGCCCGGCGTACGGCGACAAGATCGCCCGAATGGGCATCCGGGTGCAGGACCTGCTCGACCCCGGCATCCTCCGCCAGAAGCTCGAACTCGCGCTGCGCGACAAGAACCAGATCCTCGCCAAGGTGTACAACCGGCGCGCCATCGAGCTCGGCCCGATCATCGAGGAGTACATCGCGTACGGCGAGCGGCTGCGCCCGCACATCGCCGACACCGCACTCGTGATCAACAAGGCGCTCGACCAGGACAAGCTGGTCCTGCTGGAGGGCGCCCAGGGCACGCTCCTCGACGTCGACCACGGCACGTACCCCTTCGTGACCTCCTCCAGCCCGACCTCGGGCGGGGCGTGCGCGGGCTCGGGCGTCGGCCCGACCCGCATCACCAAGGTGATCGGCATCCTGAAGGCGTACACGACTCGCGTCGGCTCGGGGCCGTTCCCCACCGAGCTGCTCGACGAGACGGGCGACTGGCTGCGCACGACCGGCGGCGAGTACGGCGTGACGACCGGCCGCAACCGCCGCTGCGGCTGGTTCGACGCGGTGATCGCCCGGTACGCCACGCGCGTCAACGGCGTGACCGACTACTTCCTCACCAAGCTCGACGTGCTGTCGGGCCTGGAGAAGATCCCGGTCTGCGTGGCGTACGACATCGACGGCGAGCGCTGCGACGAGCTCCCGATGACGCAGACCGGGTTCCACCACGCCAAGCCGATCTACGAGGAGCTGGACGGTTGGCAGGAGGACATCTCCGAGTGCAAGACGTTCGAGGACCTGCCGAAGAAGGCGCAGGACTACGTCCGGGCGCTGGAGGAGATGTCAGGAGCCCAGATCAGCGCCATCGGCGTCGGCCCCGGCCGTGACCAGACGCTTCAGCTCCACTCCCTGATCTGACCTGCCGACGTGACGGCCCTGACTATTCAGGGCCGTCAAGTCGTACCGGACCAGACCTTTATCGGGCTGGTCTTTTTTCGTATTGCCCTGGTACACGAAGATCACGGGCTGTAGTCTTTGCGACTTAATGAGTACTGACCCGAAATGTGGAGCACTCGCCTCCCCCCTTTCCACCTCGAGGATCTGAGGAGCGATACATGTCGGCGGTCGCCTTCGTGTGCCTGACGGCCGGGCTCCTGGTCGCCGTGGTGCTGCTCGTACGGGAGCGGCAGATCTCCTCCCGGCTGCGCCGCCGCGCCGGCACGCTGGAGGAGACGGCGCGCGTCCGCGACGAGGAACTACGCCATCTCGTCGCCGTCCGCACCCCGGCGCTCGTGGAGTCCCTTTACGGCAAACCGGTGGCGGTGCCCGGCCCGCGCAATCCGAGTTTCGCGGGGACCAGCGCCGAGCAAGGCATTCGGGCGATCCTGGGAATGTTCACGGACTACGCCGAACGCGCGAAGGAGCGGGCGGACCAGTCCGCCAAGGTCACCCTGAAGGCCATGATGCGCGCCGTGCAGAGCCTCGCCAATGAGCAGCAGCTGGCCATCTCCACCATGCAGGAGCGCCACGACGACCCGGACGTCCTCGAAGGCCTCATGAGAATCGACCACATGAACGCCCAGCTCGGCCGGCGCGCCCAGGCCACCGCCGTGCTCTGCGGGTCGTGGCCGGGGCAGCAGAGGTCCGCGGCGGCGCTGGTCGACGTCGTACGCGGCGCGACCTCCCGGATCCGCGACTACCTGCGCATCGACGTCCAGCCGCAGTCGAACATCGCCGTCGTCAGCCGCGTGGTCGAGCCGGTCGTGCTGGCGGTCGCCGAGCTCCTGGACAACGCCGCCCGCCACTCCCAGCCGAACACCACCGTCGAGGTCAACTTCCGGCAGGCGCACAACGGCGTCGCCATCGTGATCGACGACGCCGGCGTCGCCATGGACGCGGAGGAGATCCAGCGGGCCGAGCGGCTGCTGTCCGGGCGGGATTCCGTGGACATCAACCGGCTCGGCGACCCGCCGCAGGTCGGCTTCGCCGTCGTCGGCGTGCTGGCCGCGCGGTACGGCTTCCGGGTGTCGGTCGACAGCAGCTCGCCGTACGGCGGGGTGCGCGCCGTGCTGTTCCTCCCCAGCGAACTACTGACCCACCTCGACACCGAGCCGGCCCCCGCGCGGAGCGAGCCGCAGCCGCGACGCGCCGAGCAGCCGGGATGGGCGGAGCCGCGGCCCGTACGCGCCGAGCGCCCCGCACCGGCGCTGCCCACCGCGCCGAGCGCGCCGACCCTGCCGGCCCCGCCCGTCGTGCCGACCGCACCGCCCGCGCCGAGCGCACCGGCGATGCCCGCTGCGCCGGGCATGTCCGGCCAGGCCCCGTCGCCGGCGCGGGAGCCGCGCGCGGTCACCGCGAACGGCCTGCCGAAGCGCCGGCGCGTCATCGACACGGGCGAGCAGCCCGCACCCTCGATCGAGCCGCCGCCCTCCACCCGCCCGCCGCGTGAGATCGCCGCCGGGATGGGCGCCTGGCAGCGCGGTACCCGAGCCGGCCGCGCCACTGGTTCTCCGGAGTCCGAAGGGAATATCGCCGAATGACGCAGGACGCGAACAACAAGCTCGGCTGGATGCTCGACGATGCCCTCAAAATGCCGGAGACCCGGCACGCCATCCTGCTGTCCGCGGACGGCCTGCTGATGGCGTACTCCGAGCGCATCAGCCGTGACGACGCCGAACGCCACGCGGCCGGGATGTCCGGGCTGCAGTCGCTGGCCCGCACGTCGGCGGAGTTCTGCGGGGACTCGCGCACCACCTGGCGGCAGACCGTGACCGAGTTCGACGACGGATACGTCTTCCTCGTCGCCGCCGGCCCCGGCGCGTACCTCGCGGTCTCGACGACGGAGCGGGTCGACATGGAGGCGATCTCCTTCCGCCTGCAGGAACTCGTCCAGCGCCTGGGCAAGGAGCTGACCGCTCCGCCGAGACAGGTCCCGGGAGTGACCGCGTGAGCGAGCGAGCCGTGAGCACAGCGCCTCCGGTCACTCCTCCGACGAAGGAGGGCCCGTGAGTGAGCGAAGCGAGCGAGCCATGAGCACAGCGCTTCTGGTCACTCCTCCGACGAAGGAGGGCCCGTGAGCGCCAGGCGGGAGCGGGCGCTCGTCCGGCCGCACGTGGTGACGGGCGGGCGCGCCCGCCCGACCCGCAACATCTTCGACCTCGTCACGCTCGTCATGGCCGCGCGCTCGGACCTGAACGGCCTCAGCCCGGAGAAGCGCCGGGTCCTGGAGCTGTGCCGGGGCGGCGCACTCTCGGTGGCCGAGGTCGCCGGTCACCTCTCGCTCCCCATCAGCGTCACCAAGGTCCTGCTGTCCGACCTGGTGGACAGCGGCCACATCGTGACCCGGGTCGGCGGTACGGACGACGGCGAGACCTCGACCCGGCTTCTCCAGGAGGTGCTCGATGGACTCCGCGCTCGTCTCTGACGGCACTTACGTACGCGACACCGTACGGACCTCGGTCAAGCTGCTGATCGTCGGGCACTTCGCCGTCGGCAAGACGACGCTGGTCGGCACGCTGTCGGAGATCCGCCCGCTGCGCACCGAGGAACGGATGACGCAGGCCGGCGCCCTGGTCGACGACCTCGCGGGCGTGCCCGGCAAGGAGACGACCACCGTCGCGATGGACTTCGGCCGGCTGACGCTGAGCGAGGAACTCGTGCTGTACCTGTTCGGCACGCCCGGGCAGCACCGGTTCACCCAGCTGTGGCACGACCTGTCGCGCGGGGCCCTCGGCGCGCTCGTGCTGGCGGACACCCGGCGGCTGGAGCAGTCCTTCGACATCATGGGCTTCCTCGAGGAGCAGAAGCTCCGGTACGCCGTCGCGATCAACCAGTTCGACGGCGCGCCGGCCTTCGCGGAGGAGGAGCTGCGCGAGGCCCTGGACCTGCTGCCCTCGACGCCGCTGATCTTCTGCGACGCGCGGGACCGGGCGTCCTCGACCCGCGCGCTGATCACTCTCGTCGAATACCTCATCGCGGTCCAGAACGGGAGCATCCGTGAGTTCTGACGCGTTCGCGCCCGCGCCCGGATGTCCCACCCACGGCGGGCGGACGCCCCTGTACGGTCCGGACTTCGCGGCCCACCCTCAGCGCGTCTACGAGGCGCTCCGCCGGTACGGTCCGGTCGCTCCCGTCGAGCTGGCCCCGGGCGTCCCGGCGTCCCTCGTCATCTCGTACGGCGCCGCCCTCGAAGTGCTGCGCGACCCCGTCACCTTCCCGAAGGACGCCCGCCGCTGGCAGCAGAGCGTCCCGCCCGACTGCCCGGTCCTGCCGTTCATGATGTACCGGCCGGCCTGCAACCTGTCGGACGGCGCCGCGCACGCCCGGCTGCGCACGGCGATCGCTGACAGTCTGTCCAGGATCGACTCGAACCTCCTGCGCGAGTCCGTCGAGCGCAACGTCGAAACGCTCATCCGGGGATTCTCCGAGAAGGGCACGGTGGACCTGCGCGCCGAGTACGCGCTGCTCCTGCCCCTGATGGTGTTCAACGAGATCCTCGGCTGCCCGCCCGACCTCGGAAAACGCATCGTCACCGGGATGCGCGGCATCGTGGAGAACGTCGACACGGCGAACAGCAACCAGATCACGGTGAAGGCCGTGGCCGAACTGGTCGCGCTCAAGCGGGCCCGACCGGACCATGACCTGACGTCGTGGCTGATCGCCCACCCGGCCCAGCTGACCGACGCCGAGCTGGTCGAGCAGATCGTCCTGCTCGTGGGCCTCGTCACCGAGCCGGAGCAGAACCTGATCGCCAACGCGCTGTTCCTGCTGCTGTCCGACGACCGGTTCGGCGGCGACCTGTCCGGCGGCAGCCTCCCCGTCGAGGACGCGCTCGATGAGGTCCTGTGGGCCGACCCCCCGGTGGCGAACTGGGCGATCAGCTACCCCACGCAGGACGTCGACCTGCGCGGCGTACGGCTGTCGGCGGACCAGCCGGTCGTCATCGGCTTCGCGGCCGCCAACACCGACCCGGCGGCCGTGTCCACGAACCGTGCGGGCAACCGTGCGCACCTGGCCTGGGGAGCGGGCCCGCACAAGTGCCCGGCGCAGGGGGAGGCGCGCCTGATCGCGGCGATCGCCATCGAGAAGGTGCTCGACGCCCTGCCGGACATGGAGCTGGCCGTCCCCGCGAGCCGGCTGGAGTGGCGGCCCGGATTCGCCCAGCGCGCCCTGGCCTCGCTGCCGGTGCGCTTCTCGCCCATTCACATTCCGCCGCGTCCGACCCCCGGCAACCAGGAGATGGGCCTGGCCGGCGGCCTGGCGACGGCGCTGCGCAACGCCGGTCCCCGGCGGAGCAACGCCCTGACCCGCTGGTGGCGCGGCGAGTGATCTTCAGAGCCGTACGGTGACGGAGAGACCGCCGCCCGCCCGCGGGACGGCGGTCACGGTGCCGCCGTGGGCGGTCGCGATGGCACGGACGATGGACAGGCCCAGGCCGGTGCCCCGGTCGGAGCGCACCCGGTCGCTCCTGAGCCGCCGGAACGGCTCGAACAGCGTCTCCACCTCATAAGCCGGGACGACCGGCCCGGTGTTCGCGACGACGACCTCGGCGCCGTCCGCGGTCCGCCGCGTGGACAGCCACACCTCGCCGCCGTCGACGTTGTACCTGGTCGCGTTCTCGACCAGGTTCTGCACGAGCCGTTCCAGGAGGACGGGGTCCCCCTCGGTCGGCGCGCGGCCGAGGTGACGGTGCACGGTCAGGTCACGGCGATCCGTCTCGGCCTTGGCCTGGTCCAGGACGTGCGCGCCCACGTCGCCGAGGTCGAGCGGTGACGTGTCGACGACGATGTTCTCGCTGCCGGCGAGGGTGAGCAGCCCTTCGATGAGCCGCTCGTGCCGGTCGCCGACGACGAGCAGCGACTCGCCGAGCCGCTTGACGTCCTCGCTCGCGTCGGGACGGCGTACGGCCACGTCGATGAGGGTCCGGTTGATGGCCAGCGGCGTGCGGAGCTCGTGCGAGGCGTTGTCGACGAACCTCCGCTGCGCCTCGAAGGCCCGCGCCAGCCGTTCCAGCATCGTGTCGAACGTGTCGGCCAGCTCTTTCACGTCATCGCGCGGCCCGTCGTAGGTGATCCGCTCGGTGAGGTCACGGCTGCGCGCCACCCGCCGGGCCGTATCGGTGATCCTGTGCAGAGGACGCAGCGCCCGGTCGGCGAAGAACCAGCCGAGGCCGAGCGCGGCCGCGCCCACGACGCCGAGGGCGATGCCGCCCTGGGTGAGCAGCGAGTCGAGCGCCTGCCGGGCCGAGTCCTCCCGCGCCTTCAGGACCATGCCCTTCGTCTGCCCGGCCGTGTAGAGCACCTGGGCGGCGGACTCACCGGGAAGCGGCTTGGTGGGGGCTCCGGACGCGCCGATCTGGACGGCGGTCACCCTCGCCGCTTGTGCTCCCTGGGTGTTGGTCTTGACGAGCAGGTAGGTCACCGCCAGCAGCACGAGACCGCCGACCAGGAACAGGCCGCCGTACACCAGCATGAGCCGGACGCGGATCGTGGGCTGCAGCCGCCGCGTGAGTGCCGTCATCGGATGCGGTACCCCGCTCCCGGGACGGTCTCGACGACGGGTGGATCGCCGAGCTTGCGGCGGAGCTTCATCATCGTCACCCGTACGGTGTTGGTGAAGGGGTCGGTGTGCTCATCCCAGACCTTCTCCAGGAGCCGCTCGGCCGAGACCACCGTCCCGCCCGCGCGCAGGAGTTCGGCGAGCAGGCCGAACTCCTTGCGGGCCAGGTGGACGTAGCGTCCGTCCCGGTAGACCTCCCGGCGTGCGGGGTCGAGCCGGATCCCGGCACGTTCCAGCGCCGGCGGGTCGGCCGGGCGCGCGCGGCGGCCCAGCGCGTGGATCCGGGCCACCAGCTCCTCGAACGCGAACGGCTTGGTCAGGTAGTCGTCCGCGCCGAGCCCGAGCCCTTCCACCCGTGCCCGGACGGCGACGGCGGCGGTGAGCATCAGCACCCGCACGTGCGCCCCGGACTCGACGACCGCCCGGCAGACGTCGTCGCCGTGCACGACCGGCAGGTCGCGGTCGAGCACGAGCACGTCGTAGTCGTTGACGCCGAGGAGTTCGAGGGCGGCGTCCCCGTCGTAGGCCACGTCCACGGCCAGGGCCTCCGCCCGAAGCCCCTCGGCGATCGAATCGGCGAGCATCCGCTCGTCCTCGGCGATGAGTACGCGCACGCTTCCCGTCCAGTCCTCGTTCGACGAACGTCCCGGGACAGCGTGCGCCATCGCGCATAACGCCGGCATAACCAGAAGCGGTTACGCCCGGGTTATCGGCGCGGGATTTGACTCCTCGCAGTTCGCCGGGATCGGCCCGGCGGAGTCATGGGGAGACGACGAATGCGAGGGAAGACGATTCCGGCGCTGCTCCTGGCGCCCGCGCTCCTTCTCGGCCTGCCGGCCTGCGGGTCCGGCCACGAGCCGGCGAACGCCCAGGCCCGCGCCGCCGGCGACCTGGCGAAGATGCGCGCCTACGCCAGATGCATGCGGGCCAACGGCGTCGACATGGCCGACCCGCAGGCCGACGGGAACGGCGGTTTCCGGATCGGCATACGGGGCGGCAGCGGCAAGCCGAACGCCGCGAAGGGCACGGACGACACGACGCTGAAGGCCGCCGAGGCCAAGTGCGGTCGCCTCCGGCCGAACGGCGGGAAACCGAAGAAGCCCAGTGCGGCGGACCTGGCGAAGATGCGCGCCTACGCCAGATGCATGCGCGAGCACGGCGTCGACATGCCCGACCCGAACCCCGACGGCGGCATCGTGATCAAGCGCAACGGCGGACAGGCCTCTCCGGGCGGCTCCGGTCAGGCCGGCCCCGACAGCCAGACGTTCAAGGACGCCGACAAGGCCTGCGCCCAGTACCGGCCGGGCGGTGCCGGCAGCCGGCACCTCAGCCGGAGCGGGAATTGAGCAGGGTACGCGTCGCGGTCCTGAGCGTCGCCGGCGTGGTCCTCGTCGGCGTCGCCGGCCTGGCGGCGGCCGGCCTCGGCGGTGGGGGCGGCACGCCCGCCGGGCGGAGTTCCCTGCCGCCCGCGACCGCGCGGATCGAACGGACGACTCTGGTGGAGACCCAGAAGGTGGACGGAACGCTCGGGTACGGCACGACGCACACCCTGACCGGCGCGGGCGGCCACGGCGTCCTGACCTGGCTGGCCGCGCCCGGCAGCGTCGTGTCGCGCGGCCGGTCCGCGTACCGGGTGGACGACCACCCGGTGCCGCTGCTGTACGGGTCGCTGCCGCTCTACCGGACCCTCGCCGACGGCACGAAGGGCCGGGACGTCCTGCAGTTCGAGCGGAACCTGCAGGCCCTGGGCTACACGGGGTTCACGGTCGACAAGACCTACACCGCCGCCACCGCCGCGGCGGTGAAACGCTGGCAGGACGACCTCGGCCTGAACCAGACGGGGCGGGTCGCGCCCGGATCCGTCCTGATCGCTCCTGGTGAGATTCGCGTCGCCGAGCGGAAGGCGCAGGCCGGGGACCCGGCGACCGGCCCGGTGCTCACCTACACCGGCACGACCCGGCAGGTGGACGTCGACCTCGACGTTCAGTACCAGCGGCTCGCCAAGAAGGGTGCCAAGGTGTCGATCGAGCTGCCCGGCGGCGGAACGGTCAAGGGCCGCGTCACCAAGGTCGGCAAGGTCGCCAAGGCGGGGCAGGGGGACCATCCCACCACCGTCGCGGTCACCGTCACCGTCGACGACCAGGGCTCGCTGGGCTCCTATGACAAGGCGCCGGTGGCGGTCCACCTGACCAGCGAACGCCACGCGAACGTCCTCGCCGTGCCGGTCGAGGCGCTCCTCGCGCAGCCCGACGGCGGCTACGGCGTGCAGGTCGTCGACGGCGGGCGCGTCCGTACGGTCCCCGTGGAGACCGGCGCGTTCACCGAGGGCAAGGTGGAGATCTCCGGCACCGGCCTGTCCGAGGGCATGAGCGTGGGGGTGCCGAAGTGAGCGGACCGGACGTAAGCGGGCCGGAAGTGAGCGGGCCCGGAGTGAGCGGACCGGTTGTGGAGTTGCTCGACGTCCGCAAGGAGTACCCGGGGGGCGTCACGGCGCTGGACGGCGTGTCGCTGCGGGTCGAGGCCGGTGAGGCGGCCGCGATCATCGGGCCGTCCGGCTCCGGCAAGTCGACACTGCTGCACCTCATCGGCACGCTGGACCGGCCGAGCGCCGGCACGGTGCGCATCGAGGGCCGCGACGTGTCGACGCTGCCGGATCGGCGGCTCTCCGCGGTGCGCGCCCGGCGGATCGGGTTCGTCTTCCAGCAGTTCCACCTCGCCGCCGGGGTCGGCGCGCTGGACAACGTCGCCGACGGCCTGCTGTACGCCGGCGTGCCCCTGGCGGAACGCCGCCGCCGGGCGCGCTCGGCCCTCGAACGGGTCGGCCTGGCGCATCGGCTCGGCCACCGGCCGCACCAGCTGTCCGGCGGGGAGAAGCAGCGCGTCGCGATCGCCCGCGCGGTGGTCGGCGAACCGGCGATCCTGCTGGCCGACGAGCCGACCGGCGCGCTGGACACCGCCACCGGCGCCGGCGTGATGGGCCTGCTCCGCGAACTGGCCGCAGGCGGCACCACGGTCATCGTGATCACCCACGACCGCGACATCGCCGCGACACTGCCCCGCCAGATCCGCATGCTCGACGGCCGGGTCATCGCTGACGACGTACGGGCGGAGGCCGCGCCATGACGGGAAGAGACGAGCCGGCGCGGCTCGGCCCACGGGACGTGGTCCGGGTCGGCGCGGCGGGGCTGCGCGCCCGCCCGCTGCGGGTGTTCCTGTCCGCGCTGGGGATCGCGATCGGCATCGCCGCGATGGTCGGCGTGGTCGGGATCTCGACCTCCAGCCGGGCCCAGCTCCAGGCCACGCTGGACCGGCTGGGCACGAACATGCTCACCGTGGCCCCGGGCAAGGACTTCTTCGGCTCCGACGCCGAGCTTCCCGAAGAGTCGGTCGCGATGATCGGCCGGATGAGCGGCGTGCTGTCCGCGTCCGCCACCGGCAAGGTCCCCGACACGAACGTCTACCGCAACGACCACATCGACGCGGGGGAGACCGGCGGCATCGGCGTCCTCGCGAGCCGCCTCGACCTGCCCCGTACGGCCGGTCTGAGCGTGGCCGCCGGGACCTGGCTCAACGCGGCCACGAGCCGGTACCCGGCCGTCGTGCTCGGCTCGGACGCCGCGGACGCGCTGGGCGTCGCGCAGCCGAACGTCCAGGTCTGGCTCGGCTCGCAGTGGTTCACGGTCGTCGGCATCCTGGACCACGCGCCGCTCGCGCCGGAGCTGGACTCGGCCGCGCTGGTCGGCTGGGACGTCGCGGCCGCGCGGCTCGGCTTCGACGGCCACCCCACCACCGTCTACACGCGGGCGCGGAAGGACGCGGTGCCGCGCGTACGGGACCTGCTCGCCGCCACGGCCAACCCCGAGTCGCCGACCGCGGTGGAGGTCAGCCGCCCGTCGGACGCGCTGGCCGCGCAGAACGCCGGCGACAAGGCGTTCACCGGGCTCCTCCTCGGCCTGGGCGCGGTGGCGCTCCTGGTCGGCGGGGTCGGCGTCGCGAACACCATGGTGATCTCGGTACTGGAACGCCGCGCCGAGATCGGCCTGCGGCGCTCCCTGGGTGCGACGCGCGGTCAGGTCAGGCTGCAGTTCCTCGCCGAGTCGCAGCTCCTGGCGGCGCTCGGCGGCGTGGGCGGTGTGACGCTGGGCATCCTCGTCACGGCGGTGTTCGCGGTGACGCAGGGCTGGCCGACGGTCGTCCCGCCCTGGGCGATGGCCGGCGGGGTCGGCGCGACGCTGGTCATCGGCGGGATCGCCGGACTGTACCCCGCGATCCGCGCCGCCCGCCTGTCCCCCACCGAGGCCCTCGCCGCCCCGTGACCGTGCGGGGAGCCCGTAGGCTGAGGCGGATGGAGATCCAAGGGCACCGCGGCGCGCGGGGACTGTGGCCGGAGAACACCATCGCGGGGTTCGCCAGAACCCTCGAACTGGGCGTCGACGTGCTGGAGCTGGACGTCGCGCTCACCGCGGACGGAGTTCCGGTGCTCCACCACGACCAGGCGCTGAACGCCGGGACCGTACGGGACCGTGGGCCGTGCCGGCCGGACGACCCGCTGTACCCCTACGTCGGGCGGCCGATCCGGGAGCTCACGCTCGCGCAGATCAAGACGCTGGACGCGGGGATGCGCAACGAGCGGTTCGCGGCGACGCAGACGCCGATCCCCGGCGCGGAGGTGCCGACGCTGGCGGAGCTGTGCGAGCTGGTCGTGCCGCACGACGTACGGCTGTCCGTCGAGATCAAGACCGATCCGTCCTGGCCGGACATCGAGACGATCACGGTCACGGCCGTGAAGGTGCTGGAGTCGTACGGGCTGCTGGAGCGGGCGCGGCTGCTGGCGTTCGACTGGCGGGTGCTGGGCGTGGCGCGGGAGCTGCTGCCCGGCGGGGACCGCGTCGCGCTGGTCGAGCCGGACACGCTCGACGCGTCGTGGATGGCCGGACGGGATCCGGCGGGCGGCCTGATCGCCGCCGCGGCCGACGCCGGGGCGACCATGATCTCCCCCAAGCGGGTCATGGTCGTCCCGGAACTGGTCGCGGCGGCGCACGCGCGGGGCCTGCGCGTCGTCCCGTGGACGGTCAACGATCCAGCCGAGATGCGGCGGCTCATCGCGTTCGGCGTGGACGCGATCGTCACCGACTACCCCGACCGCCTCCGTACGGTGCTGGGCCGCTGAAGGGTACGGCGCGGCTCAGAGCCAGCCGTTGCGGCGGAAGCCGCGGTAGAGGACGAAACAGGCGCTCACGATGACGCCCACGGCGAGCAGGTAGCCGTACTTCCAGTGCAGCTCCGGCATGTACTTGAAGTTCATGCCGTAGACGCCGGTGATCGCCGTCGGCATCGCGAGGATCGCCGCCCACGCGGAGATCTTGCGCATGTCGTGGTTGTCGGTGACGGTCACCTGGGTCAGGTGCGCCTGGAGGATCGGGGTGAGCAGTTCGTCGCAGGACTCGACCTGCTCGCGCACGCGGGCGAGGTGGTCGTCGACGTCGCGGAAGTACTCGCGGATCTCGGTGGGGACGAACCGGCGGGCCGCGAGGTTGCGCAGCGGGCCGGACAGCGGGCCGACGGCGCGCTTGAGCTGGATGACCTCGCGCTTCAACCGGTAGATGCGCTCGGCCTGGTTGGTGGCGTCGGCGGAGAAGACGTTCTCCTCGACCTCGTCGATGTCCTGCTGGACCGCGTTGCCGACGCAGATGTAGTCGTCGACGACCCGGTCGATGATGGCGTGCAGGACGGCGGCGGGGCCGAGGGCGAGGCGCTCGGGGTTGTCCTCGAGGCGCTGCCGGACGGGGGCGAGCGCGCCGTGCTCGCCGTGCCGGACGGTGACGACGAAGTCGGGCCCGCAGAAGATCATGATCTCGCCGGTGCGCACGGTCTCCGTGCCGGCGCGCTCGACGTATCCGACCGTCTTCATGACGATGAACTGCACGTCGTCGTAACGCTCGAGCTTCGGCCGCTGGTGGGCGTGGACGGCGTCCTCCACGGCGAGCGGGTGCAGGCCGAACACCTCCGACAGGCGCTCCAGCTCGGCCGCGTCGGGCTCGTGCAGGCCGACCCAGACGAAACGGCTGCGCGGCTCGGCGCCCTCCGGGAGGTCGTCGGGGGCACGTACGAGCGTGACGGCCTCGGCGAGACTGGCGGTGTCGACGCGCTCGCCGTCGATGTACGCCGCCCAGTCGATGAGGGCGGACCGCTGGTTGATCGACTCACCGGCCGCGATGCGGCCGGGACGGGCGAGCGGCTTGAACAGGACGCGAGTCGCGCGTCCGGGGCGAACCCTGGTCATGGCCATGGGGGATCCTTCCCTGGCCCGGCCGCACGCGCGCCGGCGCGCGTCGACCCGTGATCAGAGCGGGGAGCGCGCGCCGGAGGCGGCCGGACGCCGAGTAGAGATGGTCGGACTGTGAGGAGGCTCGGCGTTACTGCAAGGATCGCCAGGACTCATTTCGACCACCTCCTTGGGTCGTCGGCGTCAGAGCACGGCCTCTGAGATTACACCGGGTAATAAGGACGCCCGGCGGCGGCTGCCGGTTCACAGGATTCCCGGATTACTTCAGAAATCACGCGTCCGGTCTCCAAGTGGATCAACAACGGCGGCCGGCCGCCGCTTCCCCGACGAGCCCGGAAAACAGGAGATCTCGGTAGGCTTCCCTACGTGCGAGTCCTCGTTCTCGGCTCGGGCGGGCGCGAACACGCGCTGGTCCGCTCCCTTGCCCAAGATCCCGACGTCACCGCGCTGCACTGCGCCCCCGGCAACGCCGGCACCGGCGCGCTCGCGGACAACCATGTCCTGGATCCCACCGATCCGGTCGCCGTGGTCGAGCTCGCGCAGCGTCTGGCGGCACAGCTCGTGGTGATCGGTCCCGAGGCGCCGCTGGTCGCGGGCGTGGGCGACGCCCTGCGCCGGGCCGGGCTGCTGTGCTTCGGCCCCGACGCCGCGGCCGCGAAGATCGAGGGCTCGAAGGCGTTCGCCAAGGAGATCATGGCGGCCGCCGGCGTCCCGACCGCCGACTCACGGATCTGTGAGGGCACCGACGGCGTGAACGCCGCGCTCGACGCGTTCGGGCCGCCGTACGTCGTGAAGGACGACGGACTGGCCGCGGGCAAGGGCGTCGTCGTGACCGAGGACCGGGCGATCGCCGCGCGGCACGCCGCCCAGTGCGAGCGGGTCGTCATCGAGGAGTTCCTCGACGGGCCCGAGGTCTCGCTGTTCGCGCTGACCGACGGTACGACGGTCGTCCCGCTGCTGCCGGCGCAGGATTTCAAGCGGGCGTACAACGACGACCAGGGCCCGAACACCGGCGGCATGGGCGCCTACACGCCGCTGCCCTGGGCGCCGGCGGGCCTGGTCGACGAGGTCGTGCAGACGATCATCCAGCCGACCGTGGACGAGATGCGGCGCCGCCAGACGCCGTACACCGGTGTGCTGTACGCCGGGCTCGCGCTGACGTCGAAGGGCGTCCGGGTGATCGAGTTCAACGCGCGGTTCGGCGACCCGGAGACCCAGGTCGTCCTGGACCGGCTGGCGACCCCGCTCGGCTCGCTGCTGCAGGCGTGCGCGGTCGGCGGGCTCGCGTCGGCCCCGGCGCTGGAGTGGCGGCCGGGCGCGGCGGTCACCGTCGTCATCGCGGCGGAGAACTACCCCGGCAAGCCGACCGTCGGCGATCCCATCGCCGGGCTGGAGGAGGCCGAGGCGGTGGACGGCGCGTACGTCCTGCACGCGGGCACGAAGCTGGAGAAGGGTCTGCCGGTCTCCGGCGGCGGGCGGGTGCTCGACGTGGTCGGCACCGGCCCGGACCTGGCCGCGGCCCGCGCGACGGCGTACGCCGCGGCGGAGCGGATCCGCCTGCGCGGCGCGCACTACCGCACGGACATCGCCGCCAAGGTCTGACCCGCGCGTGGCGATCCCCGACACCGGGGGCCCGGTCGAGACGGCACCCCCGGCGGATGACGGCTACCGGGTCACCACCGTCGAGTTGTTCTTCGACCTGGTCTTCGTCTTCACGATCACGCAGCTCACCGGGGTGCTGGCACACGAACTGTCCCCGGTGGGGCTGCTGCGTGTGGTCGCGCTGTTCGGCGTCCTGTGGTGGATCTACTCCGGGTACGCCTGGCTGACGAACACGGTGGCGCCGACGACCACGCTGCGGCGGCTCCTGCTGCTGGTCGGCATGGCCGGGTTCCTGATCATGGCGCTGGCGACCCCGCGGGCCTTCGACGGCGGCGGCGTCGCCTGGGGGCTGGGCTACCTCGTCGTCGTGCTCGTCCACGGCGGCCTGTACGCGCAGGTCAACCGGCAGATCCTGCGCGTCCTCCCGGTGAACCTGGCGGCGGCCGCCCTGGTGATCGGCGCGGGGCTGACGTCGGGCCCGGCGACGTACGCGCTGTGGATCGCGGCGGTGCTCGTGCCGATCGCCGCGCCGTACGTCATACGGCCGGGCGGCCGGTTCTCGTTGCGGGCGCCGCACATCGTCGAGCGGCACGGCCTTCTGGTCCTCATCACGCTCGGCGAGTCGGTCGTGGCGATCGGGATCGGCCTGTCGGAGAACCCGCTCGACACCCGTACGGCGGTCGCCGCGGTGCTCGGCCTGGCCCTCGCCGCCGCGCTGTGGTGGCCCTACTTCGCCGAGGACGACCTACGGGCCGAGTCCGCGCTCGCGCGGATGGACGACGCACGCCGGACCGGCGCGATCATGAACGCGTACTTCTACGCGCACATCCCGCTGATGATCGGCATCGTCGCGGCGGCGGCGGGCGTGAAGAAGGCGATGGCCCACCCGGTGGAGGCCCTGCACACGGGACCGGCGGTCGCCCTCGGCGCGGGCGTCGCCGCGTACCTGCTGGGCGACGCGGCCTTCCGCCGGATCCTCCGGATCGGCTCTCCGGCGATCCGGGTCGGCGCGGCGGGGCTGTCCCTGGCCGCGATCCCGGTGGGCGCCGTGCTGGCCGGCGAGGCAGAGCTCATCGCCCTCGTCCTGATCATCGTGGCGGCCCTCCTGACGGAGCGGAGAAGCACCGGCGGTCCTGGGTGAGCCACCTGTTCTGACGCCTGGGACACTGGAGGGGTGATCGAGCGCTACACCCTTCCGGAGATGGGCCGCGTCTGGAGCGACGCGCACAAGTACGAGCTGTGGTGCCGGGTCGAGACCCTGGTGCTCGAGGCACACGCCAAGGCGGGCACCGTCCCGTCGGAGGTCGTGGAGCCGGTGCGCGCCGCCCCGCCGCCGACCCCTGAGCGGGTCGCCGAGATCGAGGCGACGACCCAGCACGACGTGATCGCGTTCCTGTCCGCGTGGGCCGACAACACCGAGCCCCGCGAGGCCGCGGCGTACGTCCACTTCGGCATGACGTCCTCGGACCTGCTCGACACGGCCCTCGCGGTGCAGCTCGTCGAGGCGACCGACATCCTGCTCGCCAAGGCCGACGCCCTCGTCGCGGCGCTGCGCGACCACGGCCTGGCCCACCGCGACACGCTGCGCGTCGGCCGTACCCACGGCATCCACGGCGAGCCCGACGTCTGGGGGCACCGGGTCGCCGACTTCGCGTTCGCGATGGCGCGCTCCCGCGACCGGCTGCGCCGCGCCCGCGCGGCCGTCGGCGTCTGCGCGATCTCCGGCGCCGTCGGCACCTACTCCAACATCGACCCGGAGGTCGAGCGGTACGTCGCCGCCGAGCTCGGGCTGGCCCCGGCCGACGTGTCGACCCAGGTCGTGATCCGCGACGGCATCAGCGAGTGGGTCTCCGCCCTGTCGATCATCGCCACGGTCTGCGAGGCCATCGCGCTGGAGGTCCGGCACGGCCAGCGGACCGAGGTCCGCGAGCTGTGGGAGCCGTTCGGGAAGGGCCAGAAGGGCTCCTCCGCGATGCCGCACAAGAAGAACCCCATCATCTCCGAGCGCCTGGCCGGGCTGGCCCGGATCGTCCGCGCGCAGGTGGTCCCGGTCCTGGAGGGCATCCCGCTGTGGCACGAGCGGGACATCTCCCACTCCTCCACGGAGCGGATCGCGCTGCCCGACGCCTCCATCGCGCTCGACTACATGCTCAACCTCACGCACCGCCTCGTGACCGGCCTCGTCGTCGACGCCGAGCGGATGCGCGCGAACCTGGAATCGACCGGCGGCCTGATCTACACCAGCGCGGTTCTGCTGGAGCTGGTCAACGCCGGGATGTCCCGCGACGACGAGGCGTACCCGCTGGTGCAGCGGGCCGCGATGGAGACCTGGGAGACCGGGACGCCGTTCCGCGAGACGCTGCGCGCGCAGGCCGCGGCGGCCGGGCTCACCCTCGACGAGGCGCGGCTCGACGCCGTCTGCCGGCCGGAGCGGTACGTCGAGCGGCTCGACGGCGTGTTCCAGCGCCTCGCCGCGCTGAGCTGACGGAGGCCGGGATGCGATCATGGCGGGGAGGGAAGGGAGCCCCGCCATGACGGTCGTGGTCCGCGAGCTGAACGTCTACCCCGTGAAGAGCGCCGGCGGCACACCGCTGACCGGCGCCGAGGTGCTTCCGGAGGGGTTCCGGAACGACCGGGCGTTCATGCTGGTGCGCCCGGACGGGCGGCACCTGTCGCAGCGGGAGGTCCCACGGATGGCACTGCTGCGCCCGTCGTACGACGGCGTGAAGCTCGCCGTGGAGTTCGCCGGGACCGGGCCGGACGGGCCGCTCGTCCACTCGGTCTCGGGCGACGGGCCGGTGCTCGACGTCACGGTGCACGGCAACCCGTGCCAGGGCGTCGACCAGGGTGACGAGGCCGCCGGCTGGTTCACCGCTGCGCTCGGCCGCGAGTGCCGCCTCGTCCGGTTCACCGGCCGGCGCCCGACCAGGGTCGGCGGCGGCACGGTGAAGTTCGCCGACGAGTTCCCCCTGCTCGTCACCTCGGTGGAGTCCCTGGAGGAGCTGAACTCCCGCCTCGACGAGCCGCTGCCGATGAACCGCTTCCGGCCCAACATCGTGCTCGAAGGTCTCGGCGCGTGGGGCGAGGACACGGTGCGCACCCTGCGGATCGGCGGTGTCGAGCTGGAGCTGGTCAAGCCCTGCGCCCGCTGCGTGATCACGACCACCGACCAGGAGACCGCCGTCAAGGGCCGCGAGCCGCTGCGCACCCTGGCGACCTACCGGACCCTCGTCTTCCCCGACGGCGACCGCGGCGTCATCTTCGGCCAGAACGCCGTCCCCCGCGCCCTCGGCACCATCAACGTCGGCGACGCCGTCGAGGTCACCCGGGACCATTGATCATTACGCTTTTTCATCATCGGACCACCTGATCGACGCCCTACCATGGCATCGTCGAGGGGAGTCACCGTGGCCACGGTAACGAAGCCGAGGGTGGAACGGACCCGGCCGACTGAACTCGTCGAGTGGACGCTGAGCGGCCGAATCCGGATTCCGAGGTTCCAACGCCCCTTTCGCTGGGAAAAGGACGATATCCGGCAGCTTTTCGACAGTATCTTCCGTGGGTATCCGATCGGGAACCTCCTGATGTGGCGTCGCCCAGCCCCCAAGACGTCGAGGAGTACATCCGGAGACTGGTGGCCATCGTGGTCATGGGGAATCTGGACGCACACCTGAAGAACTGGACGCTGCGCTACCCCGATGAGCGCACTCCACGGCTCTCTCCCGCCTACGACCTCGTCGCCGTCACCGCGTACCCGGAGTTCACGGACGACAGGCTTGCGTTCGGGCTGGGCGGTGGTCAGTCGACCCGTCTCATCACGACCGAGCACTTCCGCCGGCTGGCGACGGGCATCGGCTACGACCCCGGCGCCGCCGCGGCGATCGTGAAGTCCATGACCGAGCGTATGGCCGACACGTGGTCCCATGTCCGCGGCAGTTGTCCCGTTCCGGAGTTCGTCGCCGCTTCGGTCGACTCTCGCCTTGAGCACCTGCCCTTGATGCGAGGGGATTGAAAGGTACCCGGGCGGGTTCGCTGGGCCGACCGGCGGCGACTGCGCCGCTGTCATTGTCTCCTGTCCGTCGGTGGTGACCCACGGATGTCCGTTTCGCCGGGCCTGCCACGTCGCCCCGGCGTCAAAGTGACGTGTCTCCAGACGTGCCACCTCGCTGACGCCGGCGCGCGTCCGGCGACGGGCGACGCGGTCGAGGTCATCCGGCTCGGCTGAGCCCGCGGTCCCGCGATCCACCCCGATAACGGACGTGCTCTCGGACGGTCTCACCGAGCGTCACATCGGCATCACTCCGGTCCATCCGGCGCACCGGGGCGCGGATACCACGTGAACCCGTGGGTATGCTCGGGGCTCAGGTTCGTACAAGTGAAACGCTGAACGCATCGGCAAGCCCGGTCGCTGAGGTCCGCGAGACCCCGAACAAACCTGCGGCCCGCCGCATCTAACCAATCGGCGCAACCACGCCAGACCGGAAGTTTCGGTCATGCCGCGGAGCGCCCGATGGAATACTGGGGCCGCCCGTGTCACACGCGCGGCACTCGTGACCCGCCGACCTGACCGAGCGGGCAGTCTAACTTCACCGCAGCCAAAGGAGCACCGGCGATATGAGCTTGGGCCACGAGGTCCGTTACCGCGTGCGGGGCGGCGCCGAGTTGAACGGCACCGTGTTCGTCCAGGGCGCCAAGAACGCCGTCCTGCCGATGATCGGCGCCTCCCTGATGGCGGCCGAGGGACGTACGGTCCTGCGCAACGTACCGATCATCGAGGACGTGAAACGCGCGGTCGAGCTGGCGCAGGCGATCGGCGCGAAGGCCGAGCTGCACGAGGCCGAGCGCACCCTGGTGATCGACGCGTCGCAGCTGACGAGCCCGGTCCTGCCCGAAGAGATCGCTTCGCGGTTCCGTGGCTCGTTCCTGTTCGTCCCGGCGTTGCTGCACCGGCTCGGTGAGGCGGTGATCGAGGGCGTCGGCGGATGCAACCTCGGCAGCCGTAACCTGGACTTCCACTACAACGGTTTCAAGCGCATGGGCGCGACCGTCACCGAGCAGGTGAGCGACGACGGCCGTGGCAGCATCCACGTCAAGGTCAGTCAGCTGCAGGGCGGCACCCTCTACCTCGACACGCCCTCGCACACCGGCACCGAGAACCTCCTCATGGCCGCCTCGCTGGCCGAGGGCACCACGCTGATCAAGAACTGCGCCCTCGAGCCCGAGGTCCTGGACGTCATCCAGCTCCTGCAGCGCATGGGCGCGCGCATCACCGGCGGCGGCACCGGCTTCATCACCGTCGAGGGCGTCGACCGTCTCACCGCGGTCCAGCACACCGTGATGCCCGACCGCATCGACGCCGGCGTGCTGGTGATGGCGGCCGCCGCCACGGGCGGCGAGATCAGCCTGGTCGGCGCCTCGCTCGAGCACCTCGGCGTCGCCGCCGACAAGCTTGAGCAGATGGGCGTGGAGTTCTCCCAGGAGGGCGCCGTGCTCCGGGTCCGCCGCGACCGGCCGCTGCGGCCCATCAACGTGATCACCGACGAGTACCCCGGCTTCGCCACCGACCTCCAGTCGCCGATCATGGCGCTGTCCTGCCTCGCCGACGGGCCGAGCTACATCTACGAGCGCATCTTCGACGGCCGGTTCAAGCTGGCCGACGAGCTGGTCCGGATGGGCGCCGACATCGAGGTGAACGGCAACCGCGCCAAGGTCAACGGCGCGACGCCGCTGCGCGGTGCCGAGGTCGTCGCCCACGACCTGCGCACGGGCAGCGCGCTGGTACTGGCGGGCCTCGTGGCCGAGGGCGAGACCACGATCACGAACGGCTACTACCTGGACCGCGGCCACTCGCACGTCGCCGAGCGGCTGAACGCCCTGGGCGCGGACATCGAGCGCCTGGCCTGACCTCACGACGAGGACGCCCCGTCACGTTCCCCGCGCGGCTCCGGCCCGGGGAACGCGGCGGGGCTCAGGGCCGTAACGGACCAAAATGATCACAGCATTCCCGACCCGTCGCTGACCTAACCGGTTAGTAATATTCTCCTCACCGGACGCCCTCTACTAGTGGTTTTTCGACGCACTCTTAACCGATTTCGCTAAGACCCGTCACATACCACGGGCCTCCGGCGATCTGCCCAATGAGGTGTTAGTTCACGGAGCTGGGGCGGACGACCAGATGAGGGGCGTCAGTGCGATGAGTCATGCGT
>NZ_JAMXMW010000014.1:0-261664 GCF_024055675.1 Actinoallomurus rhizosphaericola | reverse complement strand
CGGGCGGCGCGCCGCGCGGGCGCCGCCGCGGCCGTCTCCGCCGCCGGGGACGGCGCGGCGACGCCGGGGCGCGGCGCGGGGCGCGGCCGGCGGGCGGTCGCGCCGGCGGTCCCGGCGCAGGCGGCCCCGCCGCACCCGCCGGCGTCGTCGGCCCCGCCGGCCTTCGACCGGGCGCGGGCGGCCGCGGCGGCCCGCGCCGTCGGCGCGAACGAGCTCGGACAGGTCCCGATCCTGATGGTCCACCGGGTGCTGGCCAAGCCGAAGGCGTCGCTGGACCGTACGCCCGCCCAGCTGTACGCGGAGTTCACCCGGCTGGCGCAGGAGGGCTACGTGCCGGTGACGGCCGCGGAGTTCGTCACGGGGACGATGAACGTCCCGGCGGGGCGGCACCCGGTCGTGCTGACCTTCGACGACGGGTCGCCGACGCATCTGGCCTTCGACGCGGCGGGCGCTCCGGAGCCGGACACCGCCGTCGGGGTGATCGAGCGGGTGGCCCGGGAGCATCCGGGGTTCCGCCCGGTCGCGACGTTCTTCGTGAACGCCGACCCGTTCGCGCTGGGGGACCGGGCGGCGGCCGCGATGCGCTGGCTGACCCAGCACGGCTTCGAGGTCGCCAACCACACGACCCACCACCGGGACCTGGCGGGAATGGATCACGCTGCCGTGGCCCAGGAGATCGGCACCGACCAGAAGATGATCACGGCCGCGACGGGTATCCCGCCGGTGACGTTCGCGTTTCCTTTCGGCGCCCCGGCGCGCCTGTCCTGGGCCGGCCACGGAGCGGCCGGCGGAGCCCGGTGGAACTTCCAGGGGATGTTCCTCGCGGGGTGGCGTCCGGCCGACTCACCTTTCGAGAAGGACTATGATCCTCGGCAGATCCCGCGGATCCGCGACGACGGCAGGGTTCCCCAGGACGACTGCCGGCGGTTCTGCTCGATCGCGTGGCTCGACTGGCTGGCCCGGCACCCGGACAAGCGCTTCACGTCCGACGGGGATCCGGCCACGGTGGCCTTCCCGCAGGCTAAGATGATCTACCTCGCCAAGGGACTCGCGGCACGCGCGTGCCCGTACTGATCATCCGAGAGATTGACCGTACCGGGGTACGTCCCATATTCTGATCGCTGCGCTGTGGGCCTGCGCGCGCCTCGGACAGAGCAGGCTCGCGCTCGGTCACGTCGACATCGGTATGGTCACGCCGCCGGTTCATCGGCAGGGACGGATAACTGGCCCTCCGCGCAGCACAGGCAACTACGCATGTCCGTATCCGGAGCCATCCCACACATGACGAGCAGCACCGAGGCCACCTCGAGTACCCCGCAGGTAGCGGTCAATGACATCGGGTCCGAGGAAGCCTTCCTCGCGGCGATCGACGAGACCATCAAGTACTTCAACGACGGCGACATTGTCGAGGGCACTGTCGTCAAGGTCGATCGAGACGAGGTCTTGCTCGACATCGGCTACAAGACCGAGGGTGTCATCCCCTCGCGTGAGCTTTCGATCAAGCACGATGTCGACCCGAACGAGGTCGTCAAGGTCGGAGACCACGTCGAGGCCCTCGTCCTCCAGAAGGAGGACAAGGAAGGTCGCCTGATCCTGTCCAAGAAGCGCGCCCAGTACGAGCGCGCCTGGGGCACGATCGAGAAGATCAAGGACGAGGACGGCATCGTCACCGGTACCGTCATCGAGGTCGTCAAGGGCGGCCTCATCCTCGACATCGGCCTGCGCGGCTTCCTGCCGGCATCGCTGGTGGAGATGCGCCGGGTCCGCGACCTCCAGCCGTACGTCGGCCGTGAGCTCGAAGCCAAGATCATCGAGCTGGACAAGAACCGCAACAACGTGGTCCTGTCCCGCCGTGCCTGGCTCGAGCAGACCCAGAGCGAGGTCCGCCAGACCTTCCTCAACACCCTCCAGAAGGGCCAGGTCCGCAAGGGCGTCGTCTCCAGCATCGTCAACTTCGGCGCGTTCGTCGACCTCGGCGGCGTCGACGGTCTGGTGCACGTGTCCGAGCTGTCCTGGAAGCACATCGACCACCCCTCCGAGGTCGTCGAGGTCGGCCAGGAGGTCACGGTCGAGGTCCTCGACGTCGACATGGAGCGCGAGCGGGTCTCGCTGTCGCTCAAGGCGACGCAGGAGGACCCCTGGCAGCAGTTCGCCCGTACCCACCAGATCGGCCAGGTCGTTCCGGGCCGGGTCACCAAGCTGGTGCCGTTCGGCGCGTTCGTGCGGGTCGAGGAGGGCATCGAGGGCCTGGTCCACATCTCCGAGCTGGCCGAGCGCCACGTGGAGATCCCGGAGCAGGTCGTGCAGGTCGGCGACGAGATCTTCGTCAAGATCATCGACATCGACCTCGACCGGCGCCGCATCAGCCTCTCGCTGAAGCAGGCCAACGAGACCGGCGGGACGTTCACCGACGAGGAGTTCGACCCGACGCTCTACGGCATGCCCGCCGAGTACGACGAGCAGGGGAACTACAAGTACCCCGAGGGCTTCGACTCGGAGACCGGTGACTGGCTCGAGGGCTACGACGAGCAGCGTGAGACCTGGGAGCGGCAGTACGCCGAGGCCCGCGCTCGCTTCGACGCCCACAAGCGGCAGGTCGAGGAGGCCCGGCGCGCCGAGGCCGAGGCGGCCGGCCCGCAGTCGTACGCGACGGAGGAGTCGCAGGGCGGCGACACGGGCGGCGCTCTCGCCTCCGACGAGGCGCTCGCGGCCCTCCGCGAGAAGCTGTCCGGCGGCCAGGAGTAACACACAACCGAAAACCGGCGAGGAGTAGACAGACCACCGTTATGGTCGATTCTGACTCACGCGTCCGATCTGGGGGTCCCGTCGCTACGGCGGGACCCCCGGTCGTTCCCCAGGAACGTTCGCGGATCTCGCTGATCGCGGTCACCCTCGCGGTGCTCGCCGAGGTGCTGCGGGCGGCGTTCCCCGCGTTCGGGCACTACACCGAGACCGGCGGGGCGGTCACCGCCACGCTGGTGATCCTGGTGGCGTGCCTGTCCGGCTTCCTGGCGCCCGGCGTCCGCGCGGTCGCCGGGTCGCGCGGCCTGGTGGCCGTCGCGATCGGCGGGCTGCTGGCGGTCCGGCTCGTCATGCAGGCCGTCTCACCGGCGTTGTGGCTCGCGTTCGCGGGCGCCGTGTTCGGGATGCTCGCCGTCACGGCGCTGTACGAGGTGGCGCGCGGCCTGTCCGGCACGGGCTTCGCGGTGGCGGCGACGGCAGGGCTCACCGGCGACACCGCGCTGCGGCTCGCCTTCGGCACCTGGGACCCGCCCGCCCGTACGGGCGTCGCCGCCTGGGTCGTCACCGTGCTCGTCGTCGCGGGCGGAGCGGCGGTGCTGGTGCGCTGGCTGCGCACGCCGCAGGTCGAGGCTCCGGTGATCGGCTGGCGTGACGCGCTCGGCGCGGCGGCCCTGGGTCCGTTCCTGGCCCTGCAGATCCTCGTGCTGTCCAGCCCGGCGTTCACGTCCTCCAGCGGCGGGCTGCCCCTGGCCGTCGCCGGGGTGGTCGTCCTGGCCGGGCAGGCGCTGGCCCTGGCGTTCCTGTCCTCGGGCCTGGCCGTCGCGGCCGTGCCCGGCGGGGTGTGCGTGTTCGGCGGCACACTTCTCGGCGTCGGCGCGGGCGCGGTCACGGGCCGGTACGGCCTGACCGGCGCGGTGGCGATCGCGGTCGTGGTCGTCGGGCAGGTGCTGTCGGCGTGGCTGCTGGCGGTCGCCTCGCGGGTGCCGCTGCGGCGCGGCGGCTACCGCGGCCGGCCCGCCGAGCGGGGCGGGCCACCGCCGAACGTCAGCGTCCCCGACACCGGGGGCCGGGCGTGGCGCATCGACCTCGGCGCCGCCCTCGGCGCGCTGGGGATCCTGGTCGTGATCCTGCCGTACCAACTGCACTACACCCACCCGCTGCCGTTGCCGAACAAGGTCCTGCCGGGCCTGGCGGGCATCGCGCTGGGCCTGCTGTCGGCCATCGCCGCGGCGCGCGGCGGCCCGCTGCCTGCCCGTTCGGCGGTCCGCGCGCTCGGCGCGGGCGCGGGCGCGCTCGTCCTCGTGGCCGTCCCGGTGGTCTACGCGGTGACCGCGCCGTCGGTGACCCGCGCCGCGACGCTGGCGGGCACGTTCCGCCTCGTCTCGTACGACATCCACGACGCCGTCGGGAACGACGGCCGGCTGGACCCGGAGGCGATCGCCCGCGCGATCGAGGCGCAGCACGCCGACGTGGTGGCTTTGCAGGAGGCCGGGCGGGGCCGCCCGATGTCGGGCACGACCGACGTGGCGTCCTGGCTGGCCCGGCGGCTGAAGATGCGCCTCGTGTGGGGCCCGGCGGGCGACCACCAGGACGGCAACGCGGTGCTGACCCGGCTGCGCGTCAAGGCCACCGGTACCGGGCGGCTGCCGGTGGGCGCCGGCCCGCAGGCGCCGGGGTACGTCTGGGCGCGGGTCGACGTCGGCGGCGGGAGCACGGCCGACGTGTGGTCCGTCCGGCTCCAGCAGGGCGCGGACCGCACCCAGAGCCGGCTCGCCGAGATCGTGAAGCTGCTGCAGGTGTGGAGCGGCGCGCCGCGCACGGTCATCGCCGGGAACATCGGTGCAGGTCCGGGCGGCCCGGAGCTGAGCCGCCTCACGGGCCAGAGCGGGCTGCGCAGCCCGACCGACTCGCCTCCGCCGACGACGACGGGCGGCGCGCGCGTCGACTGGATCCTCGGCAGCGACGACCTCGGCTTCGCCAACAGCGCGGTCGACTCGACGCGGCGGGCCTCGGACCACTACCCGGTGGCCGCGACCGTCCGCGTGGTGGGCTGACCGCCCGTGGAGGAGGCCCGGATCGAGCGCGCCGGCGTCGCCGACGCCGGGGAGATCCTCACCGTGCAGCGCGCCGCGTACGTCACCGAGGCGCAGCTGCACGGTGATCCCTTCCTGCCGCCGCTGGTCGAGTCCCTCGACCAGATCCGGAAGATGATCGCCGAGTCGGTGGTCCTGAAGGCCAGCGTGGGACCCCGGATCGTCGGTTCGGTACGCGGCCGGTTCAACGAGCGCACCTGCCTGGTCGGCCGGCTCGTCGTCGTGCCCGACCTGCAGGGACGGGGGATCGGCGAGGCGCTGATGCGGGCACTGGAGACGGAGGCGGCCGGCCGGGCCGACGCCTGCGTGCTGTTCACCGGGCACCTCAGCGAGACCGACCTGCGGCTGTACCGCCGTCTCGGGTACGCCGAGACCCACCGGGAGCGGGTCGCCGACCACGTGACGCTCGTCCACATGCGCAAGCCCCTCACGCCCGCGACCGCGCCGGAGTGAGTACGCTCGCGGGCGTGCTGAGTGTGGGGTTGACCGGAGGGATCGGGTCCGGCAAGAGCGAGGTGTCCCGGCGGCTCGCGGAGCACGGCGCGGTGATCGTCGACGCCGACGCCGTCGCCCGCGAGGTCGTCGAGCCGGGCACGCCCGGCCTGGCCGAGGTCGTCGCCGAGTTCGGCGACGGGGTGCTGCGCCCGGACGGATCCCTCGACCGGGAGCGGCTCGGGTCGATCGTGTTCGCCGACGAGGAGCGGCGGGCGCGCCTGAACGCGATCGTCCACCCGCGCGTCGGCGAGCGGATGCGCGAGCTCGTCGACCAGGCGCCGGGAGACGCGATCGTGGTCTACGACGTGCCGCTGATCGCAGAGAACGGCCTGGCCGGCATGTACGACCTCGTGGTCGTCGTCGACACGCCCGTCGAGGAGCAGGTGCGGCGGCTGACCGGGCGGCGCGGCATGACCGAGGCGGACGCGCGGGCCCGCATCGCGGCCCAGGCCACCCGGGAGCGCCGGCTGGAGATCGCCGACCGGGTCATCGACAACTCCGGCACGCTCGAGCGGCTCGCCGAGCAGGTCGACGACCTGTGGGCGGACCTCAAGCGCCGCGCCGACACGGGAGACCCGCAACGATGATGCGGGTGACCTGGGCGACCGAGCAGGGCAGTCCCGCCCGGCCGAACGAGGACTTCGTCGCGACCGCGCTCGGCGCCGCGGTCGTGCTGGACGGCATGAGCATCGACAGGGACAAGACCGGCTGCGTGCACGGCCGTCCCTGGTACGTCGGGCAGCTCGCGACCCGGCTGCTCGCCGGTCTGCTCGACCACGCCCTGAGCCCGGCCGCCGCCCTCGCCCAGGCGATCACGGAGACGGCCGCCGCGCACGGCGGCCACTGCGACCTGTCCCATCCCTGGACCCCGGCGACGACGGTCGTCGCCCTGCGCGTCCGCGACCAGGCCGCGGACTACCTGGTGCTGTCGGACTCCACGCTGCTGCTCGACCAGGACGGGCGGGTCACCGCGCTCACCGCCGCCGGTAGCGGGTTCGCCGCCGCCGACCCGCGCGTGGCCGGGCGGGCGCTCACCGGCAGCGTGCCGTTGCCGGAGCTGCGCCGGGCGGCCCTGCTCACCGACGGCGCCACCCGCCTCGCCGACGCCTTCGGCCTCGCCGACTGGCCGCAGACCATGACCACCCTGGCCGGGCCGGGGCCGGCGGCGCTGATCGAACAGGTCCGCGAGGCCGAGCGATCCGACCCGGACGGACGGCGCTGGCCCCGCCACAAGCGCCACGACGACGCCACCGTGGCCTACTGCGAGTTCGCCGCCCCGTAGGGAGCGAGCGGAGCAGCGCGGGAGGTGCCGTCGGCCGCCGATGACCGGCGCCGAGGACTTCGGTGCCGTGAGCAACGACGATCCACGGCGTTGACGAACGGCGGTGTCCTCCCGCGCGGCCACTCCGTCCGCAGGGGGGGCGGGGCGGGACCGGACGGCCCCGCCGGTCAGGAGGCGCGCGCTCGCTGCCGTGATCATCGGCCCGCCCCCGGACGAGCGGGACCGGCACGGGCGCGCGCCGGTCGGGAAGCCGCCGGCGGGGGTGCGCCGTCGCGCGTCCGTCAGCCCTTGAGGACCGAGCGGAGCGTGTCGGGGCGGTTGGTGATGATCCCGTTCACGCCGTAGCCGATCATCCGGCGCATCGTCGAACGGTCGTTGACGACGTACACGAAGACCTTGAGGTGACGCTTCTTGACGCTGGTGACGTAGCTCTTGCTGACCGTCGTGTACTTCGGGTTGACGTACCGGGCGTACTTGGCGACCGCCGGGAGCTGCGCCGTCGTGGGCTTGCCGAGCACGCCGAGCGGCACGGACGGCAGCAGCTTGTGGAAGCTCTTCAGCGACGACCACTCGAAGCTCTGCACGATCAGCCGGCCGGGGCGCAGCCAGTACGGTTCGGTGCGCAGCTCGGTCGCGATCCGGGCGGTCATGCCGGGGTACAGGGACGGGTTCTTGATCTCCAGGAGGAGCTTCAGCCCCTGGCCCTGCATGGCGCGCAGCGTCTCGTCCAGGGTCGGCACCCGCTCGCCCTTGTACTTGGCGGAGAACCACGACCCGGCGTCGAGTCGCTTGATCTGCTTGAGGGTGTAGTCGCGGATCCGCCAGGGCGAACCGTGCGGGTAGAGCTTCTCCACGTTCGTGGTGCGGCTGAGCGTCGTGTCGTGCATGACGATCAGCTGGTGGTCCTTGGTCTGCTGGACGTCCAGTTCGAAGTAGTCCGCGTGCCGGGTCTTGGCCTGCCGGAAGGCCGCGAGAGTGTTCTCCGGCGCGTACGCGGACGCGCCCCGGTGCCCGACGTCCGCCACCGTGGTGGCGGCGGAGGCGGTACCGCTGATGAGGGCGAAGGGGAGGGCCGAGGCGAGGCTGACGGCGGCGAGGCGTACGAGCATGGGGGGTCCTTCACGGCCGGGGGAGGGGCTCGGTTATGACGGTGATCCGGGCGGGCTGCGGTGGGGAGAGCGTGATGTAAGCCCGGAGTGACACGTATCTTGACATTCGGTGACGCCGACTCCAGTGATTTCCCGCGTGCGGCCCTGCTTGGCGGGGCATGGTCATTCGGCGTAGGCTCACGCGGTCCGTGCGGCGACCGCCGACGACGCCACTTTCGAGCAGGCCGATACCCCGGAGACCTTGATGGGGAGAGTGGACCGTTCACTGGAAGCGGATCGTGCACCGATGGAACGCAGCGTCGTCGCGCTGCTGGGCAACTGGCCGGCCGGCCGCGGCCCGCTCTACCAGCGCCTGGCCGACGCGGTGCGCCGCGCGGTCGAGGACGGCCTGCTGCATCCCGGAGACCGCATGCCGTCCGAGCGCCGTCTCGCCGACGCGCTCCGCGTGAGCCGGACCACGGTGGTCGGGGCCTACGACCGGCTGCGCTCGGACGGGCTGCTCGTGAGCCGGCGGGGCAGCGGCACGCGGATCGCGGCGACCGCACGCCCGCACCGCCGCGTCATGGACCGCCGGGTGCCGGGCGGGACCGCGACGGCCGTGTTCCAGCGGCTGATCGACGGACCGGACCAGGTGATCTCCCTGACCACTACGGTCGAGGGCGCCGTTCCGGAGCTGGAGGAGGTGCTGCGCGACCTCGCCGCCGAGGACCTGACCGATCTGCTGGCCGATCCCGGCTACCACCCGTGCGGTCTGCCCGAGCTGCGCACCGCGCTGGCCGAGCGGATGACCCGCGACGGCCTGCCCACCGTCGCCGACGAGATCCTCGTGACGACCGGGGCGCACCAGGCCATCGCGCTCGTCGCCGACCTGTACCTCGGCTCGGGCGGCACCGTGCTCGTGGAGACGCCGAACTGGCCCGGCTGCCTCGACGTCTTCCGTGCCCGCGGCGCGCGGCTGCACATGGTGCCGGTGGACGACGAGGGCGCCGACGCCGACGCCGTGGCGGCGGCCCTGGCGGCCGGATCGCCCCGGCTGCTCTACGTGATGCCGACCTACCACAACCCGACCGGCGTGCTGATGTCGGCGGCCCGGCGGCGGCGCATCGCCGAACTGGCCGCCCGCCACGACGTTCCGGTGCTGGAGGACAACGCCTACGTCCGGTACGAGGAGTCGGCGGAGCCGCTGCGTCCGCTGGCCGGGTACGCGCCGCCGGGCGCGGAGGTGCTGTCGGTGGGGTCGCTGGCCAAGACGGTGTGGGCCGGGCTGCGGATCGGGTGGGTGCGCGCCCCCGCCGAGGTCGTGCAGCGCCTCGCGCGGCGGAAGGTACTGGCCGACATCGCCGGCCCGGTGCTCGACCAGGCACTCGCAGCCCGGCTCGTTCCCCGGCTGGAGGAGATCACGCGTGCTCGCGCCCCGGAGCTGGCCCGGCGTCTCGACCACGTGGAGGCGCTGCTCCGCGACCGGCTGCCCCGCTGGCGGTGGCGCCGTCCGGACGGCGGCGGCGCGCTGTGGATCGAGCTGCCCGGCGTGGACGCCGACACTTTCGCGCAGGTGGCGCTCAGGCACGGGGTCGAGGTGGTGCCCGGGTCGGTGATGAGTCCCGGCCGGGCGCACGACGCCCACATCCGGGTTCCCTTCACGTTGCCCCGCGAACGGCTCGACGTGCTCGTGCACCGGCTCGCCCGCGCCTGGGCCGAGATCGAGCGCGACGGCCCGGTGGCGGAGCAGGACGGCAGCGGGATCGAAGGCGGAGACCCGGTGGCGGAGCAGGACGGGACCGGGATCGAAGGCGGAGACCCGGTCGTGGCTCAGGACGGGAGCGGGACCCTGCGGGTCACCGTTTGACCAGGTCGGCGAAGACCGGCCGCACCACCTCGATCAGGTCGGCGGCCTGGGCCGTCAGGGTCTCGTCGGCCCGGCCGCTGCCGAAGTGGACCGTCGCCATGGCGCGCACCGAGACGTCGAAGACGATCTGAGTGCCGGGCAGGCCGGTCAGGGGACTGACGCCGCCCGGCTCCATGCCGAGCTCCGCCAGGTCGCCGGGCCCGGCCTGGCGCAGCGCCGCCCTCGGCAGCCCGGCCGCCTTGGCCAGCGGGCCGTAGGCGACGCGGGACAGGATCGGCAGCGAGGCGAGGACGAATCCCGTCTCGGAGCGGAACGCCATCGTCTTGAGGAGGAGCTCCGGCGGCAGTTTCAGCTCCCGTTCGATGTCCTCATAGGTGCGGATCGGCGGGTGCGTGAACGAGGAGAACGCGATGCCGGCCGCGCTCAGGATCTCCGCCGGAGTGGGCAGCGTCATGCGGAGGACATTACGCGTCTCCTGACGAGGCTGTAAAAGGTCATGCGCATCACCGTCCGGTCCCGGTCATCGGAGAGCTCACCGCGCTGCCGGACGACACCGCAGTCCGGCCGGGACAGCGACGGCGCGATGTCGAGCACCGTCGCCCTGCCCGAGAGCACGTCGCCGGGCCGGACGGGGCGCAGCCAGGCCAGCTCGTCGATGCCCGGGGAGAGGTCCACGGCGGTGTCCCGCAGCACGGCGTCGACGTACAGGCGCATGAACACGCCGGCCACCTGCCAGCCGCTGGCGATCGTGCCGTCGAGGTGCGGGACCTGGGGATCGTACGACTGGGCGAATCGCGTGATGTCCGCCTCCGACAGGCTCATGCGTCCGAGCTCGTGGACCTCGCCGACCCGGACGTCCTCCAGGTGCCGCATCAGGCGAACCTCCCGAACAGGGCCCGTGCGTGGTCCGGCCCGCTCATCGCGCGCAGCGTCGAGGCCACCACCGGCTCGGGCATGAACGGATAGTCGGTGCCGAACAGGATGTGCGACTCGTCGGTGACCGTTCGCAGGCAGGCCAGCGCGCCCGCCGACGCGGACTGCGCCATCTCGTAGTACGGCCGGCGCAGGTCGTCGAGCACCTGCCGCGCGTCGGCGCCCGGGACGACCCACTCGCCGGCCAGCTCGAACCGCTGGGCGAGGTACGGGACCGTGCCGCCGCCGTGCGCAAGGATGAGCTTGATGTCCGGGCAGCGGCGCAGCGTGCCGCCGAACAGCAGGCCCGCCACCGCCCGGGTGGTGTCCATGACGAAGTCGACGAGCGGCGGCGGGACGGCCGGTCCGGTGCAGGAGCATCCGTACGCCGGGTTGGGATGCACGAAGACGACCGCCTGCCGCCGGTTCAGCTCGTCGAAGAGCGGCGCCAGCGACGGGTCGCCCAGCAGCCGGCCGTCGGGCAGGCTCGCGCTCAGCACCACGCCGTCCATCTCCAGGACGTCCAGGGCATGGGCGAGCTCGTCGAACATCGCGTCCGGATCGCCCATCGGCAGTGAGGCCAGCCCGGCGAACCGGTCGCCGAGGAGTTCGGCGGTCCACTCGTTCACCCGCCGGACCAGCCCGGCCGACGGCCGGGCCGCGTCCGGCAGCAGCACCGACAGCACCGCCCCGTCCAGGCCGTTGCGGTCCAGGACCCGCAGCGAGTCCTCCGGCGTCCACGTGGGCACCGGCACGCCCGGGGCCATCTCGGCGACGCCGAGTTCGTCGGCCAGCCGGGCGTGGTAGGCGTGGTGATGGACGTCGATCACCGGGCGACCTGGGGCAGCTCGTTCAGCGCCGCCTCCAGCTCGTGTCGCGGCGTCTCGTAGTCCTCCAGCCGGCCGGCGAGGAACGCGTCGAACGCCGCCAGGTCGAAGTGCCCGTGCCCGGAGAACCCGAACAGGATCGTGCGCGCCTCACCGGCCTCGCGGGCGGCCACCGCCTCCTCGACCGCGCCGCGCAGCGCGTGCGAGGACTCCGGGGCCATCAGGAACCCCTCGCTGCGGGCGAACCGGACCGCTTCGGTGAACACCGCGGTCTGGTCGTAGGCGCGGGCCTCGACGTGTCCCTGGTCGTACAGCGCGCACAGCGTCGGCGCGTCGCCGTGGAAGCGCAGACCGCCCGCGTGGATCGGCGGAGGGATGAACCCGCGCCCGACGGTGTGCATGGGCAGCAGCGGGCCCAGGCCGGCCGTGTCGGGGTGGTCGTAGGCGTAGCGGCCCTGGGTGAGCGTCGGGCACGCCGTCGGCTCGGCGGCCACGAAACGCGTCTGCGGGCGGTCCCCGGACAGCCGGTCGGCCATGAACGGGAACGCCAGGCCGGAGAAGTTGGAGCCGCCGCCGACGCAGCCGACGACGACGTCGGGGTAGTCGCCGGCCATCTCCAGCTGGCGCTTGGCCTCGATGCCGATCACGGTCTGGTGCAGCACGACGTGGTTCATCGCCGAGCCGAGGGCGAACCGGGTGTCGTCGCGGCTGAGCGCGTCCTCGACGGCCTCGGCGATGGCCATGCCAAGGCTGCCCGGGGAGTCGGGGTCCTTGGCGAGGACGTCGCGGCCCGCCTGGGTCAGGTCGGTCGGCGACGCGAAGACCTGACCGCCCCAGGTCTCCATCAGCGACCGGCGGTACGGCTTCTGGTGGTAGGAGGACTTCACCATGTAGACGGCGACCTCGACGCCGAACAGCGCCCCCGCGAAGGACAGCGCCGAGCCCCACTGCCCGGCCCCGGTCTCGGTGGTGACGCGGCGCACACCCTGCCGGGCGTTGTAGTAGACCTGCGGCACCGCGGTGTTCGGCTTGTGTGAGCCCGCCGGGGACACGCCCTCGTACTTGAAGTAGATCTTCGCCGGAGTGTCCAGCGCGCGCTCGAGCCGGTCCGCCCGGTAGAGCGGGGTGGGCCGCCACATCCGGTAGATGTCACGGACCTCGTCGGGGATGTCCACCCAGCGCTCCTGGGTGAACTCCTGGTCGATCACCGCGTCCGGCAGCAGGGACGTCAGGTCCTCCCGGGCCAGCGGCTCATGGGTGACCGGGTGCAGGTACGGCTTCAGCGGCACGGGCAGGTCGGGGAGGATGTTGTACCAGCGGTCCGGCAACCCGTCCTCGGTGAGCACGAACTTCTTCATCACACGTGTCCTTCCTCGTCAGAACAGCGGGGCCTGGCTCGGCGCGCGGAGCGTGCCGAGATGCCGGTGCCACAGGTGGTCCGGGTTCTCCTCGACCTGGCGGGTGATCTCCCGCATCTTGGTGAGCGCGGCCGGTTCGCCCCCGTCGTAGACATCGCCCTGGAGCATCTTCAGCACGTCGATCCGGTACCGGGGGTCGGCGACGAAGGCGGTGAACAGGATGTTCAGCCGGTAGTAGATGGAGATGAACTCGTACCAGTTGCGCACGGCCCGGCGCAGCCGGCCCTCGTACGCGTCGAACGACGGTTTGCCGAAGTCGCCCTTCTCGGCCGCGGCGATGATGTCGTACGACGCGATGCGGGCGCTGTTCATGGCCACGCTGACGCCGCTGGAGAAGATCGGGTCGACGAAGCGGGCGGCGTCGCCGATGAGCATCCACCGGTCACCGCAGATCTCCCGCATGGCGTAGCTGTAGTCGCCCTCGGGGCGGAACGGCCGCACCCGCTCGGCGGCGCGCAGCGCGTCGGCGAGCTCCGGGCGGCTCTCCACGCACTGCCAGAAGAACCCCTCCCAGTCCTGCTTGGCGGCGGTGAACTGCTGCTTCTGGGTGACCACGCCGACGCTCGTGACGGTGTCGGTGATCGGGATCTGCCAGACCCACGTGTCGGTCACCGGCAGGAAGTGGATGAAGATGAAGTCGGCCTGCTTCTTGTCCGCCGAGAGCGCGGAACGATCCAAACCGTCGAACCACGTGTGGATCGCGTACTGGTTGAAGACCGGGTCGGGGACCTTCAGCTTGAGCTGCCGGCCGAGGAAGGTGTTCCGGCCGCTCGCGTCCACCACCATCCGCACCCGCACGTCCGTCTCGCGGCGGCCCATGGCGAAGACCACGCGAGGGTCGTCGCCGAGGTCGGCGTGGCGGACCCGTACGCCCTCATAGACCTTGGCGCCCAGCGACTCCGCGTGCTGCAGAAGCAGCAGGTCGAACGCGCCGCGGTCCACGTGGTAGGTGTAATCCTGCTTCACGCCCGGCTGGTCGCGCTCGCTGAACGCCACCTCGGCGGCCTGGAAGCCGTGCGACAGCTCGAAGCCGAGCGTGGGGATCCGCGAGTCGGCCGCCGACGTCCACGCCGCACCGTACTTCCGCGGGAAGCCGCCGGTGTCCACCTTCTCCAGCGCGCCGATGTCGGCCAGCACCGGCGTGGTGGCCGGGATCAGCGACTCTCCGACATGGGGGCGGGGGAACAGCGCGCTCTCGAAGACCACGCACGACAGGCCGGCCTGCGATAGATACGAGGCGAGGGTGGAGCCGGCCGGCCCGCCACCGATGATGCCGATGTCGAAATCAACGTCCGCCACGATCGCACTCCCTCACCAAACGGCTGATGCTCGCCAGGTCCTTGAAGTTGTCACCGACCATTTCGCTCATCGGTATCTCCACACCGAACTGATCGCGGATGAAACCGACGAGCCTGGTGGTGGTGAGCGAGTTGAGAATGCCGAGCTCGAGGAGCGGCGTGTCAGGTTCTATCGCCACTTCGGAAGTGTCGAGAATCTTCTCCTCGATGAATTTTTGGAGTATTTCGAGCTCGTCCTGCTGTCCCATCCGAAGCTCCCGCCCCTGCGGTCCGGTCCGTCGGGGTGACGCTACCGTCCCCGTTGACCGGCTGTCTTCCGTAGGAGTGGCGAATTTCCGGGCGGCCGGCTCCGCCGTTCGGCCAGTGGCCTCCGCCGAACTGATGAGTCGGTTCCGGCTTTTTTGTCGAGGACACCCGCCGAAGGTGCTTCTAAACTGCTTTGCATGCCTTTGGATGAGCGGGACGTCTATCACCGATTCAGCAAGAGAATTGACGGCCATCCGGTGCCGGCATCCGGTTACCTGACCCGGGAGGAATGGCAGTGGGCGGCCGGGGCCGGACTCGCCGGACTGAGCGTTTCCGAGAGTTACGGCGGGGGCGGGCACGGTTTCGCCGCCACGGCCCAGGCCGCGGAGGCGTTCGGGCGGCACCACCCCGACATGGGGCTGGTGTTCGCCGTCCTGGCGCACCTGTTCGCCTGCGCGATGCCGATCGCCGAGCACGGCGATCCGGCTCTGCGCGAGCGCGTGCTCCCTCGCCTGTGCTCGGGTGAGTGGATCGGCGCGAACGCCATCACGGAGGAGGGCGCGGGCTCCGACGCGACCGCCCTGGCCACCCGTGCCGTACGGGACGGGGACGAGTACGTGCTCACGGGCGTGAAGTCCTTCGTCAGCAACGGCCCGATCGCGGACGTCTTCGTGGTGTACGCGAGCACCCGGCCCGAGTTCGGCCACCTGGGCGTCTCGGCGTTCGTGATCGAGCGGGGGACGCCGGGACTCACGGTCGGCGAGCCGTTCGGCAAGGCCGGCCTGGTCCGCTGCCCGGCCGGCGAACTGCGTCTCGACGGGTGCCGGGTCCCGGCCGGCGCGCGCCTGGGCGCCGACGGGCAGGGCGCGGCGATCTTCCAGTCCGCCATGCGCTGGGAGCGTACGTGCCTGTTCGCGGCCTATCTCGGGCAGTCCGAGCGGCTGCTGGACCGCTGCGTGGAGCACGCCCGTGAGCGCCGCCAGTTCGGCCGGCCGCTCGCGGCGAACCAGGCCGTCTCCCACCGGATCGGCCGGATGCGGGTCCGTCTCGACGCCGCCCGCCTCCTGCTCGAACGCGCGTGCGCGCGCCTCGACCAGGGGGAGCGTGCCGTTCTCGACGTCGCGATGGCGAAGCTGGCGGTCAGCGAGAACGCCGTGGCGACGGCCCTGGACGCCCAGCACATCTTCGGCGGCGCCGGTGTCCGTGAGGACGCCGGGATCGCCAAGGACGTACGGGACGCGCTGCCCTGCACCACCTTCTCCGGCACCTCGGAGATGCAGCTCGAACAGATCGCCGAGGAGCTGGGACTGTGAGGCTCGAACAGCTCCTGCGCGCGCACGCGCGCTCATCCGCTCCGGCGGTCGACGGTGTCGGTTACGCCGAGCTCGACGCGCGGGCCGACGCCCTGGCCCGGGAGCTGGCCGCGCTGGGCGTACGCCGGGGCGACCGCGTCGCGTTCTGGCTCGACAAGAGCCCGTACGCGGTGGCGGTCATGCAGGCGGTGCTGCGGCTGGGAGCCGCGTACGTGCCGGTCGACCCGGTCGCGCCCGCCGGCCGGGCCGCGGCCGTCATCCGCGACTGCGCCCCGCGGGTCGTCGTCAGCGACCGCGCCGGCGAACTGCGCGCGGAGGGGATCGCGGCCACGACCCCGGCCGGGCGGCCCGGTGGCCCGTTGCCCGCCCACGACGGCACGGAGGACGATCTCGCGTACATCCTGTACACGTCGGGGTCCACCGGGACGCCGAAGGGGGTGTGCATCTCCCACCGCAACGCGATGGCGTTCGTCGAGTGGGCCGCCGGCGAGCTGGGAGCCCGCCCGGACGACCGGTTCGCCAACCACGCGCCGTTCCACTTCGACCTGTCGGTCCTCGACCTGTACGTGGCCTTCCACGCCGGGGCCTCGGTCCAGCTGATCCCGCGCGAGGCGGCGTACGCGCCGCGGCTGCTCGTCGAGTTCCTGGTCCAGCGTGAGATCACCGTCTGGTACTCGGTGCCGTCCGCACTCGTCCTGATGGCGCGCGACGGGGGGCTGCTCGACGTGCGGCCGCCCGCGCTACGGGCGCTGCTGTTCGCCGGCGAGCCCTATCCGGTGCCCCATCTGCGGCGGCTCCGCGAGCACCTGCCCGGCATCCGGTTCCTGAACCTGTACGGCCCAACCGAGACCAATGTCTGCGCCTGCTACGAGGTGACCGGTCCGCCGGCCGAGCCGGTGCCCATCGGCACGGCCTGTTCCGGGGACCGGATCCGTGCCGTGCGCGAGGACGGCTCGGCCGCGGCGCCGGGCGAGGAGGGCGAACTCGTCGTCGAGGGGCCCACGGTGATGCTCGGCTACTGGGGGCGCCCGCCGCAGACCGGCCCGTACCCGACCGGCGACCGCGTCGTCCTCCGCGACGGGGTGTACCACTACCTCGGACGGCGTGACGGGATGGTGAAGGTACGCGGTCACCGGATCGAGCTCGGCGACGTGGAGTCCGCGCTCCTCACCTGCCCCGGTGTGTCCGAGGTCGCGGTCGTGGTCTCCGGCGCCGGGCTCGACGCGCGGCTGGTCGCGTACGTGGTGCCGGGCGAGGATCGGCGGCCGAATCTGCTCGAGCTCAAGCGGCACTGCGCCGACCGGCTGCCCCGATACATGATCGTGGATTCGGTCCGCTATGTGGCCGCGCTGCCCCGTACGGGCAACGGAAAGACCGACCGCCGCCGGCTCACCGTCGAGGCGGCGCCGTGACCGCCGGGTCCCCGGCCGTCCCGGCGAGCCCGTGACGGACGAGCCGGCGGTCCGCGACGGCCTCTCCCGCCTGCTCTCGCCGCGCCGCCGCCCAGGGCGCGGCCCACTCGCGCCCGCACGCTACGGCCGAGCCGGCGGTCACGGCGAGTCCGTGACCGACGGGCCGGCGACCCCGCCGCGCGGCATGGTCGATCGACTCGGCCGCGTCGGCCGCGTCGGCCGCTCGGTCCGGTCGATCGGGTCCGCGAGCCCGCTGCTCAGCCCGGTCGGCCGGCCGTCTCCTCGACGACCGGGCCGACCGGCTCGGAGCCGTCCGGACGACGCGTCCGCAGCCCGATGAGCAGCCCGGCGATGACCAGGGCGGCGCCGGCGACGTCGGCCCACGAGGGATGCCCGGTCCCCAGCACCATCGTGGAGACGATCGCGCCCACGGGGAGGAATCCGGAGAACAGCCCGGCGCGTTCGGGCCCCAGCCGGGGCAGCGCGTCGTACCAGCAGAAGAACGCGAAGGCGGTCACGACGACGGCGAGGTAGCCGAGTGCGCCCGCCTCCGACGCCGTCGGCACCCGCAGGGCGTGCCGGCCGTCGGTGACGAGCCCGGTGATCAGCAACAGCGGCACGGCCGCCACGGCGGAGTACGCGGAGACGCGGATGGCGCCGAGCCGCGGCAGCAACGGCAGCGCCAGGAGCGAGAACCCGACCTCGCCGCCGAGCGCGCCGAGTGCCAGCAGCAGCCCGAGGGCGGCGCCGCCGCCGAAACCGGTGGCGATGGCCGCGCCGCTCGCCACGACGACGGCCGCCGCCACCAGGTTCCGGCGCGGCCGTTCCCCCTCCATGAACGGCCCCACCACTGCCAGGACGATCGGCACGGTGGCCACGATCGTCCCTACCGTCGCCGGATCCGCGTACCGCGTGGATTCGACGATGAAGACGTTGAAGGCGGCCAGCCCGGTGAGCGCCAGCAGGATCACCAGGCCGACCTCGCGGAGGCTCAGCCGCAGATGCCTGATGCCGCGGAACCGCGCGACCAGCATGAGCAGCAGCGCCCCCACGGCGTAGCGGATCGCCTGGCCGCCGTACACGGGATAGTGGTGTAACGCGGGCGAGACGGCGGTCAGCGTCCCCACGCAGAACATGGCCGTGGCCGCGCCCACTCCTCCTCGGATTCCCCGCATGCCCATCACGATCGCAGCAGGGCCGAGCCGAGCAAAGATCCATTGGACGGCGAAGTGGACTGCTTCATCGCGCTTGCGCCGACTTACGGCCGGAAGGGAGTTCTGCCGGATTGCTGCCGATCTCTACGAGGCCCGTCTCGTAGGCGTAGATCACGGCGGCCACACGGTTACGGAGACGCAGCTTGCTCAGCAGGCTCTGCACATGGGACTTGACGGTGCTCTCGCTCACGGAGAGTTCTTTCGATATCTCCGCATTCGACCTGCCGCGGGCCAGGAATCGGAGGACGTCGAGTTCGCGCCGCGTCATTCTTTCGGCCTCCGCGTCCGCGCGATCGGCGTTCGGCCCTCTGCGGGCCGGGCCGAGAAAGGAGTACCCGGCGGAGAGCATGCGGATCGCGGCGCGGAACTCCTCAGGGTCGGCGCTGGTCAGCAGCAGGCCGACCGACTCGGGCTGCTCGCGCGGGTCCGGGCCGGGCGGGTCGCTGAGCACTAAGGACCGGCCGCGGATCGCGCCGATCCGCGCGATGGCCCGTAACGGGTCGGGGTGGTCGGCGAGCTGGCCGACGACCGTGACGTCCGGTTTGAGATCGTCGATGGCCGCCGCCGCCTCGGCGTAGTCACACGCCTCGCCGATCAGCGCGAGGTCGGCCGACTCCTGAATGATTTTCTTCAGGCCGAAACGCACCAGACCACGGCGTTCGGCGAGCAGGACGGTGATCTGAGAACGTGACACGCTGCTACCTAGGAGGCGTTCCCGTGAGAGGCGTTCCCGGAAGTACCCACAATCCAACCCCCGTCGTGCGCGGTTGTACCGCTTCGGACCAATATGACGCTCTGTGGTCAAATTAGTCAAGTAAAGCCCAATATGTGGGATTTATGTCGCCTTGCGTGGTCGTCGGGTCATGCGGTGTGGTCACGTCGCCGCGCGACGGGCGGGTACGCCGGGGACGCGCGGTGCCAGGGCCCCGGACGGCCTGGGGCGCTCGGGCGGGCCGGAATGTCGGTGGCGGGGCGTAGGTTGAACCACATAGCGGGGACCGTGGCCGTCGGCCCGCCCGATCCAGGAGCCGCCGAGGCGGCCAGCGAGCGCATCAAGCGAAGGAGCATCGTGCGGCCTGTCACCGATCTTCAGCGGAAGGTGGCGCCCTTCGAGGTCGTCACCGAGATGACCCCGTCCGGGGACCAGCCGGCGGCGATCGCCGAGCTGGAACGACGCGTCAAGCGCGGCGACAAGGACAGCGTCCTCCTGGGCGCGACCGGCACCGGCAAGACCGCGACGGTCGCCTGGCTGATCGAGAAGGTCCAGCGCCCGACCCTGGTCATGCAGCCGAACAAGACGCTCGCCGCGCAGTTCGCCAACGAGCTGCGCGAGATGCTGCCCAACAACGCCATCGAGTACTTCGTCTCCTACTACGACTATTACCAGCCCGAGGCGTACGTCCCGCAGACCGACACCTACATCGAGAAGGACTCCTCGATCAACGACGAGGTGGAGCGGCTGCGGCACTCGGCCACCAACTCACTGCTGACCCGCCGCGACACGATCGTGGTCGCGTCGGTGTCCTGCATCTACGGCCTGGGCACCCCCCAGGAGTACGTCGACCGCATGGTCCGGCTGCGGGTCGGGGACGAGATCGAGCGGGACGAGCTGCTGCGCCGCCTCGTCGCGATGCAGTACGCCCGCAACGACCTGGCGTTCACCCGCGGCACGTTCCGGGTGCGCGGCGACACGATCGAGATCATCCCGCAGTACGAGGAGCTCGCCGTCCGCATCGAGATGTTCGGCGACGAGATCGAGAAGCTCGCCACGCTGCACCCGCTGACCGGCGAGGTGATCACCGAGGACGAGGAGCTGTACATCTTCCCCGCCTCCCACTACGTCGCCGGCCCGGAGCGCATGGAGCGCGCGATCAACGGCATCGAGACGGAGCTGGAGCAGCGGCTCGCCGAGATGGAGCGGCAGGGCAAGCTGCTGGAGGCGCAGCGGCTGCGGATGCGCACCACGTACGACATCGAGATGATGCGGCAGGTCGGCACCTGCTCCGGCATCGAGAACTACTCGCGTCACATCGACGGACGTGGCCCCGGCACCCCGCCCAACACCCTCCTCGACTACTTCCCGGAGGACTTCCTCCTCGTCATCGACGAGTCGCACCAGACCACGCCGCAGATCGGCGCGATGTACGAAGGCGACATGTCGCGCAAGCGCACGCTCGTCGACCACGGGTTCCGGCTCCCGAGCGCGATGGACAACCGCCCGCTGAAGTGGGAGGAGTTCCTGGAGCGCATCGGGCAGACGGTGTACCTCTCGGCGACGCCCGGGCCGTACGAACTGGGCCGGGTCAAGGGCGACGTGGTCGAGCAGGTCATCCGCCCGACCGGCCTGGTCGACCCCGAGGTGATCATCAAGCCGACCAAGGGGCAGATCGACGACCTGGTCCACGAGATCCGGGAGCGCGCCGACCGGGACGAGCGGGTGCTGGTCACCACGCTGACCAAGAAGATGGCCGAGGACCTCACCGACTACCTCCTGGAGCTCGGCATCCGGGTGCGCTACCTCCACAGCGAGGTCGACACGCTCCGCCGGGTCGAGCTGCTGCGCGAGCTGCGGCTGGGGGAGTTCGACGTCCTGGTCGGCATCAACCTGCTCCGTGAGGGCCTCGACCTGCCGGAGGTGTCGCTGGTCAGCATCCTCGACGCCGACAAGGAGGGGTTCCTGCGCTCGGAGACCTCGCTGATCCAGACGATCGGCCGCGCCGCCCGTAACGTCTCCGGCCAGGTCCACATGTACGCCGACAAGGTCACCCCGTCGATGGAGCGGGCGATCGACGAGACCAACCGGCGGCGCGCCAAGCAGATGGCCTACAACGAGGCGAACGGCATCGAGCCGACGGCCCTGCGCAAGAAGATCGCCGACATCCTCGACATGCTGGCCCGGGAGGACGCCGACACCGAGGAGCTGATCGGCGGTGGCGGGCGGCAGCAGAGCCGGGGCAAGGCCCCGGTGCCGGGCCTGTCCTCCAAGCAGCGGGCCGGCCGGCACGCGGCCGACCTCGTCGGCGAGCGGCCGCGCGAGGAGATGGAGGCCCTCATCGACCAGATGACGCAGCAGATGCACCACGCGGCGGAGGAGCTGCAGTTCGAGATGGCGGCCCGGCTCCGCGACGAGATCAAGGAGCTCAAGCGCGAGCTGCGCGACATGAAGGAGGCCGGCGTCCACTGACGACGCCCCGGCACCCGGAGCCGCCCCGAGTCGGCCGACCAAGCCGGAGCCCCACCCCAGGAGCTCCGGCGGCCGGTACGTCCGGCACCGGAACAGCCCAGGCGCTGGAAGGGCCTGGGCCCTGAGACGGGTGCAGGGCCACCCCCCGCTGGACCTCCCGCGTCATGAGGGCCGTCGGATTGCTGATCGTCGCCGTGTCCGGTTGTGCCGAGGGTTTCGGTGGTGTGGGCATCGAGGGTCCTCGGCGTTGATGGCGGGCCCGGGCCGTCCGGATTCGCCGGCCGCCGTCGTGCTCGGTTGTGCCGAGGGTTTCGGTGGCGCGGCATCGACGATCCTTGGCGTTGACGGCAGCCCGGACCGTTCAAGCCCTGCTGACCGAGGCCGTTCCGGCCGGAACGGCCTCGCCCCGGACTGTCGCGGTCAGCTCCGTGCCCTGACGAGTGTGCCGGTCGGCTCGTCGGGGCCGGCCGCCTCGACCAGGCGCCACCGGCCGTACGCGGGGACCATCGCCCATCAACGCCGCGTGTAGGGACCGAGCCACAGCACGGTGCCCGGGAGCCGGCGTCGCAGGATCAGCGTCCGCTGCATCTTCGAGAGCGTCCCATGTGGCCAGGAGCCGACGAGCGTGGACGGCGTGGTCATGCCGTGGCCTCCGGACGGATCCCTTCCAGGCGCAGCACCGAGACGATCCGGTGGGCGGCCACCTCCACGTCGGCCGTGAGGCCGAGGGGTTCGTCCTCTGACGGCCCGTCCCGAATGGGCCCGGACCAGACCCACCACCACAGCAGCCGCCCGTCCTCGTCCGGCGGGCACACGACCGCCTGTCGCAGGCCCGGACTCATCGCCCCGCCCACCGGATCCTCGCCATCGACGGTCCGGTCGACCGTTCACACCACGCTTACGCCGACGACCTCGGCGGCGAGCCTCCGCGCGGACAGAGTACGGACGAGGTCCCTGCCGGCGACCCGACCCTTGCGGCTGTGACCGTCACCGCGTGGCGCAGGTCCCGCCACAGCCTTCCGAACGGTGGTGACTGCGCAGAAGCCACCGTCGCGACCAGCCCACGAGTCGGGCCGGTAGCCGGTATGGCAGGCGTGGGGTGGTGTGAGGCGAGCCGCGGTTCTTCGAACGGAGGCAACTGTGTCGAGGCCGCGATCGTGACGGCCCGTACAGCCTGAGCATTTGCAAACTTGTGCCGAGGATTCTGGTGCCACAGGCAACGACGATCCTCGGCGTTGACAGCGGCTCAAGGCCGCCAGGCGCAGAAGTCTCGGACAGCGCGACAATCCGGTGTCCCGTCTGCCGGAATCAACCCCCTTCGGGAGCCGGAGACGCCGCGTTCACCGAGCGTTCTGCCCGTCCAGGACCGATGCGCTCGCTGAGGCCGCCCCCGCAAGAGCTCGCCGCCGCCGTTGACGGGCGAACCTCACCATCCGGACGTCCCGCCGGCATTGCCGACGGCGACGTGGTCGTATCGGCGGCACCGTGGCAGTGGCGGCGGCCACCTGTGGCATCAGCACCGTCGAGGTCGGCGCCGACACGCAAGCCGTCGCTCGCCGATCCGGCCGTCGGCGGCCGGCGTACGAACGTCTCGGAAGTAACCGTCACTTCCCGTGGTCCACCCGCCTCGCCCATTTCGCGTGCTCAGGAACACGGCTTCGCCGAAGTGCCTTGTGCGCCTCGCCGTTGATCGTCGGCCTCAAAACCCAGGACGCCTGCCCCCGAGGAAGGCGCCGCTCCGGGTGAAGAGCTGAAAGCAGGGAGACCCCGCCTCGTACAGGCTCTTGCGCGCCGCCCTTGCTGCGCCAGGCTGTGCCGCTCTGCTCACCCCGGGTATGCACTGGACCGGTCCAGGTGCATACCCGGGGTGAGCAGAGCAAAAACTGCGTCGAACTGTGCCGACCTGCGCCTGCGCCAGGCTGCGGCCGAACTGCGTCAGACTGCGCTGAGACGCGTCAGTCTGCGGCGAGCGGGCGGCTACGGCGGCGTGCGCCAGGCTGCGCCGAGATGCGTCAGACTGCGCTGAGATGACGCGCCAACCGTCGAGAGGCGTCAGACCGCGCTGAGGCGACGTGTCAGGCGTCGACATGCGTCAGCTCGCGGTTGATCTGGGGGTACGGCGGCCTGCCCCAGGCTGCGCCGAGATGTGTCGAAACTGCATGGACGCTACAGGCTGCGGCGAGCGCGTCAGGATGCGGCGTGTTGCGTCAGGTTGCGGTTGACTGTGCGGGCTGCGGGGGCTGCGCGGGCTGCGCCGGGGACGGCGCGGGGCCGGAAGGGGTACGAAGGCGGAACGACGCAGGCCCGCACCGACGAACGGTGCGGGCCCGGTCAGGCACATCCAAGCCTTAGAGCGGGGTCACGTCCTCCGCCTGCGGACCCTTCGGGCCCTGGGTCGTCTGGAAGCTCACGCGCTGGTTCTCCTCGAGGCTACGGAAGCCCGAGGTCGTGATCGCCGAGTAGTGCACGAACACGTCGGGGCCGCCGCCGTCAGGAGCGATGAATCCGAAGCCCTTGTCGGCGTTGAACCACTTGACGGTACCTTCTGCCACTTTCTTTCTTCTCTCCTTCTTGGGAGCCTCACCGAGGCGCCGGTCGACGCTCGGGGCTGCGTTACGGACTTTTGCTTACGTCCGCGAAAACTTTCCCGGAGAAGCGAAAACGCCCGCCGTCAATACTTCCGCGGGCGTTCAAGATCAAACTTAACACGTACGAGGAAACTACGACTGCAACACCAGGGATGCTATCCCCTCCTCGGAACCCCGGCAAGCGTGCCGATCACCGCGGTGTCTCCCGGGAGGCCCGCCCCCGCGGCGACGGAGAGCCGAGCCCGCAAGGGATGAAGCCCGGACGCCGCCGTGGGTGAAGACCCGCGCCTCCAGGGCGAAGACCGTCGCCGCCGGGGCGGAGACCCGTGCTCACAAGGGTGAAGACCCACCGCCGCCGGGGTGGCGGACGTCCGTTTTCGCCCGTGGCGGACGCCCCTTTCGCCGACGGCGGAGGCCCGATGCGGCCGGGCCCGAGGCTCGCCTCGGGCGTGGTGAAATGAGATCATGATCTCGGGGCGGAGGTGGTGCATGGTCGCGTTCGCGGCTCTGGGGAGACGCATCCGCACACGCCGTGGCCTGCTCATCCTGGTCCCGGCGGTCGTCGCGGTTCTGATCGCCGCGCTGGCCGTTCCGCTGGCGATGACCGGGCAGTGCCGGCTCTTCGGCTCCGGCTGTGAGATCCCGCGCATCCGGTTCGTCCCGCCGCCGACCCGGCTGACCGCCCTGCAGGCCGCCCTGCGCGGCGGCTACATCGCCCTCGGCGACTCCTACTCCTCCGGCGAGGGCACCTGGGACCTCGCCGCCGACCGCGGCTACGCCGGCGGCGGCTCCGAAGACTGCCACCGGTCCAAGGGCTCGTACTTCTCGTCGGTGACGCAGGGCTTCCGGTTCGCGCTCGGCGGCACTCTGTGGGCCTGCAGCGGCGCGCGGATCGGCGATGTCCTCTACGGCGGCCAGCACGGCGAGCCGGCCCAGGTCGATCGCCTGCGACCCGACACCAGCCTGGTGACCCTCACCATCGGCGGCAACGACATCGGCTTCTCGGAGATCGTCACCCGCTGCGTCGTACGCTTCCCCTGGTCGTCGGCCTGCCGTGACCAGGACGCCGACATCCGGGCCCGGATGGCCGCGCTGCCCGCCGGGCTGGCGTCGGTCTTCGACCAGATCGGGCGGCGGGCGCCGAAGGCGCGGATCATCGTGCTGGGCTATCCCCGGCCGTTCCCCGTGCGGCCCGGCCACTCGGTGGACAACATCGGCGTCGCCGACCAGGTGTACCTCGACGGCGTCGTCCGCGACCTCGACGACGTCATCGCCGCCGCGGCCCGCCGCGCGGACGGGGCGCTGGCGGCGGCGGGCCGCCCGGGCACGGTGGAGTTCACCGACGGGTACACCGCGTTCGACGGCCACGAGCTGGGCACGGCGCAGCCGTACCTGAACGCCCTGAAGGTCGATTTCGGGGCGCTGTCGGTCGAACCACGGAGTTTCCACCCGAACGAGCTCGGCTACCGCGCCTTCGCCCAGCTGATCGACCGGCAGATCCAGGCCGGGCCGTCCCGTCCGGTGTACCAGTACCGCCGCTGACCGGCCGTTCCTTCCTCCGGGCCGCCGCCTCACCGGAAGACCCGGTGGTGCTCCGCGGGCTCACCGCCTACTGGCAGGGCGGCAGACCGGGGGCGGGTCTGCCGCCGGCCAACTGGCCGCAGACGGCCGTGGGTGCGGCTCCGAGGTCGCGGCCGGTCACCTTGACCAGCGTGAGGGCACGGCGGCCTGAGCCGCCGCTGACGTGCTGGTCATGAGTGAAGTCGATCAGCCCGGTTGCGCCCTGGTAGCTGAGGTTCGGCAGCGTCAGCAGCACCGAGCCGGAGGTGACCGACGCGCTGCCCGGCGCGCGGGCCGCACCGTGCGCGCCGAGGTCGAGGGTGCCGAAGGCGCGCTCCGCCGCCTGTGCCAGCGCGGACGCGGAGTCGTACGCCATGACCATCTGGCCGTCCGCCAGCAGCGCCGAACGCTCCTCGGGGCCGATCCCCAGCTCGTTGCGGGCGAGGACGAAGAAGGGGTTGTCGGTGTCCCCACCGTCGGCCAGCAGGTTCGGCAGGTAGGTGAACGTCGTGTAGTAGACGGTCATCGAGCGGGGCAGCAGCACGTCGGTGCGGCCGGTGCCGAACCGGGACCGGGACACCTCGTCCCCGCCGAGCACCGTCAGTTCGCGGTCGGCGCAGCCGCCGTCGCGCAGCGCGTTGATCAGGCCGCCGAGGTCCTCGGTGCGCCCGGCGAAGTACACCAGGGCGTAGGGGTCTCCCGCCGAGCCGCGGCACGCCGCCCGTACCTTCGCGCCGATGTCGTCCGTGCCGTCGTAGCGCAGCATCGTGGAGGACGGGGCGGCGGCCAGCGCCCGCTGGGCGTCCTCGGCCAGTTCCGCGCCGTAGTCGCTGCCCTCCGCGCCGGGGGAGCGGTAGACGATCAGCGTGCGGCCGGCGCGTTTGCCGCCCAGGACCTTGCGGGCGACCGTCGCCTCGTCGTTGTCGGTGGCGGCCAGGCCGTAGAACTGCGGGAGCGCGCGGAGCGTGTCGGAGGAGTTGACCGGGTCGAGCACCGCCAGACCGGCGGCGTTGAGGCGGCGGATGGCCTTCTGGGACTCGGCGGTGTTCCGGCTGATGCCGACCACCCCGACGACCGTCCGGTCCCGTCGGACCATCGCGAGGATGCGGTCCGCCGTGATCTTGGAGAAGGCCATGTCCTGGCCCGCGTTCACCGCGAGCAGGCGGATCTTCAGGGGATTGTCGCCGCCGCCGGCCTGCGCCCGGTTGTTGCCGCGCTGCGCGAGGTACGCTCCCGCCAACTGGCGGGTCTCGCTCACCGCGCTGCTCTCCTGGCCCTCGGCCGCCGTCAGCATTCCGACGTACAGGATCGTCACGTACGGGCGGTGACCGGCCAGCACCCAGGCGTTCTCCGCCGCGATCCGGTCCTCCAGGTCGGCGAGGGTGATCTGGTCTGCGGTGTGGGCGGGGCCGGGCCTGGCGCTCCCACCGCCCAGCGTGGTGCTGAGGGGGGTGCGTTCGAAGCGGACTCCTCCGGTGGCGATGCCGACGCACTCGCGGCTGCCCGCAGCGTCGCGGCGGAGCTGGGTGTCGGTGTTGGCGAAGAACAGGGCGTGGACGCTGCAGTGCGTCGAGGTCAGCTGGGCGTGGAGGTACGACCCGCCGACGGCGAGCGCGGCGAGGAGCACCAGCAGCGACCGGCTCGACCACAGCCACGTCCACCGCGGCCGGGTCCGGGGCTTCAGCGGCCGAGGAGTCGCGTCGGCAGGGGTGTGGACGGGGATCGGCAGCCGCAGCAGCCACGGCGAGGTGACCTGGGCGCTGGGTCCCTGGGCGCCGCCCAGGGACTTGATCCAGTCCTCGTAGCGCTTCTTGAGAGTCTCGGGGCGCTCGCCGGAAGGCAGGACCCCGGCGGCGGGGGCGGCGCCGAGCCGATCACCGATGTCGGCCTGGTGAGCATGGTCGACGGAGGCCACGACGAGGAGGGGGTGCAGTTCGCTGCGGCGGCTGCGCACGTCGCTCATGGCCACCAGCAGTTCGACGCCGCCGTTCCGGCGGGTGATGTCCCTGAGGAAGACCACGGACGGAACGGGCCGCTTGAACCCCCGCAGGGTGAAGGAGAGCTTGCGGTGCCGGGCGCGCAGGTCCTCCAGGAACGCCAGCGTCTTGGTCTGCAGCCAGGACTTGGCCGCCTCCTCCGCCCTCTTCGGGTCGGCCGGCCCGGTCGACCCCGTCCCGAGGGCATCGTTGATCTGCTTGAGCTGGGAGTTCAGCCGGCCGTCGAATCCCCGGCTTCCCTGGCCCGCGAAGAACGAGGAGGCGGCCAGCCAGCGGTACCGCGTCCCGAACCCGACGCGGGACAGGACGGGCAGCCAGATCCTGCGGTTCGACAGGCCGGCGGCGAGCGCCACCGCCGCCAGCAGGATGCCGCAGATGGTCAGCAGGGTGCCGATGCGCGTCTTGTCGGCGACGCCTTGGGCGATACCGCCGAAGATGGCGGCGACCAGCACGATGACGGTGGACCACCACACCGGCGCGGTCAGCGGCCGCCGGGTCCACGGCAGCAGGACGGCGGCGTCGTACCACTCCTCGGCGGGCGTCGTCGACGTGGGCCGCGCTCGGTTCTTCTCCGCGGCGCTGCGGACCGCCTCTTCGCAGGATCGGACGAGGTCCGATCGGGGGAATCGGTAGCGGCCGGCCGCGGGACCGTTTCCGGGCCACGCGCCCGGCTTGCTCAGCGAGTCGAGCAGGGCGATCTCCGGCGGCGTCCCATCGGGAGCCGCGCCTCCCTGGTTCCCACCGTCGGCGGCGTCCTCCGGGGCGTCCGGGGCGGACAGGACGATGTGCGGGATGTCCGCCGCGGCGGCCGCCTGCGCCAGGGCGTCGATGTACGCGCCGGCGTCCACGCTCGCGTCGGTCGCCTCCAGCACCACCAGAGGGAACGCCTGACTGCCGAGCCGCCACGGATGCGCCGTGGTCCATTCGTCCAGCCGCTCCAGGAGCTCACGGCCGATCGCGGTGCTGAGGACCTCCTCCCCGCGCGCCTTGGCGGGTCCCGTCTCGCTCACGCCGCACCCCCGCGGAATCGGATGACACGGCGCCGACAGACCGCCGTGAATGCAGCGTACGAGGCGGATGCGGGACCCCTCCCGACACTGCGGGATGAGTCCCGACCACAACCTGGATGGGGGGAGCGCCGAAACCGGCGGGCCCGGCGGACCGGGCTCGGACCGCCGGGGAGCGGCGGCTCAGTCCTCCGTGATGCGGTTCAGCCGCTCGAGGGCGTCGGCGAACTCTTCGATCATGTCGTAGACGACCTGACGCGCGGGCTTGACGGTGTTCATCAGCCCCACGACCTGGCCGACGAAGTAGTTGGCGAGCTGCCGCGCGCCCTCGTTCCCCGCCTCGGCGGCCTTGCCGATCGGCGCCATCGCCCCCTCGGCGACGATCATCTGCAGCGGCATCGGCAGCGGGCCGGGACTGCCGGCGGAGTCCCACTCGTCGGTCCAGGCGGAGCGGAGCTGCCGGGCCGGTTTGCCCGTGCGCGACCGCGAGCGCACGGTGTCGCGGGACGTGGCGGCCAGCATCTTGGCCTTGACCGCGGGCAGGGTCTCGGCCTCCTCGGTGGTCAGCCAGACCGAGCCGCACCAGACGCCCGACGCGCCCAGCGCCAGCGCGGCGGCCATCTGACGTCCGGTCGCGATGCCGCCCGCGGCCAGGACGGGGAGCGGCGCGACCGCGTCGACGACCTCGGGGACGAGCACCATCGTGGAGATCTCGCCGGTGTGGCCGCCGGCCTCGCCGCCCTGCGCCACGATCAGGTCGACCCCGGCCTCGACCTGGCGGCGGGCGTGCTCGACCGTGCCCACGAGCGCCGCCACCGGCACGTCGGCGGCGCGGGCCCGCTCGACCATGACCGGCGGGGGCGGGCCGAGCGCGCTCGCGATGAGGCGGATCGGATGGGCCAGCGCCACGTCGATCAGCTCGGTGGCGCCCTGCTGCGTCACCTGCCGTCCGACGCCGTCGACCCGCGGGTCGCCGAGGGCGTCCGGCGACGGTGCCGGGACGCCGTACTTCTCGAACAGCCCTTTGAGGAACTCCCAGTGCTCCGGCGGCACCGCGGACAGCAGCGAGCCGCGGCCCTCCGCCGCCTCCTTGGCTATCTTGCCGGGGACGAGAACGTCGACGCCGTACGGGCGCCCGCCGACGTGCTCGTCGATCCAGCGCAGCTCCTCCTCGAGGCGGTCGGGGCTGTAGGCGACCGCGCCGAGCACGCCGAAGCCGCCCGCGTTGGTGACCGCCGCCACGACGTCGCGGCAGTGGCTGAAGGCGAACAGCGGGAACTCGATCCCGAACCTGTCACAGACCTCGGTCTTCACGGTCCTCCTCGAAAAGGGGATGGCTCTCGCCCTCGTCCGGATGGACGAAGCGCGCACGCAGCGGCAGCCCTTCACGCGGCGCGGTCACCGCGTGCAGCCGCCCGTACATCCACGGTCCCTCGGCGAGCTCGACCAGCGCCAGCGGCGAGGTCTCGCCGCCGCGCAGGTGCGCGACCGCCCACGACACCAGGACCGCCCGGCCGCTCGCCTCCGCCCAGGCGAGGTCCTCCGCGCCGCACTCGGGGCAGCCGCCGGCGTCCGGGGCGGACCACCGGTCGCAGGGCGCGCAGCGGCGGATCATCAGCCGGTCCCGCGCCGCCCCGTCGAAGAACGGACCGGAGCGGCCGTCCCGCCGCACGACGCCGTACGAGTCCATTTCCCTCATCCTCCCTTCGGGTGCGGGCCGAGGATCAGGGTCGAGTGGTGGTCGAGGATGCCGCCGTTGCCGCTGACCAGGATGAGGTCGTTGCGCGGCGCCTGGCGTGCGCCGCCGTCGCCGCGCGCTTGGATGACGGCCTCCGACAGCGGCGTCATGCCCCACATGTAGTACGCCGACAACTGCCCGCCGCCGGTGTTGGTCGGCAGCGCCCCGCCGGGGCCGAGCGCGCCGCTCGCGGCGAACGGGCCGCCCTCGCCCTTGGCGCAGAAGCCGTAGTCCTCCAGGGAGACCAGCACCGTGTAGGTGTAGCAGTCGTACAGCTGGCACTGGGTGATGTCGCCGGGGGTGACGCCGGCCATCTTCATCGCCGCCGGGCCGGAGGTCGCGGCGCCGGTCGTCAGCCCGAAGTCACTGCCGCGTTCGAGCCGGTGCCCGGGGTGGCCCTGTCCCCAGCCCCAGACGTAGACCGGCGGCCGCGCCAGGTCGCGGGCGCGCTCACCACCGGTGACGATGACCGCGATGCCGCCGTTGGACACGAGGCAGCAGTCGAGGAGGTGCAGCGGTTCGACGACCCAGCGGGACTCCTGGTGGTCGTGCAGTGCGATCGGGTCGCGCATCTGGGCGCGGGGGTTGCCGGCCGCCCAGGCCCGTGTGCTCACCGCGATCGCGCCGAACTGTTCGCTGGTGGTGCCGTAGCGGGCCATGTGCCGCCGGGCGGCCAGCGCGTAGTGGGCGTTGACGCTGCGGAACCCGAGGGCCGCGCGGAGCCCGTCCAGGCCGTGCCACTCGCGGGCGTCACGGCCGTACGCCGCGCCCGCCGGGCGTTCGGGGCGCAGCGGCGCGTCGGCGAACACGCAGGCGACCGCGCTCGCCGAGCCGGCCGTGATCATGGACGCGGCGTAGGCGACCGCCGCTCCGGCGGACGCGCCGAAGGTGTTCATCGTCGTGAGGAGCCGGAGGTCGCGCAGCCCGAGCGTGCGGGCCAGCTCGACGCCGGGGGAGCCGGACATGCCGGGGGCGACGATCAGCCCGTCGAGGTCGGTGAGGGCGAGCCCGGCGTCGGCCGCCGCCGCCCGTACGGCCTGCGCCGCCAGGCGGCGTGGACTGCGGCCGTACACCTTGCCGAGCTCGGTCATGCCCAGCCCGGCGATCGCGGTCTCAGCCATGGCCCACCGTCGCCGCCTCACTCTCGCGCGCGTTCGCCTCCCACCGTACCGAACCTTATTCGGTTTCAGTAGGCCGGGCGATGGCTCACCACGAGTCGGTCAGCAGCCCGCCGCTGCGGTCCCGGATCCGGACGAGCACCGTAGAGCAGGAGGACCACGACGACGACGTCGACTCACCCGCCGAGCAGGTAGTGCGCGCTCGCGGCGCCCGCCAGGAACACGGCGGAGGTCACCGGATGCCGCGCGCACCGGTTCGCCGTCCGTAGCCGGTGCCCCGGAACGGCCCGGCGGCTCCTCGGCAGGCCCGGTGATCACCGCGGCGGGGGACCGCGTCTCCGCCGCGCCGACCGGCGCGGGCGCTGTGGAGGGCCGAGGTCTACCGCCCGGCGGCGGACCCGGCCGAGAGGGCGGTGACGAGGGCGTCGGCCAGCGCACCGCCCGCCTCGCCGGACGGATCGAGTTCCGGGTCGTAGATGCCCACGTGCATGCCGACCGCGCGCGGGTCGGCGAGCAGGATCGCCAGGGCCTCGGTGAACTCCGGGAGGGACAGGCCGTCCGGGTTGGGGGAGTCGACCGCCGGCATCACGCTCTTGTCCAGCACGTCGGCGTCGATGTGGATCCAGTGGCCCTCGACGGGCGCCGCCGCCAGGTCCCGGCGCGCGGCCTCCGCGGCGGCCGCGGCGCCGTGCTCGCGGACGTACTCGATCGGGTACCGGTGGATCGGCGAGGTGCGGAAGCGCTCGACGTCGAACAGCTCCAGGTCCTCCGGCTCGTACTGCGCGCCGATGTGCGCGGCGTGCTCCTCGGCGATGTACGGGCCGAGGCCCTCGATGTCGGTCAGCGTGGCCGGCCCGTGCCCGGTGATGAGCGCGAGCGCCGTGCCCCCGGCGGTGAAGCGGCCGTGCCGGCTCGCCGGATCGAGCAGGGGGGAGTAGTCGTCGTGCCCGTCGAGGTACACGAACCCGTACGCTCCGCGCCGCCGCAGCGCCAGGGCCGGCCCCAGCGCGATGCCGCAGTCGCCGCCCAGCACGAGCGGGAACCGCCCCGTGTCGAGGAGGTCCCCGACGCGGTCCGCGAGCCGTACGGAGAACTCCGCGATCGCGGGCCCGTTGCGGTAGCCGGTGACGGGGTCGCCGTCGAAGGAGTACGGCGGCGGCTCGACCCGGCCCGCGTCGGCCGCGCCGAGCCGGCCGACGAGGCCGTGGCCGCGCAGCGCGGCGGCGAGGCCGCGGACCCCGGGCTCGTGGCCCTCGCGCGGCGGCCGGAGCCCGAGGTTCGACGGAGCGTCCAGTACGGCGATCGACCGCTGCACGAGGGTCATGACACCACCTAAGTCGTTACGGTGGTCACATCCTGTCGGCGCTCGATCCGTGCCGTCAACGGGCGAAGCGGTCGGTGGCCTCGATGAGGTGGTGCAGGATGCCCGGCTCGCTGTAGGCGTGCCCCGCGTCGTCGACGAGATGGAACTCCGCCTCCGGCCACGCCCGGTGCAGGTCCCACGCGGTCGCCGCCGGCGTCGCGATGTCGTAGCGGCCCTGCACGATCACGGCCGGGATGTGCCGGATCTTGTCGACGTCCCGGATCAGCTGCCCGTCCTCGAGGAACCCGTCGTTGACGAAGTAGTGGTTCTCGATCCGGGAGAACGCCACCGCGTAGTCGGGGTCGCCCTGGACCGCGATGACCTCCGGGTCGGGACGCAGCGTGATCGTCGAGCCCTCCCACACGCTCCACGCCCGCGCCGCCGGGATCCGTACGTCCGGGTCGGGGTCGTTCAGCCGTGCGGCGAACGCGGCGATCAGGTCGTCCCGCTCGTCCTCGGGAATCGGGGCGACGTACTGCTCCCACAGGTCGGGGAAGAGCAGGGAGGCGCCCTCCTGGTAGTACCAGTACAGCTCGAAGGGCCGCAGCGTGAAGATCCCCCGCAGGATCAGCTCGGTGACCCGGTCCGGGTGCGTCTCGGCGTACGCCAGGGCCAGCGCGCTGCCCCAGGAGCCGCCGAACACCAGCCACCGGTCGATGTCCAGGTGCTCGCGCAGCCGCTCCAGGTCCGCGACGAGGTTCCAGGTGGTGTTGTGCTCCAGTGAGACGGCCGGGTCGCTCGCGTGCGGCCGGCTGCGCCCGCAGTTGCGCTGGTCGAACAGCACGATGCGGTACGCCTCCGGGTCGAACTGCCGCCGGTGGTCAGGCGTGCAGCCGCCGCCGGGCCCGCCGTGCAGCATCACCGCGGGCTTGCCGTCGGGGTTGCCGCAGACCTCCCAGTAGATCTGATCGTCGTCGCCGACGTCGAGCAGGCCGGAGTCGTACGGCTCGATCGGCGGGTAGAGCGTCCTCATGGCGGAGATTCTCGCATCCGACACGCCGACGACCGCGCAGAGTGACGGCGAACACCCTTACGGTGCGTAATCGCTGGTCACGGAGGCCGCACCAGACCGCGCAGATATCGAAATCATCACGAGTTATGCGCCACACCTTGCGTGACATGGCAGACAGCTAGGTGAGACGCCCGTAGAGTTCCCTATGTGAGCGATCTCAACGGTTCGGGCGGTTCCTATGCCGCGGAGGGCGCCGGGTCGTCGTGGGCGCCGGGCAATGTCAACACGCCGGCGCGCTCTGGCGAGACCGACCAACCGGCCGAGGTGGTCGACCGGCTGAGGCAGATGGCCGACATGCTCGCCGGCGCGCTCGCGCAGGGTGAGCAGAAGGTCGCCGAGGCCAAACAGGAGGCCGAGACCCGGATCGCCGCCGTACGCGCCGAGCACGAGTCGGCCAAGCAGGAGGCCGCCTCCGCCTGGCAGGAGGTGGAGCGGCTGCGCACCCAGGCGGAGCAGGCCCAGGCCACCGCGCGCCAGATGCTGGCCGAGCGCGAGTCCGCCAAGCAGGACGCCGCCTCCGCGCTGCAGGAGGTCGAGCGCATCCGCGCCGCGCACGACCAGATGGAGCAGCGCGTCGAGCAGGCCGAGGCCGCCGTGCGCCAGATGATGGCCGAGCGGGAGTCCGCGCAGCAGGAGGCCGCGGCCGCGCGCCAGGAGACCGCCACCGCCCGGCAGGAGACCGTGGCGGCGCGGCAGGAGACGCAGGCCGAGCGGCAGGCCAAGGAGCAGGCCGAGGCCGCGGCGCGGCAGTTGATGGTCGAACGCGAGTCCGCGCAGCAGGAGACGCTCGCCGAGCGGCAGCTGAAGGAGCAGGCCGAGGCCGCCGTCCGGCAGATGATGGCCGAGCGCGAGGCCGCCCAGCAGGAGACCGCCGCCGCGCGGCAGGAGACGCTGGTGGAGCGGCAGGCCAAGGAGCAGGCCGAGGCCACCGCCCGCGGCCTCATGGCCGAGCGGGAGGCCGCCAAGCAGGACGCCGCCGCCGCCCTGCAGGAGGTCGACCGGATGCGCGCCCAGGTCGAGGAGATGGGGCAGCGCGTCGAGCAGGCCGAGGCGACCGCCCGGCAGGCGATGTCCGAGCGCGACTCGGCCACGCAGGAGGCGCAGACCGCCTGGCAGGAGGGGCTGCGGGCACGCGCACAGGCGGAGCAGTCCGAGGCCGCGATGCGCCAGGCCCTGACCGAGCGTGACCAGGCGCGCGGGGAGGCCGTCGGCGCCCGCCAGGAGACCGACCAGGCCCTCGCCCAGGCGCGGCAGGCCGAGCAGCGCGCCGAGCAGGCCGAGGCCGCCGTACGCCAGCTCATGGCCGAGCGGGAGGCCGCCCAGCGGGAGGCCGGATCGGCATGGCAGGAGGTCGAGCGCCTGCGCGTCTCGACCGAGCAGGCCGAGGCCGCGATGCGGCAGGCGTTCACCGAACGCGACCAGGCACGGGCCGCCGCCGAACAGGCGCAGGCGGTCGCCGAGCAGGCCAGGGCGGCGGCCGACCAGGCGGAGGCCACCGCCCGGCAGGCGTTCACCGAACGCGACCAGATGCGCGAGGACCGCGACGAGGCGCACCGCTCCGCCGGGGAGGCCCAGACGGCGCGCAAGGCCGTCGAGGGCGAGCGCGACCGGATCTCCCAGCACGCGGCCGACCTGGCGCAGACCCTTGACGGCGCCCAGGCCGAGGTCGCCGGCCTGCGGGCCAAGGTCGCCGAGCTCGAGGCCGCGACGCTGACCCTGCAGCAGACGGCGGCGGCGTCGGCGAAGGAGGCCGAGGACGCCCGCCGTCGCGCCCAGGAACTCGACGTCGAGCGCCTGCGGGCGGTGGACCAGGCGGCCAAGGCCGAGAGCAACCGGGACCTGGCCGAGCGGGGACAGGCACGGGCCCAGTCCGAGCTGGCCCAGGCCCAGCGCCGGGCCGAGGACGCCGCCCGCGAACGCGACCAGGCCCTCGCGTCGGCCCGGCAGGCGAGCACCGACCGGGACCAGGCCCTCGCGTCGGCCCGGCAGGCGACCGCCGACCGGGACCAGGCCCTCGCCTCCGTCCGGCAGGTGACCACCGAACGCGACCAGGCCCTCGCCTCCGCCCGGCAGGCCACCGCGGACCGGGACGCCCTCGCCCAGAAGCTGAAAGAGCGCGAGGAGTGGGTCGACCAGCTCGCCGAGGCCGTCACCCAGCAGCGCGACGCCCTGGCCGCCCTCTCCACGGAGCGGGACCAGGCGCGTACCGCCGCCGACCAGGCACGGAAGATCATCGACGAGCTCACCGGCCAGCTGCAGAGCGGCGGGATCCCGAACACGACGGGAAGCTACGCGAACGGCTACCGCTGACGTCTCTTCGGCGCCGATCGGCGAACGTTCCTCCGCGCCGATCGGCCGGCGCCTCTTGGGCACCGATCGGAAAGCGAGCCTCCGCGCCGGTCGGCGGGTGATCCTTCCGCGCTGATGGGCGGGTGTCTTCTCGACGCCGATCGGCGGGCGCTGGCAGGAGAGCCGCCTGTTATCCTGGTGGCCCGTGGACATTCGGTTGTTCGCCACGCCGGTGAACGCCGCGACAACGACCACGGGAGCGTCTTTCTTGCCTTCGGCAGTCATTGGTGGGCCCCTCCGGGCCACCAAGCATCTCTTCGTCACCGGCGGTGTCGCCTCGAGCCTCGGCAAAGGCCTGACGGCCTCCAGCCTCGGGCGGCTGCTGACCCTTCGGGGTCTGCGCGTCACCATGCAGAAGCTCGACCCCTACCTCAACGTCGACCCCGGGACGATGAACCCGTTCCAGCACGGGGAGGTCTTCGTCACCGACGACGGGGCCGAGACCGACCTCGACGTCGGCCACTACGAACGGTTCCTCGACACGGAGCTGCACGGCTCCGCCAACGTCACGACCGGCCAGGTCTACTCCAACGTGATCGCCAAGGAGCGGCGCGGGGAGTACCTCGGTGACACCGTGCAGGTCATCCCGCACATCACCAACGAGATCAAGGACCGGATCCGCGGGATGGCCGGTCCCGACGTCGACGTGGTCATCACCGAGGTCGGCGGCACGGTCGGCGACATCGAGTCGCTGCCGTTCCTGGAGGCCGTGCGGCAGATCCGCCACGAGATCGGCCGGGACAACTGCTTCTTCCTGCACGTGTCCCTGCTGCCCTACATCGGCCCGTCCGGTGAGCTGAAGACCAAGCCGACGCAGCACTCGGTCGCCGCGCTGCGCAGCATCGGCATCCAGCCCGACGCGATCGTGTGCCGCTCCGACCGGCCGATCACCCAGGGGCTGAAGAACAAGATCAGCCTGATGTGCGACGTGGACGCCGACGCCGTGGTCTCGGCGGTGGACGCCCCGAGCATCTACGACATCCCGAAGGTCCTGCACACCGAGGGCCTGGACGCCTACGTCGTGCGCCGGCTCGGCCTGCCGTTCCGCGACGTGGACTGGAAGCAGTGGGACGACCTGCTGCACCGCGTGCACCACCCCGCCCACGAGGTCACGATCGCGCTGGTCGGCAAGTACATCGACCTGCCCGACGCGTACCTGTCGGTGACCGAGGCGCTGCGGCACGGCGGGTTCGCCAACGACACCCGCGTCAACATCCGCTGGGTCAAGAGCGACGACTGCGAGACGCCGCAGGGCGCGGAGCGCGAGCTCCGCGGCGTCGACGGCGTTCTGATCCCCGGCGGCTTCGGCGTGCGCGGCATCGAGGGCAAGGTCGCCGCCGCCCGCTGGGCACGGGAGAACCGCATCCCCACCCTGGGCATCTGCCTGGGCCTGCAGTGCATGGTCATCGAAGCGGCCCGATCCCTGGCCGGGATCGAGGGCGCCAACAGCGCCGAGTTCGACGAGAAGGCCGCCGACCCGGTGATCGCCACGATGGCCGACCAGGTCGACGTCGTCGCCGGCGAGCGGGACATGGGCGGCACGATGCGCCTCGGCCTGTACCCGGCCGACCTCGCCGAGGACTCCCTGGTCCGCGAGCTGTACGGCGCGGCCAAGGTCGAGGAGCGTCACCGGCACCGCTACGAGGTCAACAACGCCTATCGCGAGGAGCTGACCGCGGCCGGGCTCGTCTTCTCCGGTCTCTCCCCGGACGGGCGCCTCGTCGAGTACGCCGAGCTGCCCCGCGACCGCCACCCGTTCTACGTCGCCACCCAGGCGCACCCGGAGTTCCGGTCCCGGCCGACCCGCGCGCACCCGCTGTTCGCCGGCCTCATCGCCGCCGCCCTGCGCGAGGCGGGGGACCGGTGACCGGCGACGTGAGCGGCGCGGACCCGACCGGCGGGAACGACGGCGTCGCCGACGAGCCCTGCCGCTGGGAGACCCTGGGCAGCGAGCCGCGGTTCAAGGGCGCGATCCTGGAGGTACGCACCGACCGGGTCCGGATGCCGAACGGTGACGACTCCGAGGTCGTCGAGCGCGACATCGTCGTGCACCCGGGGTCCGTCGGAGTGATCTGCCTCGACGACGAGGACCGTGTCCTGCTGCTGCGGCAGTACCGCCACGCCGTCGGATACCGCCTGTGGGAGCCGCCGGCCGGGCTGCGCGACGTCGAGGGCGAGCCGCTCTGGCGCACGGCGGAGCGGGAGCTGGCCGAGGAGGCGGGCTACCGCGCCCGCGAGTGGCACACCCTCCTGGACGCCTGCACGTCACCGGGCATGACGAACGAGCGGACGCGGATCTTCCTCGCCCGCGGGCTCAGCGAGATCCCCGAGGGCGAGAACGACTTCGAGCGGGTGCACGAGGAGGCGGACATGCCGACCGTGTGGGTCCCGCTGGAGGAGGCGGTCACCGCGGTCCGGCGGGGACGGGTCCACAACTCCCTTGCCGTCATGGGTATCTTGTCGGTCTACGCCGCCCGGGCCACGGGCTTTCGCGACCTGCGCGCACCCGACGCCCCCGAGTGGTGACCCGCGTCCGCCACGACTCGTCGGGATGAGGTGCCGCGCTGATATCCGCCGCCGGTGAAGAGGTCGGACGATCGTTGCAGGCGCAGGTCCGGGCCTACCTCGACCATCTCGCGGTCGAGCGCGGCCTGGCCGCCAACACGTTGAGTTCATACCGGCGTGACCTGCGCCGCTACGTCGACACGCTGACGGCACGCGGCCGTACGGCGATCGGCCAGGTCGGCGAGGACGACGTCGTGTCCTTCCTGGCGGGACTGCGGGAGGGCGACGAGGCGCACCCGCCGCTCGCGGCCGGCTCCGCGGCGCGCGCGGTCGTCGCCGTGCGCGGCCTGCACCGGTTCGCGGTGCGGGAGGGCATGTCGGCGGACGACCCGGCCCGGGACGTCAAGCCGCCCGCGCCGCCGCGCCGGCTGCCCAAGGCGATCGGCATCGAGGAGGTCGAGCGGCTGCTGGCCGCCGCCGGGCCGTCGGACACGCCGCGGGGGATGCGCGACCGCGCGCTGCTGGAACTGCTGTACGGCACCGGCGCCCGCATCTCCGAGGCGGTCGGCCTGGCCGTCGACGACGTCGACCTGGACGACGCCGTGGTCCTGCTGCGCGGCAAGGGCGGTAAGGACCGCGTCGTCCCGGTCGGCCGGTACGCGCGGGAGGCCCTCGAGGCCTACCTCGTACGGGCCCGGCCGGCGCTCAACACGCGGGGCCAGGGCGGACCGGCGCTGTTCCTGAACGCCCGTGGCGGGCGCCTGTCGCGCCAGAGCGCCTGGTCGACGCTGCGGTCGGCGGCCGCGCGCGCCGGGCTGAAGGGCGTCTCTCCGCACACGCTGCGGCATTCTTTCGCGACCCACCTGCTCGACGGCGGCGCCGACGTTAGGGTGGTACAGGAGTTGCTGGGCCACGCGTCGGTGACGACGACCCAGGTCTACACCCTGGTCACCGTCGACCGGCTCCGCGAGGTCTACGCATCGGCGCATCCGCGCGCGCTGGCGTGAGCGGGCCGAGGGCGGGAGGCGGCGTTTCACGGCGTCCCGCAGGTCCGTGACACGGTGGTGTTCGCGGTGCGCCGCCTTGCCCGCCCTGATTGACAGGCCCTAGAGTCCCCATCTACGGCAAACCACAGCCGCCGGGGAGGTTCGAGGAGCTGGTGACTGAACCCAGCGAGCAGGAGAGAGCACGTTCCGAAATGGCGCTCTCGACCGCCATCGCGACCGATCCGCGTGACGCAGCGCCACTCGGCCCTACGCTGCGTCCCATTCCGTCCTTCCCGGACCCGCCGCCGTTGCACGAGCACGGCCCGGCCCGGATCGTCTCGGTCTGCAACCAGAAGGGCGGCGTCGGCAAGACGACCACCACGATCAACCTCGGCGCCTCGCTCGCGGAGCAGGGCCGCCGGGTGCTGCTCGTCGACTTCGACCCGCAGGGGGCGCTGTCGGTCGGTCTCGGCAAGGGCGATCCGCGCCAGCTCGACCTGACGATCTACAACCTGCTCATGGAGCGGGGCGTGGAGACCGAAGAGGTCATCCTGCCGACGAGCGTCGAGGGCATGGACCTGCTGCCCAGCAACATCGACCTGTCCGGCGCGGAGGTCCAGCTCGTCCACGAGGTCGGCCGGGAGTACATCCTCGGCGGGCTGCTCAAGCCGGTCGCCGACGAGTACGACTACATCATGATCGACTGTCAGCCGTCGCTCGGCCTGCTGACCGTCAACGCGCTCGCCGCCAGCCAGGGCGTCCTCGTGCCCCTGGAGTGCGAGTACTTCGCCATGCGCGGCGTCGCGCTGCTCATGGAGACGATCGAGAAGGTCAAGGCCCGGCTCAACCCCGGGCTGACCATCGACGGGTTCCTCGCCACCATGTACGACTCGCGCACCCTGCACACCCGCGAGGTGCTCGGCCGGATCGTGGAGGCGTTCGGCGAGCAGGTCTTCCACACGGTCATCAACCGCACGGTCCGCTTCCCGGACGCCACGGTCGTCGGTGAGCCCATCACCCGGTTCGACCCGTCGTCCATGGGCGCGAACGCCTACCGGGAGCTGGCCAAGGAGGTGCTGCAGAGGTGGCAGCCCGTCGGGTGACCTCCGCAGCCCGTCGGGTGACCCCCGCGACGGCGTCCTAGGGGAGTCCGTGACCTCGACTACCGTTGACGAGGTGGGCGAACCGGCGGCGGAGGAGACAGAGGATCAGGGCGGTGGATTCCGGGTCCACCTGGACAACTTCGAGGGCCCGTTCGACCTGCTGCTCGGGCTGATCTCCAAGCACAAGCTCGACATCACCGAGGTGTCGCTGCACAAGGTCACCGACGAGTTCATCGCCTACATCCGGTCCCACGGCAGCGAGTGGGACCTGGACCAGGCCAGCCACTTCCTGCTCGTCGCCGCCACTCTCCTCGACCTCAAGGCCGCGCGGCTTCTCCCGTCCGGTGAGGTCGAGGACGAGGAGGACCTGGCGCTGCTCGAAGCCCGCGACCTGCTGTTCGCGCGGCTCCTGCAGTACCGCGCCTACAAGGAGATCGCGGGGCTGTTCGCCGGGCGGATCGCGGCCGAGTCGCGCCGCTTCCCGCGGATGGTCCCGATGGAACCGCAGTTCGCCAACCTCCTGCCCGAGGTGCTGCTCGGCCTGGGGCCGGAGGCGTTCGCGGGCCTGGCCGCCCGCGCACTGGCGCCCAAGCGCCCGCCGACCGTGTCCATCGAGCACATGTACTCCCCGCAGGCCAGCGTGCGGGAGCAGGCGAGCATCCTCGTGGAGCGGTTGCGTAAGCTGGAGCGCGCGACCTTCCAGGTCCTGACCGCCGACTGCGCGGGCACTTTCGAGGTCGTCGCCCGGTTCCTGGCCCTCCTGGAGCTCTACCGCGAGAAGGCCGTCGCCTTCGAGCAGGACGAGCCCCTCGGCGAGCTGCACGTCACCTGGACCGGCGCGGCCGAGGGTGAGATCAAGGTCGGCGACGACTACACCGGCCGACCGACGGAGTCCGACGACGATGACTGACACGCCGCCCTACGAGCCCGAGCCGGCCTCCCGGCCGGACGCCTTCGCACCGGCCTCCGGGCCGGGAGAGCCGCCCGTCGAGGCGGGGGAGCCGACCTCACGGCCCGGCGAGCCGACCTCACGGCCCGGCGAGCCGGCCTCGCGGCCGGGTGGGCCCGAGACGCCCGGCGCGCCGTACGACGAGGGTCCGGACGCCCCGGAGCCGTCGCTGCGGGCGGGGCTGGAGGCGATCCTGCTCGTGGTCGACGAGCCGGTGCCGGAGGTCACGCTCGCGCAGATCCTCGAGCGGCCCCGCCACGAGGTCGCCGCGACGCTGCGCGAGCTCGCCGCGGAATACACCGCCCAGGGGCGCGGGTTCGACCTGAGAGAGATCGCCGGTGGGTGGCGCTTCTACACGCGTGACGTCTGCGCGCCGCTCGTCGAGCGGTTCGTCCGGGACGGCCAGCAGGCCCGCCTGACCCAGGCCGCCCTGGAGACGCTCGCCGTGGTGGCGTACCGCCAGCCGGTGAGCCGGGCACGGGTCTCGGCCATTCGCGGGGTCAACAGCGACGGCGTGATCCGCACGCTGACCCTGCGGGGCCTCATCGAGGAGGCGGGCCACGACCCGGAGCACCAGGCGGTGCTCTACCGTACGACCGGTTACTTCCTCGAACGGCTGGGTCTCAACAGCCTGGAGGAGCTGCCCGATCTCGCCCCGTATCTACCTGACGACGTGGAAGGCATAGAGGAACTCCAGCAGTGAACCAGACCAATGAGGGCGTGCGACTGCAGAAGGTGCTCGCCGACGCGGGCATCGCGAGCCGGCGCGCCTGTGAGGACCTGATCGCCGCCGGCCGGGTCACCGTGGACGGCGAGAAGGTGACGTGGTTCGGCGCTCGCGTCGATCCGGAGACCGCCGTCATCCACGTGGACGGCAAGCGGATCCCGACCCGCACCGAGCTGCGCTACTACGCCCTGAACAAGCCCAGGGGCGTCGTCAGCACGATGTCGGACCCGCGCGGGCGCAAGACCCTGGCCGAGTACGTCGGGGACGTTCCCGAGCGTCTCTACCACGTGGGGCGGCTCGACACCGAGACCGAGGGCCTGATCCTGCTGACCAACGACGGGGAGCTGGCCAACCGGCTGATGCATCCGCGGTACGGCGTCAGCAAGACCTACCTCGCGGAGGTGCACGGCCCGATCGAGCGTGACCTGGGCCGCCGGCTGAAGAAGGGCGTCGAGCTCGCGGACGGGTTCGCCAAGGCGGACGGGTTCCGGATCTTCGACCAGGTCGGCAAGCGCGTCCTGGTCGAGGTGACGCTGCACGAGGGCCGCAAGCACATCGTCCGGCGTCTGCTGGCGGAGGTCGGCTACCCGGTCCAGCAGCTCGCGCGCACGGAGTTCGGCCCGGTCAAGCTCGGGAAGCTCAAGTCCGGCACGATCCGGGCGCTGAGCACCAAGGAGATCGGCGAGCTGTACGCCGCCGTCGAGCTGTAGAGCGCACCGTTCGCGGGCGGGATATCGAGGAAGGTTCCATGGGACGAGCAGTACGAGCGGTACGCGGTGCCACGCAGATCGAGGACAACGACCGGGACCAGATCCTGGAGGCGACGGGCGAGCTGGTCGCCGAGGTGATGAGCCGCAACTCCCTCACGACCGATGACGTCATCAGCGTCATCTTCACGGCGACCCCGGACCTGACCGCGGAGTTCCCGGCGCTGGCCGCGCGCAAGATGGGCTTCAACGAGGTCCCGCTGATCTGCGCGACCGAGATCGACGTACCGCACGCGCTGCCCCGGGTGATCCGCCTGATGGCCTACGTCGAGACGGACCGGCCGCGCTCGGAGATCCAGCACGTCTATCTGCGCGGGGCCGTGGCCCTCCGGCTCGATATCGTCCAATAACGCGCGCTCCCGGTAAACTGGGCAGCGACCTGCCGAAACTTTCGCAAGGGTGTCGTGGCGGTAGCGATGACACGGCGATGCACGGGAAACCTACCGGCCGAGGTGACGAGCTTCGTCGGCCGTCGGCACGAGCTGGCCGAGGCGAAGCGACTGCTGTCGGTCGGCCGATTGGTGACCTTGACCGGCTCCGGAGGTGTGGGCAAGACCCGGCTGGCCGCTCGCGTGGCCGCCGAGATGCGGCGTGAGTTCCCCGACGGCGCCTGGCTGGTCGACCTGGCGCCCGTGGCTTCCGGTGAGTCGCTCACGCAGGTCGTGGCCGGGGTGCTCGGCTTCCAGGACCAGACGAGCCTGCAGATGCTCGGAGATCATCTGGCGAACCGGCGGCTCCTTCTCCTGCTGGACAACTGCGAACACCTGACGGCCGACGCCGCGGCGCTGGTCGGCAGCCTCTTGCCCTTCGCTCCCGGGCTGCGTGTCCTGGCCACCAGCAGACAGGTGCTTCATGCCGAGGGCGAGCACGTCCTGGAAGTGCCCCCGCTGTCCGTACCGGACCGGGACGAGGTCGCGCCGGGCGACGCCGCGACCCGTTTCGAAGCGGTGAGCCTGTTCGCCGAACGGGCGTCCGCCGTCGTGCCGGACTTCGTCGTCGACGCCGAGAACTCGGTCGCGGTGATGCGGCTGTGCCGCCGGCTCGACGGCATTCCCCTGGCCATCGAGCTGGCGGCCGTGCGGCTGCGGGCGCTGTCGGTGCGGCAGATCCTTGACCGGCTGGACGATCGGTTCCGGATCCTCGTAGGGCGGAATCCGACGGCCGTCCCGCGCCAGCAGACCCTGCGAGCGTTGATCGACTGGAGCTACGACATGTGCACACCGCAGGAACGCGCGGTGTGGGAGGCGTTGTCGGTGTTCTCCGGTGGCTGTTCCCTGGAAGCGGCCGTATGCGTATGCTCCGCCGACGACCTGTCCCCTGAGGACGTGGTGGACATCGTGACGGCGCTCGTGGACAAGTCGATCCTCCTGCGGAGGGACCGGGAGCGCCGCGCACCCCGGTACGAGATGCTCGAGAGTCTGCGAGAGTACGGGCGAGAACGCCTCGCCGCGTCGGGCCGGGAGACGGTGATGCGGCGGCGTCACGCCGCGTGGTGCCACGAGGTGGCCGCCGAGGCCCAGCGGAGGTGTTTCGGCCCGGACCAGATGGAGGTGGTCACCTGGATCCGCGCCGAGCAGCCCAACATCACTTCGGCACTGGAGTTCTGCCTGACGGAGGGCGGTGAGGCGCACTGCGCGCTGGAGATCGCCACGTGCATGTGGAGCCACCGGCTGTCGTGGACCTCACTCAGCGACGGTCACCGCTGGCTGGAACGCGGGCTCGCGCTCGATCGCGCCCCGACCGCCCTCAGGGCCAAGGCGTTGTGGGTCGATGCCTGGCTCATGCTGCTGTGCGGGGATCCCGCCGCCGCCGAGCCGCTGCTGGAGCAGTCCCGGGCGCTGGCGGAGCAGCTCGATGACGACGAGCAGCGAGCGGGCGTCACGCAGGTCAGCGGGTTCGCCGCGCTGCTCGCCGGAGACTTCGCCCGCGCCTCCGCCCTGTTGGAGAAGGCCCTGGAGTACTACCGCGCCGTCGGGTACCGCAACCGGATCTGGGTCTCCCTGTTCCAGCTGACCATGGCCGCCGTCTTCGGCGACGATCCGCGCTCCGCCGCGCTCTGCCGGGAGTGCCGGAAGATGTGTGAGGAGAACGGCGCCACCTGGACGCTGTCGTACGCGCTGTGGATCACAGGCGTCGATCGGTGGCGGCGCGGAGAACCGGAGGCGGGCATGGCGATCATCTCTGACGCGCTGCGCCTCAAGGATTCCCCCGGCGATCATCTGGGCGTCGCCGAGTGCGTCGAGGCGCTCGCCTGGCTGAAGGCGGACGCGCGGCAGTACACGCACGCCGCCGAACTGCTCGGCGCCGCCGGCGGCATCTGGCGGTCGATCGGAACGTCTCTGTCCGGGCTGGGACATCTGGCCGGTCCGCATGCCCGGTGCGAGGAGCGGCTGCGGACGGCCCTCGGAGACGAGGCGTTCACGGCCGCCTACGGAACGGGCTCCCGTCTCGGCGTCGAAGGCGCGATCGCCCACGCGCTGGGCGCTGAGGCCGCGGGCGGCTTCGAGGACCCCGGCGTCGCCTCCGCCCTGACGCCTCGGGAGCGGGAGATCGCCGAACTCGTCGCCCAGGGTCTGAGTAACAAGGAGATCGCGAACACCCTGGTGATCGCCCAGCGAACGGCCGAAGGCCATGTCGAGCACATCCTGCGCAAGCTGGGGTTCACGTCGAGGGCGCAGATCGCCGCCACCTGGAGCGCGCGAAAGGAGGCGGGTGCCCGGCCTGAGGAGGTGGGCGTCCGGCCGGAGGAGACGGGCGTCCGGCCTGAGCACAGGGGAGGCCGCCGCGCCGGCACGCGGGCCCGTGGAGCGGCCGGCGGTCGCCCGGCCGGACCGCTCACAGGACGCCGACGGGCGTAACGGGAGAGCCCGTCCCCCCGGGGATGTCGAGCGGGGCCACGACGAAGAGGAACTCATACCGTCCGGCGGCCCCGCAGGCGGTGGAGATCCCTTCGAGGTCGAGATTGTCGAGGAGCGGCACTCCCATCGCCGCGACGGCCAGGGCATGGATGGGGGAGTGGACGCCGGGCACCGGCGAGGGACGGACGTCGTTGTCGCCGTCGCCGCCGAGCAGCGCGATGCCCCGCTCGGCGAGGAGGGGGACGACGTCGACATGGAGTCCGGCGCAGGCCGCGGACGGATCCCAGGGGCCGAGCGCCTGACGACGCCGCAACTGACCGGATCGCACCAGGACGGCGTCGCCCTCCGCGATGCGAACACCGAGGGCGGCCTCGGCGGCGATGACGTCTGCCGCGCGCACGGCTTGGCCGGGCTCGATCCAGGGGACGCCGCGCACGAGGGGCAGGTCGAGTAGCACCCCGCGGGTCATGAGCGCGCCGAGCCGGTCGACCGACCCGTGGTGGACGCCCGCACTGTCCACCGCCCGGCGGGCGTCGTACCCTCCGAAGACGCGGCCTCGGTAGGCGACGTGCCCGAGGGCGTCAAGGTGACTGACCGCCTTGCCGTGGTAGTCGACGGCGATGAAGTCCCGGTGGATCGTGGGTTCGGGCTCCTCCACGTCGCCGAGCTCGGTCATGTGGTGCAGGGCCGGTCGCGGGTTGTCCGGGCCGGGCGTCGTGCTCCACGGCCGCGCCATCGGAACGACGGTGCCGGAGCGCACGAGGGCGGCCGCCGCCAGCGTGTGACCGGCTTTGACCTGATTCCAGGCCCCCCGCGCCGCATCGGGCCAGCGCCGCCACGCCCGTACGGAGTCGAAAAGGCGGTCGAACTCGGCGTGGGACACCGCCGGACCGTTGTCCGCAGGCCCGCCCGCCGCCATCCGTCCGCCGCTTATCACGATCGTGAGGATCCGGCCTGACGGCCGGACCGCCGTTCCCCTCCCCGACCACTGTACGAGAGGGCAGCCGGTCGGCGCCCCGTTTCGGCCGCCCGGTTTGTACGATGAAGTCGCTGGGCGGAGCACGATTCTCCGCCGGGACGGGGGCGCGGAGGCATCGGTGCGCGGCACCCTGGTTCGCCGCCGGGCGGGTCCGGCAACGCCGGGCTCCGACCCGCTTCTTCGGATCCGCGGGCTGCGCAAGCGGTTCGGGGGCACTCTCGCACTGGCCGGGATCGACCTGGATCTGTGCGGCGGGAGCATTCTCGCGCTGCTGGGGGAGAACGGCGCCGGTAAATCAACGCTGATCCAGATCCTGGCCGGAGCGCACCGCGCCGATGAGGGGTGGGTCACGGTGGCGGGTCATCCCCTGGGGACCGATGCCGCTACCCGCATGATGGCGTTCATCCACCAGGATCTCGGCCTCGTCGAATCGATGACCGTGGCCGAGAACGTCGCCCTGGTCGTCGGGTATCCCCGGCGGATCGGCCTGATCTCTTGGCGGCGGACCCGAGATCGGTGTCAGGCGGCCCTTCGGGCCGTCTCGGCCGATGTCGGCCCCGGCGCGCGGGTGGCGGACCTGACGCGCGCGGAGCGCTCCCTCATCGCCGTCGCCCGGGCCCTTGCCACCGACGCCGAGGTCGTCATCCTCGACGAGCCGACGGCAGGTCTGCCCGCAGCGGACTGCGCTCGCCTGTTCGACGTGCTGCGAAGGCTGCGCGACCAGGGCCATGGGATCATGTACGTCACCCACCGTCTCGACGAGGTCGAGGCGCTGGCCGACACCTTCGCAATCCTCCGCGACGGGCGTCTCGTCGGCCAGGGGCGGCTCACTGAGGGGCGGGCCGCCCGGCTGGTGACGGACATCGCCGGACACGAGTGCGAGGACCGCAGGCACCTGGCCGGCGACACCGGCGTCCCCGTGCTGACGCTGACGGACGTTCGCACCGCGCGGGCAGGCCCGGTGAGCCTGCGCGTGTGCGCCGGCGAGGTGGTCGGCCTGGTCGGCCTCACCGGTGCGGGACACACCGAAATCGGTCGCGCCGCGGCCGGCGCGTGCCCCATCTTCGCCGGCCAGGTCCACCTGGACGGAACGCCGGTGCGGCTCAGGTCGGTCGCCACGGCCGTGGACGCGGGCATCGGCCTGGTGACGGGTGACCGGCCGGGCGAGTGTTCCGCGCCGCAGCTGAGCGTCCGGGAGAACCTGCTGGCCAACCCACGTATCCGCGGCCTGTCGCCGATGACCTGGATGGGCCCCCGGCGTGAGCGCGCGGAGTCGTCGCGTCTCCTCAGACGGTTCGGCGTACGGCCCCCGGATCCCGAAGCGCCGTTCGGCACGCTCTCCGGCGGCAACCAGCAGAAGGTCGTGCTCGGACGCTGGCTCGGGGCCGAACGGCGCGTCCTGGTCCTCGAGGACCCGACGGCGGGGGTGGACGCGGGCGCGCGAGCGGAGATCTACCGGCTGCTCGAGGAGGCGCGGGCCAAGGGCACCGCCGTCCTCCTCGTCTCCACCGACGTGAACGAGGTGGTACGGCTCTGTCACCGCGTCCTGGTGGTCGTCCGCGGCGTGATCACCGTGGAACTGCCCGGAGAAGACCTCACGGCCGCCGCGGTGGTCCAGGCCATGTCCGCCGGACCGTCCCAGGGAACGCCGGAGCGTCGATGACCATGCGTCCTCGCACCCACCTGCGGTCCGCCGGGCACTGGATCGGCGGCTACGGCCTCCTCGCGCTGTCCGCCGTGCTGTTCGGTGTCTTCTCGCTGATCCTGCCGGACACGTTTCCGACGATGGCCAACATCACCGCGCTGCTGTCGAGCAACTCGATCACCGCGATCCTCGCGCTCGGCGCGATGATCCCCATCGTGGCCGGCGGGTTCGATGTCTCCATCGGCTACGGCCTCGGGCTGTGGCACGTGCTCACACTGCAGCTCCTCGTCGCGGGAGGCTGGCCGTGGGTGCCGGCCTGCCTCGCGTCGCTCGTCGGCGGAGCCATCGTCGGTACGATCAATGGCTTCCTCGTCGAGGTCGCGCAGATCGGCTCGTTCGTCGCGACGCTCGGCACCGGCAGTGTCATGTACGCCATCACCGGCTGGATGACCAAGGGCGCCCGGATCGTTCCCGGTCCGAAGGGGCTGCCCGCGGCGTTCACCGGCCTCTACGACACCACGGTTCTCGGCGTGCCGATCCCGGCGTTCTATGTCCTGCTGCTGGCCGTGATTCTCTGGATCGTCCTTGAACGCCTTCCCCTCGGCCGTCACCTGTACGTCATCGGAGAGAACCGCCGCGCCGCCGCGTTGGTGGGCGTCCCCGTCCGGCGATGCGTCGTCTACGCCTTCGCGGCGTCCGGGGCGATATCCGGCGCCGCCGGGGCACTGTTCGCGGCGCGCGAGGAGATCGGCGACCCGAGCGTCGGCATCGGTTACCTGCTACCGGCCTTCGTCGGCGCCCTGCTCGGGTCCACGGTGATCAGACCCGGCAGGCCGAACGCGCTCGGGACGGTCGTCGCCGTCGCGGTGCTGGCGATCGGTCTGTCGGGCATCGAGCAGCTCGGGGCCGACTTCTGGGTGACGCCGCTGTTCAACGGCGTGATTCTGATCGTCGCGGTGGGCCTGGCCGGTTACTCGGCCCGGCGGCGGGTACGCGCGGCCGCACGGCCGGGTCCGGCGTCGTCGCCTCCCGCGGTACGGGATGACGCGGGCGGCTCGACGAGCGCGTCATCGATGTCGCCCGCACCTCCGAAGGGAGACCGCGGATGAACGGCGTGCGCGACCGCGTTCATCGCTGGACGGTGATCCTCCTGGCGGCCTTCCTCCTCACCGGCGGTTGCGGCAGGGCCCGGATCGCGTCCGCACCCGACGCCCGGTCCAACACGACCGGGGGGAGCGGGTGCTCGCAGATCCTGGGGGAGGCGAAGAAGGCCGTCGCCCGTGCCGAGACGGCCGGCGGCGCCTGGGACGGTCCCACCAGCGGTCCCCGGGCCGTTCGTGGGAAGAGCGTCATACTGATCGCCGAGGCGATGACGAATCCGGGCGTCGCCGGAGTGGCCAGGAGCGTTCAGACGGCCGGGCGCTCGATCGGCTGGAGCATCCGGATCATCGACGGCCAGGGCAGCCCCGCCGGCATCAAGACGGCCTTCGGCGAGGCGATCACCCTGCGCCCGTCCGGGATCGTCGTCGCCGGGTTCGACCCCGGCTCCGTCGCACAGGAGGTCAGGCGGGCCAACGAGGCGGGCATCCCGATCATCGGCTGGCACGCCGTCGCCGACCCGGGGCCCAGCACGACGCCTCGGCTCTTCACCAACATCACCACCAGGATTGAGGACGTCGCGGCCATCAGCGCCCGTTGGATCATCGCCACGTCCAACGGGAAGGCCGGTGTCGTCGTCTTCGGCGACTCCTCGGTCCCCTTCGCGGACCGGAAGGCGAAGCTGATCAAGACTGAGCTGGCGAGGTGCCCCGGAGTCACCGTGCTCGCCGACGAGAACATCCCGATCCCGGACGCCGGAACGCGTACGCCGCAGGAGGTCTCCGCACTCCTCGCCCGTCTGGGAGCCCGCTGGACCCACTCGGTCGCGATCAACGACCTGTACTTCGCCGACGGGGCGCCGGCGCTGCGGGCGGCGGGCAGAAGCGGTGACGGCCCGCCGTACGCGGTCGGCGCCGGCGACGGCGATCCCTCGGCGTTCGTGCGGATCCGGGCCCGGCGCGACCAGGCGGCGACCGTGCCCGAGCCGCTCGGACAGCAGGGCGCCCAGATCATCGATGAGTTCAACCGGGCGTTCGCCGGGCGGCCGCCCAGCGGCTATGTCGCGCCCGTACACCTGACCACGGTCCATAACGTCGACGACACCACCGCCTGGGATCCGAAGGGCTACCGGGAGGCGTACCGGCGGATCTGGGGCATCTGACGCCGGGGTGTACGACGGACGGAGTCGCTACGCTGGTAGTTCATTCGGAGGTGAGACCAATCGGCGGATTCCGGCGGATCGTCGTCATCGGCACCGGACTGATCGGCACGTCCGTGGCCCTGGCACTGCGTGAGCGCGACGTCGAGGTGGCGCTCGCCGACCGCGACCCCGCCTCCGTGCGCCTGGCGGCCGAGCTGGGAGCCGGGACGCCGCTGCGCGACGATGACGGACCGGCCGACGTGGCGGTGCTGGCGGTTCCGCCGGCGGCGGTCGCGGCCACCCTCCTGGACGCGCAGAAACGCGGCCTGGCCCGCGTCTACACCGACGTGGCGAGCGTCAAGACCCGGCCGCTGCGCGAGGCCGCCGAGCTGGGCTGCGACCTGGCCTGCTTCGTCGCCGGGCATCCGCTGGCCGGCCGGGAACGGTCCGGGCCCGCCGCCGCGCGGGCCGACCTGTTCCTCGGCCGGCCGTGGGCGCTGTGCCCGACGGACGACACCGACGTGGCCGCCGTCGAGACCGTGACCGCCCTGGCGCGGGAGTGCGGGGCGCAGACCGTCGTCGTGGACGCCGAGGAGCACGACCAGGCCGTCGCGCTGGTCTCGCACGCGCCGCACGTCGTCGCCGCCGCGGTCGCCGCGCGCCTGCAGGACGCCCCGAAGGTCGCGCTCGGCCTCGCCGGCCAGGGCGTACGCGACGTGACCCGGATCGCGGCCGGCGATCCGGACCTGTGGATCGGCATCCTCGGGTCGAACGCCCTGCCGGTGGCGGAGGTGATCGACGCGGTCGCCTCGGACCTGACCACCGTGGCCGCCGCGCTGCGTGCGGGCGCCGGGCCGGACGTCACCGACCTCCTCGAACGCGGTGGCGCGGGCCGCCGCCGGCTGCCCGGCAAGCACGGCGGCCGGCCGGGCGCGTACACCGTCGTGTCCGTCGTCATTCCCGACCGGCCCGGTGAGCTGGCGCTGCTGTTCCAGGCGGCGGGCGTCGCCGGGGTCAACATCGAGGACGTCACGATCGAGCACTCCCCGGGCCGCCCGGTCGGTGTCGTCGAGCTGAGCGTCGATCCCGCCGCGGCCGAGCGGCTCGCCGACGAGCTCCGGGCCCGGGGCTGGTCCGTTCCCCGCTGAGCGGGCCGCCTAGCGGCCGGGGCGCGACCGGCGCATGAGCATCGTCACGCGCACCGCGCCGATGACGACCAGGCCGGTGATCGGGATGAACGCCACCTGGAAGGCGGTGGGTCCGTAGCCGCCGCCGGTGGCGTCGAGCAGGACCCCGGCGGTGAGCAGGCCGGTGATGGTGGAGGAGAACCCGCCGAGGTTGACGATGCCCGAGACGACGCCGCCGCGTTCCGGCGGGTTCGAGTCCCGTGCGAGGTCGAAGGCGAGCATGGAGGCCGCGCTGCCGACCGCGTTGATCAGGACGAGGAGCAGGGCGAGCGGAGCGGGCAGATGACCGCCCGGCCAGGTGATCGCGACGAGCCAGGCGACCGCGAGGGTGATGACGGCCGAGGTGATCAACCGGCCGCGCAGATCGGGACGGCGGCCGGCGAACCAGCCGAGCAGCGGGGCCGCCACCATGGGCGTCGCCGCGCCGAGCGTGAGGATGAGCCGGGCCGGTCCGGGCGCCATGCCCAGCCCCTTGACCAGGTAGGGGTAGCCCCACAGGGTGGCGAGCACGGTGAACGACGACAGCGTGAAGTGCGTCCACAGGCCGGTGCGGGTGCCGCGCGCGGCGAAGACCGCCCGGATGTCGGCGAGCGCCGAGCCCTTCTTCTCATCGGAGGTGCCGGAGAGGGAGATGGAGCGTTCCATGGGAGCGCCCGGGTGGTTGCGCACGAACAGCCACACGACCACCGCCATCGCGCCGCTGATCACGCTGATGCCGACGAACGTCCTCGTCCACCCGTACGCGTGCAGCCCGGCGGACAGCGGCACCGTGCCGGCGACCTGGCCGAGCGACCCGACCATCGCGGTCATCGCGGTGAGCAGCGCGAACCGCCGGCGGGGGAACCACGCGGCGATCAGGCGGATGATGTTGAGGAACGTCATCGCGTCACCCAGCCCGACCAGCACCCGGCCGGCGATGGCGAGCGGCATCGCGGTCGCGAACGCGAACACCGTCTCGCCGAGCGCCATGATGACGAGGGCCACGCCGATCATCCGGCGTGGCCCGAACCGGTCGGCCATCAGGCCGCCCGGGATCTGCATCGCCAGGTACACGCCGAGCTGCAGGATCACGAACATCGACAGCGCCGTCGCCCCGACTCCGAAGCGCTGCTGGGCGGCGAGCGACGCGACGCCGAGGCTGGTCCGGTGGAAGAAGGCGATCAGGTAGGCCAGCGCCGCGACGCCCCACACGGTCCAGGCGCGGCGGCCGCCGAGCGGATGAGAAGGGGGCCGCGGTGCGGACGCTTCGGCGGGAACGGTCAGTACCGCGGGTTTCACGGGGGACAGCCTTTCGGGGGTGGTGCTTCGATCGGTATGGCGGTCACGCGTGCCCGCGCAGCGCCGTCACCGCGACGCGCAGGTGACGGTGGACCGCGGCGCGGATCCGCTCGCGGTCGCCGGTTCGTACGGCCTCGAGGATCTCGGCGTGGTCCTGGATCGCGGTCGCCGTGCGTTCCGGATCGTCGGCCGTCAGCCGTGCCATGCGCAGTTGACGGTCGCGTAGGGCGTCGTAGAGCTGCGTAATGATCTCGTTGCCCGCCGCGGCGACCATTGTTCGGTGGAAACAACGGTCCGCGCGCGCGAATTCCCGGGCGTCCCCGGCGGCGGCGTGGGCGCGCATCGCCTCGAGCCACCGGGCCAGCTCGTCGATCTGCTCCGGGCCGAGCGTCGCCTTGTCGGCGGCGAACGTCTCCACGAGCTCCCGCGCCTCGAAGACGTCGGAGATCTCCTGGGACGAGACCGGCAGCACCAGTGCGCCCCGCTTGGGATAGAGCCGGACCAGGCCCTCCGCCTCCAGCCGGAGCAGCGCCTCGCGTACGGGAGTACGGGAGACGCCGACCGCCGAGGCGATCTCACCCTCGCTGAGCAGCGCGCCGCCCGGGTAGGCGCGGTCGAGGATGGCCTGCTTGACGTGGTCGTAGGCCCGGGAGGTTGCCGAGGCCATCTTGTATCTATCTTACATACAAGTCGTACGGGACCGCCGACGGCCACGGCGGCGGCCGCGGACCGGTAGCCTCGTTCGTTGGCCGGTCGGTTATTGAAACAGGCAGATAAGGAAGCGAACGTGACGCTCGTCATCGCCATGGACGGTCCCTCCGGGTCGGGTAAGTCCAGCGTCTCCAAGGGCGTGGCGCGCGCCCTCGGGCTGCGCTATCTCGACACGGGGGCGATGTACCGTGCCATGACCTGGTGGATGCTGCGCGCGGGCGTTCCGGTCGATGACCCCGCGGCGGTCGCGGCCCGGGCCGGCGAGCCCGAGCTGGCCTCCGGCACCGACCCGGCCGCGCCGACGATCACGGTCGACGGCGTCGACGTGTCCGGCCCGATCCGGGGTTCGGAGGTCACCGGCGCGGTGAGCGCCGTCGCGGCCGTGCCCGCCGTCCGTGAGCGGCTCGTCGCCCTGCAGCGGAAGATCATCGGCGCGGGCGGCATCGTCGTCGAGGGCCGCGACATCGGCACCGCCGTCGCCCCCGGCGCCCAGGTCAAGATCTACCTCACCGCGAGCGCCGAGGCACGGGCCCAGCGCCGCAACGCCGAGCTCACCGGCGCCACGATCACCGCGACGCAGGCCGACCTGGCCCGCCGCGACCACCTCGACTCCACCCGCAAGGTCGACCCGCTCGCGCAGGCGGCCGACGCGATCGAGGTCGACACCACCAGCCTCGGCCTCGACGAGGTCATCGAGGAGGTCCTGCGCATCGCGCGCAAGCACCTCGCCGCAGCCGACGGCGATTCGGCATCACCGGCGCGCTCCCTGACGGGTGAGCCGCCCCACGAGGAGCGAGACGAGTGAGTGAGTTCCAGCACGCGGAGGCGATCGACGTCGCCATCGAGCACGACGTCGCGCCGCCGCCGGTCGTGGCCATCGTCGGACGGCCGAACGTCGGCAAGTCCACCCTGGTCAACCGCATCCTGGGCCGCCGTGAGGCGGTCGTGGAGGACGTCCCCGGCGTGACACGGGACCGGGTGGCGTACGACGCCACCTGGAGCGGACGGCGCTTCACCGTCGTCGACACGGGCGGCTGGGAGCCGAACGCCGAGGGCCTCGCGGCCGCCGTCGCCGACCAGGCGCGGCTCGCCGTGGACGCCGCCGACGCGGTCCTGTTCGTCGTCGACGCCACGGTCGGCTCGACCGACACCGACGAGGCCGTCGCCGACGTCCTGCGGCGCGCCAAGAAGCCGGTCGTCCTGGCCGCCAACAAGGTCGACGACGCCCGGGCCGAGGCGGACGCGACCGCCCTGTGGTCGCTCGGCCTCGGCGAGCCGATGCCCGTCTCCGCCCTGCACGGGCGGGGGAGCGGTGACCTCCTCGACGCCGTCCTGGAGGCCCTGCCGGAGGAGGCGCCGCCGGAGACGTACGGCGCGGCGGGCGGTCCGCGGCGCGTCGCGCTGCTCGGACGGCCCAACGTCGGCAAGTCCAGCCTGCTCAACAAGCTCGCGGGGGAGAACCGCGTCGTCGTCGACTCGGTCGCCGGCACCACTCGCGACCCGGTCGACGAGCTCATCGAGCTGGGCGGCGAGACCTGGCGGTTCATCGACACGGCCGGCATCCGCCGCCGGGTCCGCGAGTCCCAGGGCGCCGACTTCTACGCCACCCTGCGCACGCGTTCGGCGCTGGAGCGTTCCGAGGTCGCGGTCGTGCTCGTGGACGCCAGCGAGCCGCTCGCCGAGCAGGACCTGCGGATCATCTCCATGGTGATCGAGTCCGGCCGCGCGCTCGTCCTCGCGTACAACAAGTGGGACCTCGTCGACGAGGAGCGCCGCCACTTCCTGGACCGTGAGATCGACCGGCAGCTGCACCACGCCCGCTGGGCGCCGCGCGTCAACATCTCGGCCCGTACGGGCCGGCACGTGGAGAAGCTGGTCCCGGCCATCGACACGGCGCTGGCGGGCTGGGGCGAGCGGGTGCCGACGGCCCGGCTCAACTCGTTCATGACGGACCTCGTCGCCGCCCGGCCGCACCCCGTACGGGGCGGCAAGCAGCCCAAGATCCTGTTCGCCACGCAGGCGAGCGTGCAGCCGCCGAGGTTCGTGCTGTTCACGAGCGGGTTCCTGGAGGTCGGCTACCGCCGCTTCGTCGAGCGGCGGCTGCGCGAGGACTTCGGCTTCGAGGGCACCCCGATCGAGATCAGCATGAAGATCCGGGAGAAGCGCCCGCGCAAGTGAGCCCGGCCCACCCGCTCGGGTGACCCGCCGTCCGGCTGCTGCCCTCGGCGTCGTACGTGTCCAGCGAGCCGGCCGCGATGTTCCTACGGGAGGGCGCGGGTACGGCGGGCGCGTCGGCGAAGTCATCGCCGGGCCATTCGCTCGGAGCACCGCCGCCACCCGGCTCTTCCGGCGCTCGGGCGCGACGGCCGAACCCGGCCGGGCTCGGCCGCCGCGCCGCCGGCGTCACCGGCGCGGCTTGCGTCCGCGCCCGCGTACGCCGGCGGTCGAGCACGACCGTGGCGCGACCGCGCCGAGCCGCCGGGGCAGCCCGACCGTGGTGGGGACGAGCCGTGGCAGGCCCGCGAGGTCGAAGACACGGCGTACGTTCCCCTGTTCCGGGATCGCCACGGACAGGGGGACCCGCAGGGCGGTGCTGCGCCCGTGGGCCCGCACGATGATGTGGATGCCCGCGGAGTCGAGGAACCTCGTGCCGGTCAGGTCGAGGAGCATCTCCGTCACGCCGCTGTTGAGGAGCCGGAGCACGCGCTCCCGGATCGCCGCGGCGTTCACCACGTCGACCTCTTCCGGGAAATGGACGACGGTCACTCCGGAGACCTGCTCCACCTCGAGATCGACCGTGGACAGATGTCGCATCGAGATTCCACCTCACGGCTGGCCGGGAACGGGGCGACACCGCAACTGACGAGATGACAGCCAGTCAGGAGCGCTGTGTCGGGACTATCCATGTACCCGGAATGAGTGGATGAAACCATCGATGGCCTCTGACCTGCGGTTACGCCGGTAATGTGCGGTGATCTCCCGTCCGCCCGAGGTGACGGGAAGGTGTAAGGGCCGGCGGCCGGCCCGAGGAGGAACGCGCAGACCGCCTGACGACCTCGACGGTCAGCCCCCTGAGCGGACCCTGCGGCGGGGGGCGGAAAGAGCACGCGGCGCCCGCCGGAAATGATGGCGGCGGGCGCCGCGGCCTTCTGCGCGTGGAACGTCAGGACGAGTGCTGGTGGTCGACCGCCTCGGCCAGTTCGTCCTTGTTCATCGTGGAGCGGCCGTGGACGTCGAGTTTCTTGGCCTCCTCGTACAGCTCGTCCTTGGTCCGCTCCTGGGTGCCGGTGCCGGTGCCGGTGCCGGAGCCGCTGCCGCCGTCGGTGAGCTCCTGGCGGCGCCGCTCGGCGAAGGCCGTGCCGAGCTCCTTGAGGCGTTCGGCGGAGACCGCGTCGCGGAGCGCGGGGAGGATGTCGCTCTCCTCCTCCTCCTCGACATGGTGCTTGACCGCGTCGATGAACTCCTTCAGCTTCTCCTCGAACTCCTTGCCCTCCGGCGACATCCCGCGGAGCTTCTCGAGCATCTCCTCGGCCTCGTGATGCTCCTCGGCCCCATGGTGGGCCTCGTCCCGCTCGCCGGCCTCCTTCGCCACCACGGGGTAGACCCGCTCCTCCTCGGCGCGAGAGTGCGCGGTCAGCAGCGCCGCGACCTTGTCGAGCAGCTCAGGGCGCCGCCCGGCGTCCTGCTGCAGCTCGTCGAACAGCTTCTCCAGCGTGCGGTGGTCCTGCATGATGAGTTCGACGACGTCGGCCATGCGCTCTTCCTGTTCCTGTCCGTGCCTGTGAGTGACCCGGTCCTTACCCGGAGAGCGGCGCTCAATCCTCCTCGTCGCGGTGCGGTGTCACGGGGTGAGCATCAGGGTCCCCGTCGAGACGCCCGAGGGCGTCTCATCCGGGCGCCCCGCCCGGTCGGCGGACGCATGAAACCGCTGCTCGGGTGGCACAGACCGGGCATGAACCTTCTGGGCATCTATCTCAACGACCATCTGGCCGGCGCCACCGCCGGCGTCGAACTCGCCCGCCGGGTCGCCGGGACGCACAAGGGAAAGACGAGCGGGGAGACCTTCCGACATCTCGCCGCGGAGATCGCCGAGGACCGCGACGCGCTGTTGCGGATCATGCGGGCGCTCGGCGTACCGGTTCAGCAGTACAAGGTGTACGCGGGCTGGATCGCCGAGAAGATCGGCAGGTTCAAGCCCAACGGGCACCTGACGACCCGGTCGCCGCTCAGCGACCTGGTCGAGCTGGAGGCGATGCGGCTCGGCATCGAGGGCAAGGCCTCGGGATGGCGTTCGCTCCGGGCGGTCGCCGACCATGACGACCGGCTGAGCGGCGAGGAGCTCGACGAGCTCCTCGCGCGTGCTCACCGTCAGGCCCAGACCGTGGAGGAGCTGCGGACCGAGATCGCCGGGGCGGTCTTCGGCGGGTGACGGCCGGCGGTCAGCTCGTCTCGACCGACCGCTGCTGCCCCGGATAGCCGGGACGCTGCTCCGGGAGACCGACCCGCCGGCCGGGTTCGGTGGCGAGCAGGTCGACGGGCTCGGGCGGCGCGCCCTCGGCAGGGGTGCCGTCGTCTCGCGCCACGAAGGTCCCCTCATCGGCGTCCGGAGACGCGTTGACGCCCTGTTCCTCGACGAGATCCTGGTCGGTGCAGTGTCGCTCGTGACGGGTCGTGCCACTCCATTACCCCTGAAATCAGGCGACATCCCGGTCACCGGGCTTCCAGCCACCGGAACCGCCTGGTAGAGAGGGGAGCGGGCGCGCGTACGATCGGCGCACAGCCCACGAGGCCGACCGGGCCGCACCAGGCCCCACCATCGGAAGGACACGCAGGCATGGCGCAGGAAGTACGCGGAGTCATCGCCCGGGCCAAAGGCGCGCCGGTGGAGACGACGACGATTCTCGTGCCGGACCCAGGTCCCGGTGAGGCCGTCGTGAAGATTCAGGCCTGCGGGGTCTGCCACACGGACCTGCACTACCGCGAGGGCGGGATCAACGACGAGTTCCCGTTCCTGCTCGGCCATGAGGCCGCGGGCATCGTGGAATCGGTCGGCGAGGGCGTCACCGACGTCGCCCCCGGCGACTTCGTCATCCTCAACTGGCGCGCGGTCTGCGGTCAGTGCCGGGCCTGCCTGCGCGGCCGTCCCTGGTACTGCTTCAACACGCACAACGCCGCCCAGAAGATGACCCTGACCGACGGCACCGAGCTCTCGCCCGCCCTGGGCATCGGCGCGTTCGCCGAGAAGACCCTGGTCGCCTCGGGCCAGTGCACGAAGGTCGACCCGGCGGCCTCACCGGCCGCCGCCGGGCTGCTCGGCTGCGGCGTGATGGCGGGAATCGGGGCCGCGATCAACACCGGGGGAGTGGGACGCGGCGACTCGGTCGCCGTGATCGGCTGCGGCGGTGTGGGCAACGCGGCCGTCGCCGGCGCCCGGCTGGCCGGCGCCGCGAAGATCATCGCCGTCGACCTGGACGACCGGAAGCTCGACCAGGCCAAGAAGCTCGGCGCCACCCACACGGTCAACTCCGGCAGCACCGACCCCGTCGAGGCCATCCGCGACCTGACCGGCGGCTTCGGCGCCGACGTCGTCATCGAGGCCGTCGGCCGCCCCGAGACGTACCAGCAGGCCTTCTACGCGCGCGACCTGGCCGGCACGGTCGTCCTCGTCGGCGTTCCGACGCCGGAGATGCGGCTCGAACTGCCGCTGCTGGACGTCTTCGGGCGCGGCGGCGCGCTCAAGTCCTCCTGGTACGGCGACTGCCTGCCGTCCCGGGACTTCCCGATGCTGATCGACCTGTACCTCCAGGGCCGGCTCGACCTGGACGCCTTCGTCTCAGAGACGATCCCGCTGGACGACGTCGAGGGCGCGTTCGAGCGCATGGGGCGGGGCGACGTCCTGCGTTCGGTGGTGACGCTGTGACCACCGCGCGTCTCGACCACATCGTCACCTCCGGCACGTTCTCCCTCGACGGCGGCACCTGGGACGTCGACAACAACGTCTGGATCATCGGCGACGACGCCGAGGCGCTGGTCGTCGACGCGGCGCACGACGCCGACGCGATCGCCGCGGCGGTCGGCGACCGCCGCCTGGTCGCCATCGTCTGCACCCACGCCCACGACGACCACGTCGACGCGGCCCCGGCCCTGGCCGCCCGCACCGGAGCGCCGATCCTGCTGCACCCCGCCGACCGGCCGCTGTGGGACCTCACGCACCCGGACCGCACCCCCGACGCCGACCTGGCCGACGGGCAGACGGTGCGGGTCGCCGGCGTCGAGCTGACCGTCCTGCACACGCCGGGCCACAGCCCCGGCGCGGTCTGCCTGTACGCCCCGGCGCTGGGCGCGGTGTTCTCCGGCGACACGCTGTTCCAGGGCGGCCCCGGCGCGACGGGCCGGTCGTTCTCCGACTTCCCGACCATCATCGACTCGATCCGCGGCCGCCTGCTGACCCTGCCGCCGGAGACGGTCGTCCACACCGGCCACGGCGACGACACCACGATCGGCGCCGAGGCCCCCCACCTGGAGGAGTGGATCGCCCGCGGCCACTGACCGCCGGGCGACCCCGGCCGCCTGCGGCCCCCCCGAACGGCTCCGGCCGTCTGCGGCCACTGACCGCCGAGCGGGAATCAGCCGTTCGCGGCCACCGCCGAGCGGGGATCGGCCGTTCGCGGCCACTGACGGCCGACGAGGTCTAACCGTTCGCGGCCAGACGGCCGAGCCATTCGCCGAGCAGGTGTTCCTCCGCGTCGCTCAGCGTCGTCTGCCCGGGGAGCAGGACACGCATGGCCCGGGCCGCGGCGGCGAGTCCCGGCTCCCGTACGGCCGGCTCTTCGTAGGTGACGGCGGCGACCATCGACTCGCGCATGGTCGTGAGCAGAGCGGGGTCGCGCTGCGACTCGGGCAGTGACAGCCAGGTGAGCACCGCACCACGCGTGGTCGCGTGGATGAGGGCGGCGGCGAGCTCCTCATCGACGCGGAGCCGGCCGGCGGCGGCGATGCGGCGGATGCGTCCCCTCAGGATCCGCATGCCGGCCTGGAAGGCGGCCGACGTCGTGCCGCGTCCCGGGTCGCCGTACATCAGCGTGAACAACTCCGGATTGGCGAGCCCGAACTCGACGGCGATGTTCCAGCCCGCGCGCAGGTCTTCGACGGGGTCGTCGGGGGCGGCGTCCTGGTGCTTGGCCGCGAGGAACGCGGCGTAGCCGTGCCCGGCGACGGCTTCGAGCAGCCCGTCCTTGTCGCCGAACAGCCGGTAGATCACCGGGGCCTGCACTCCGGCGGCCGCCGCGACCGCGCGGGTGGTCACCGCGTCGCGCCCCTGGCGCGTGAGCAGGTCCGCCGCTGCCTCGACGATCCGCTGCCGGGTGAGTTCACGGGCGCCGCCCGCCCTCTCCGGCCCGGTCCCGACATCCGTGTCACCTCTCGCTTCATCATCCACGAATCAATGATATCGGTCGCATGTTGCCATCGATGTTATCGTCGGTATAGTCATCCACGAATCGTTGATAACACGAGATGAGGGGACTCCGATGCCGAACAGACTGCGCATCGTCGCCTTGGAAGAGCACGTGGTCCCGCCCGTCCTGCTGGACGCCTGGGCGAGGGCGGGAGAGCCGCAGATCGCCGCGCGCGGCTACGGCGACGAGCCGCTCGCGCGACGGCTGCGAGACGTCGGTGACCTGCGCCTGGCCGACATGGACGATCAGGGCGTGGACGTCGCGGTGCTCTCCCTGGCCACGCCGGGCGTGCAGAGCCTCGCCGCGGCGGACGCCCTGAGCGTCGCACGCGAGGCCAACGACACGCTCGCCGAGTTCGTCACCGCTGATCCGCAGCGGTTCCAGGCGCTCGCGGCCATCCCCACGCCGGCCCCCGAGGCCGCCGCGGCCGAACTCGAGCGCGCGGTCACCCGGCTCGGCTTCCGCGGCGCGATGCTGTACGGGCGCACCGGCGACAGGCCGGCCGACGCGCCGGAGCTCGACGACCTCTACGCCACCGCCGAGCGGCTCGGGGTGCCCCTTCACTTCCACCCGCAGACCCCGGTTCAGGCGGTCCTCGACGCCTACTACTCGGGGCTGCCCCATGGAGTGGGGCAGGTGCTCGCGGGACCCGGGCTGGGCTGGTACTACGACCTGGGCGTGCAGTACCTGCGGATGATCTTCTCCGGGGTCTTCGACCGGCACCCCGGCCTGCAGGTGATCGCGGGGCACTGGGGCGAGGTCGTCCTGTTCTACCTCGACCACACCGGTTACCTGCAGGAGACGGCGAAGCTGGAGCGGCCCCTGATCGACTACTTCCGCCGGAACTTCTGGGTGGCGGGCAGCGGGACGGTGAGCGAGCGGTACCTGCGGTGGACGGCGGAGGCCGTCGGGACCGACCGCATGCTCTACTCCACCGACTACCCCTACACCTTCGGGACCCGGCCCGCCGGCTTCCCCTTCATCGACACCAGCGGCGGGGTCGCCCGGTCCTTCCTCGAGCAGGCGCCGTTCAGTGAGGAGGAGAAGGCCGCCATCGGGTCCGGCAACTGGGAGCGGCTGACCGGCCACCTGGCCGCCGGCCGCGGCCGTCAGGACACCGCGTCGGCGTAACCGACCCGGGACCGGTGCTGCGGCGCCCCGGGATCGTGACCATCGGTGATCGGCCGGCGCGGGAGGGCGGTGGTCGCCGGCCGGCCTGCCGCGGTGGGGTAGACGAGCGACGCGTCACCCCGCCTCAGCGCGCCCGGAGCGGTCGAATCCCCGTGCCCGTCGCGTGGCGGCGGCGAGGGCGGTGAGGGGATCGGGGGCGGCGTCGGGCGCGCGCCATGCGATCACGTGATCGGGGCGGATCAGCAGGGCGCCGTGGTCGCCGATGCCGCAGGCACCGGCGGGCCGTGTCGCCGCCGAGGCGATCCGGTGGGGCAGGAGCGCCGTGTCGAGAAAGGCGCCGTGCGGATCCAGCCGCCGGGCGGCCCGTACCCAGGCGTGTCCCTCGGGTCCGGAGAGGAGCAGATACCGGCCCTCGCGGACCAGGTCGAGCGTCGATCCGGGCCCGTCCCGGCCGGTGAGGGGCAGATGCGGCAGCCGCGTGCCGGGCTCGCCGCGCCGGCGGTCCGGCTCGTCGGCCATCGCGGGGCCGCCGTCGGCCGGGTCCGCGCCCGGCATTGGGTAGCGGTAGCCGATGGCCACCGCCGCCTCACTGAGCAGCGGACGATCATCCGGAACGCGGGCGCGGTGGCGGGCGCGCAGGAGCGCCTGCTCCACCGTGATCCGGCCCACCACGCGGCGCTCGGGCTCGTAGTCCTCCAGCAGCCGCGGGCCGGCGTGGCCGCGCAGGACAGAGACCAGTTTGGCGGTGAGGTTCCAGGCGTCCTGGATCCCGGTGTTGGCGCCGAAGCCGCCGGTCGGCGGGGTGACGTGGACCGCGTCGCCGAGCAGGAAGACCCGGCCGGCGCGGTAGGAGTCGGCCACCCAGGCGCCCATCTGCCAGGGACGGCTCCCGGTGAGCGTGAAACGCGACGGCGGCAGCCCGAGGGCGCGGGAGACGATCCCCCCGCATCGCCGGGCGTCGAACGCCGCCGGATCGGTGAGTGCGGGATCGTACGTCACCGACACGGTCCCGCGGTCCTGCGCGGTGTTCCAGGACAGGAACGCCTGCTCGGGCGGTCCGGTGAAGGCCAGGGCGAGCCGACGGCCCTCGAGCAGCCGGCGCAGGTCGGCCTCGAAGCCGATCTCCATGATGTGCGCGACCACCTCGGTGCCGCTGCGCCCGATGCCCAGGCTCTCGCGTACGGCGCTGCCGTTCCCGTCCGCGGCCAGCAGGTAGTCGGCCGTCGCGGTGTACGTGCTGCCGTCGGCGCGGCGTACCTGCGCCTCGACGTGGTCCTCGTGCCGGCGCAGTCGGAGCAGGCGGTGGCCGAACCGCAGGTCGGCCCCTGCGGCGCGGGCGTGCGCGCGGACCACCTCTTCCAGGTCGGCCTGTTTGACGAAGGCGCTGGGGCAGGGGGAGACGCCGCTGAAGTCCTCCGCGGCCGGCAGCCGCCAGCGCCGCAGTTCCGGGCCGGCGAGCGAGGCGACCACCGCGGCGTGGTCGGCCGGTGGGAGGCGGCGCTGGACGGCATAGACGTCCTGGTCGGCCCCGACGGAGCGGTACGCCTCCATCGTGCGCGGATAGAACAGCTTGGCGCGTGGCCTGGTCGAGACCGCGGTGTGCTTCTCGACCAGGACGGGGGTGATGCCGCGGGCCGCGAGGAACAGCGCGGCCGAAGCCCCCACGATGCTGCCGCCCACGATCAGAACGGGAACACGGGCGGGCGGCGGCGCATCGGCGGTGACCGGAGCGGCCTCGCCCCCCGCCCTGGCCGCCGCGTTGCCGGGATCGGACATGAGAACTCCCAAAACGAATCAGAACAGGTCTGTTCCATTATTGCCCCATGCCGGGAACCGAACGCAACAGCTCTGTATCGTTACCCAGGTGAACGCGGAGACTCCGGGCCGTCGCGGCGGACGGCGGCGCGACCCTGCCACCGACGCGGCCATCATCGATGCGGTCCTCGACATGGTCGCCGCGGGCGCCACCCTCACCGGTCTGTCCCTTGTGGCCATCGCCAAGCAGGCCGGAGTCTCCCGGAACAGCGTCTACCGGCGCTGGAAGACCAAGGACGAGCTCTACCTCGACGTGCTGGAGACGATCAACGAGCGACGGCCCGCGCCGACCGGCGCCGACCTCCGTGAAGACCTGGCCGTCCTCCTGCGGGCACTGGCCGAACGCGTCGTCGACGAGCGGGCCAGCAGCATGCTGCGCGCCCTCAACGCCGAGGCCGCGGCCTTCCCTCGGCTGCACAGCCGCTACTTCGAGGAGATCGTCGCGCCCCGCCGGGAGGCCATGAACCAGGTCCTGCGGCGCGGCGTGGAACGAGGAGAGATCCGCCCGGACGTCGACCCGGACCTGATCTCCGAGCTCCTCGTCTCACCTCTCCTCGCCCGCATGGCCTCGGGCAACATCGACCGGCTCGACCCCGAGCGGACCGGCCGGCAGATCATCGCTCTCGTCCTCGACGGCGCGGCGGCCACGCCGAGCTAGACCCAACGGCCCCAGGGGCGCCGTCACATTCCCCCGCCGGGATCAGTCATTCCCAATGACCGCACACCTGCGCGAGCGCGACCGAGGAGAACATCATGGAAGCTCGCATGAAGAATCCGGCGATGGTTCTCGACGCCGTCCCCTCCATCCAGGAGATGAACAAGGCCATCTACTCCGGCGGGGTTCCGCCGACGATCCTGGAGCTCGTCCACCTGCGCGCCAGCCAGATCAACGGCTGCGCCGCCTGCGTCGACTCGGGCACCAAGGGCGCAAGAAGGGCCGGCGAGAGTGAGGAGCGGCTCTTCGCCGTCTCCGTCTGGCGGGACTCGCCGCTGTTCACGGACGCCGAGCGGGCCGCGCTGGCGCTCGCCGAATCCGCCACCCGCCTCGCCGACAACCCCGACGCCGTGCCGGACGAGGTGTGGGAGACGGCCGCCGAGCACTTCGACGAGCGGGGTCTCGCGTCCCTGGTGCTGATGATCGCCTTGACGAACTTCTACAACCGGCTCAACGTCACCACGAAACAGGTGCCGGGGGCCTGGGGCTGAGCCCCGCCGGGCGCGGCCGGGCCCCACCGAGGTGCGCCCGGGCCGCGCCCGCAGGCCCGCGCCGAGGTTCTCCGTCGCGTCGACGACGAGGATCCTCGGCGCCGACCGATGAAGTCGTCAGCACAAATGCCGCGTGAGGAACCCCAGCGAGTCGTCCACTTCGAACGATGGAACGTCCCCGTGCCTGCCCGGGTTGGCGTGCAGCGTCTTCTCAGCCGAGGCCAGGGCGTCGAACAGGGCCAGGCTCTGGTCCCGGGGGACCATCTGGTCGTCCCACTGGACCAGGAACTGCACCGGCACGGTGATCCGCGCGGCGTCTTCGGCCACTCCGTGCACACCGAGCAGGCCCAGCACCGCGGCGCGGATCCGGGGTTCTGCGGCGACGAGCGGGATGCCGAGTCCGCAGCCCATCGACATGCCGCAGTAGCCCACCGGGCCGGCGCCGACCTGGTCGAGGCGCTGAACGGCGGTCAGGACCGCCTGCCAGTCCGCGACGGCCCGACCGGCCAGATGAGCGTGCATGCCGGCGACCAGCGCGCCTGGATCCTCACCGGCGGCCATCCCGGCCCGCAGCTCGGCCGCGATCCGTACGAACTCCTCGGACTTGGGCCGGTCGCCGTGGTCGGGCGCGTCGATCGCGACGACCGCGAAACCCTCGGCGGCGTAGCGACGCGCGCGGGTCACGACGCCGGGGGCCGTCTTGTGCTGCCCGCCGCCGTGGCCCATCAGGATCAGGGGACGAGCACCGCGGGCGTCGTCCGGTGTCCACAGCACGCCGGGAATCTCGTCGAGGATGAAGAACCGTTCGGTGACGCCGTCCGACGACGCCTGGGAGGTGAAGCGCATCAGCGTTTCAAGCCTTTCGGGATGCCTTGCGCGGGCGCTCCCTAGGCCATGCGAAGGAGGGAGCCCCGACCTGTCACAGCGTTGATCGGTCTCACCTCCTCGGATGCGCAGTGGTGCACGGCGACGCCGAAGGTACCACAAAGATCAGCCTTCACCCCTTGCCCGGACGAACGTCATCCGACGGGTCAAGGTGCCCGGACTCGTCGGCCGGGACCGCCGCGCTCTTCGGAGATGCCTTGACGGCCGGGCGGGCGGGGACGGCGGCGGAGGCCAGGGACTGCCGCATCGGAGACAGGGGCCGTCCCTGAGACAGGGGCCGCGCCGGGGACGTCTTCACCGGCGACAGGGCGACGGCCGGGTCCGCCCGGCGCAGCGACGTGGCCGGCGTCCCCGGGGCGGTCCGCACACTCCAGGGCACGGTGCCGTCCGGGGCACGCAGCTCGACGCCGTCGTCGCTCACGGCGAGCACGCTCCCCGGATGACCCGCCGTGCCGGTGGACCACACCACACGGCCCCGCCTGTCGTAGAGGACGAAGTCGCCGTCCGCCTGCAGCACGCAGCGGGCGGTCTCGCGCCCATCGGTGCCGGAGGCCCACACGGCGCCCCGGCCCTCGTTGTCGTAGAGCACGATGTTGCCGTCGTCCTGGTGGACGAACGTGTGGCGCCCGGACGGCGAGGTGAGCGACTGGCGGCCCAGGGTCTGCCCGGGCAGCATCCGGTCGCCGATCGCCACCGGCCCCTCCGGCGCCGTGACCTCGGCGGTGCCGGACGACCAGACCTCCGCGCCGGCGGCGTCCTCGACGACGATGTCGCCGTCGTCGCGCACCACCAGCCGGGCGGCGGGCCCGCTGGCGCCGGTGCACCAGATCCGCCGGCCGTCGGAGCCGAACAGGGCCAGCCCGTCGCTCGCGCGCAGCACGCAGTACGACCCGTACGCGCCGTCGGTGCCCGACGCCCACCACGGGTGCGGCCGCACGTTGTCGTAGAGCACGATGTTGCCGTCGTCCTGGTGGACGAACGTGTAGCGTCCGGACGGGGAGGTGAGCGACTGGCGGCGCAGCGTCTGGCCGGCCCGCATCTCGTGGCCCTGCGCGAAGTCCCTCAGCGCGTGACCCGCCCCGTCGCCAGGGGGCGTCTTGTCGTCCTCGCCGGCCTCATCGTCCTCGTCGTCGGTCAGGATGAAGAAGTCGGTGATGAAACAGGCGACCTCCCCGTCGGCGGTACGCCCGACCCAGGTCGGGTAGTGCCCGTCTCCGCCTCCGGAGGGAAACACCACCGCGAGCGGCCTGCCCTCGTCATCGGTCAGCGTGCCGGGCGCGGTGTGGTCGGTGTCCCGGTCGTAGAGGCACGCCATCACCCGGTCGAGGTAGTCGTCGCCGTCCAGGCACAGTGCCGCGATGCTCGCGGCGTCGACGAATCCGCCGGTGCCCCCATCGACGGGGTAGCCGAAGAACTCGTCGTCGCCGAGGGTCGAGACGTCCTGACCCTCGTGCACCGCCATCTCCCAGGAGACGACGGGCTCGTCCCGGATCACCAGCCGCGCCGCCGCGATCACGTCGTACGCGTCCGGGCCGTCCGGCTCACCGAACACGGCGAGCACCAGCTCCAGCGGGTAGCGGCCCGGCGGCACCTGCTGGACGAACCCGCCGTCCATCGCATCGAACATGAACGGCTCGCCGGCGACGACCCGGCCGGACGGCAGCCACAGCGATGCCTCCCGCCGCAGCCGGACGGTGGCGACGTCGCCGCCGGGCAGCGTGTGACGCGTGCCGGGGGCGAAGAGCCGTTCGAAGTCGGGGGCGGGCAACGGCATGAGCGCTCCTTCGGGGACGGAACCGGTACCGGTGACGCATGGCGGGGGCCGCCATCGGCTCGGGACCTTAGCGCCGGGCTCCGACAGCGCGCCGAGCTCCGGCTACCGCTCGGCCGGGGTCCTCGCGACGAGAAGCCGGATCGCGTCAGGACGCGCGCGAGGCCGCCTCGCGGATCTCGCCGGCGAGCCGGATGAAACCCCGTTTCGCCAGCGCGTCGAGGAGCGCGTTGCGATCGATGAGCGAACGAGGTCGTCGTTCGCGTGCGGGCGATCGCCGTGAACCCCGTCGACGGCATACCGGGCTTCCTGTACCGCCTGGCCCTGCCGTGGCTGACCTTTCCCGCCGTCATCGGCTCGGACGTCGCCGGCGAGGTCGTCGAGGTCGTCGAGGTCGGCGCGGGCGTGACCCGGCTGCAACCGGGCGATCGCGTCCTTGGGCACGCGTTCGGCGTCGAGAAGTCGCAGAACCGCGCGGCGGAAGGCGCCTTCCAGCACTACGTCGTGCTCCTGCAGCACATGGTGTCCTCCATTCCGGACCCGCTGTCCTTCGAGCAGGCGGCCGTGCTGCCGCTGGCGCTCTCGACGGCGGCGACCGGCCTGTTCCAGCGGGACCACCTCGGCCTGGCACTGCCCGGCGCCGACCCCGTCGACCGGCACGAGACGGTGCTCGTGTGGGGCGGTTCGACGAGCGTCGGGAGCAACGCGATCCAGCTCGCCCGCAACGCCGGCTACCGGGTCGTGGCGGCCGCGTCACCGCACAACCTCGACTACCTCCGATCGCTCGGCGCGGCCGGCGCGGTCGACCGTCGCAGCCGCACCGCCGTCGACGAGATCGTGGAGCTGATCGGCGACACCCCGCTCGCCGGCACGCTCGCGATCGGATCCGGGTCACTCGTACCGGCGGTCGCGATCGCCTCCCGCACCACGGGTGGCAAGCGGATCGCGTCGGCGGAGCCCGCGTTGGTCACGCGCCTCCGGGGCCCACGGGCGCGGCGCCCCGGGGTGCGCGTGAGCGGAATCTGGGGCGGCACCCTGAAGGACAATGAGGTCGGACCGGCGATCTACGCCGACTTCCTCCCGGCCGCGCTCGCCACCGGCGCCTACCGGGCCGCACCGGACGCGACCGTCGTCGGCGACGGACTCGCCCGCATCCCCGACGCGCTGCGGCAGCTCCGGGGCGGCGTCTCCGCGAAGAAGCTCGTCGTCACCGTCTGAGCCGCGCCGCGGGGAGCGGCCGGGCAGGCTCACGCCGCCACGCCGGCGAAGCGTCCGAGAGAGCAGGGCGGCCGCGGCACTCAGGGCCGCCCACACCAGGGGAGCGGACAGCAGTGCGGATCAGTGATGATGTCGCCATGGCCGTCCACTTTCGGAGACGACTGCAGCAGGCCGCCGCCACCGGAACACTCCTCGACCTGCGAACCGGTGATGCCCGGCACGACGATCCCGCTCGCGGGAGAATCTGGGGGGCCGAGCGGTCCGTGCCCGCCGATGTGCTGATCGACCTGCTCACCGGACAACGGATGCCCCCAGGCGGCGGGCTACGGGCGGTGAAGCTGCGCGGTGCCCGCATCACCGGCAGCCTCGATCTCTCGGCGGTGGAGTCGCCCTGCCCACTGGCGCTGACCGACTGCCATTTCGAGCAGCCGGTCAGCCTGCGCGAGGTCAGCGCACCGGCGATTCGCCTGCCCGGCTGCCACCTGCCCGGACTCACCGCGGACCAGCTGCGCACCACCGGTGATCTCGATCTCGACGGCATCATCGCCGAAGGCGCGGTCACCCTGAACGGCGCCCGCATCGGCGGCCGCCTCTCTTTCGCCGGCGCCCGGTTGTCCAACCCCGGCGGTTGTGCGCTGACCGCCGACGGACTCACCATCGGCCACGATCTGGACTGCGCGGGCGGGCTCAGCGCCGACGGGACGGTCAACCTGCGCGGTGCCACGATCGGCGGCACCGTCTACCTGACGGGGGCGCATCTCAGCGCTTCCGGCGCCGAAGCGCTGACCGCCGCCAGGCTCACCGTCGGTCACGACATGTTCTGCGAAGAGCTCACCGCCGATGGAGAGGTACGTCTCCCCGGTGCCCGCATCGGCGGCCGACTCGACCTGAGCCGGGCGCGCCTGACCAACTCCGGTGCCCCCGCGCTGACCGCCGATCGGCTCAGCGTCGACGACGGCGTGCTGAGCGAAGGGCTCACGGCCGAGGGCCAGGTACGCCTTCCCGGCGCCCGCATCGGCGGGGATCTGGTCCTGGCCGGTGCCCGTCTGACCAACCCCGGCGCGACCGCGTTGTTCGCCGACTCCCTCACCGTTGAGGGGGGCATGTCCTGCGCGAACGGATTCACCGCCCAGGGAGAGGTCCGCATGCTCAGCGCCCGCATCGGCGAGGTGTTCTCCCTCGAAGGCGCCACCCTCTCCAACCCGGGCGGCCGGGCCTTGTACGCCTTCCGGCTGACCGTGGGAAACGACCTGTACTGCCGGCGCGGGTTCAGCGCGGAAGGCGAGATCCAACTGTCCGGCGCCCGCATCGGCGGCCTGCTCCACCTGGCCGAATCCAGCCTGTCCAACCCGGATGGGCAGGCGCTGGACCTGGAAGGCGTCAGGGCCATAGCGCTGTTGCTGCTGCCGCGCCGGCGACCCGACGGCATCGTCAACCTCACCAACGCCCAGATCGACATCCTCTACGACGAGCCGGGATCATGGCCCACCACCGTGCGCTTGCACGGATTCGCCTACAACGCACTCGCGAACCACGAGATCGACGTACGGGATCGGCTCCGCTGGCTGACACGGCACCCCGGCGGTTACGTCCCCCAGATCTACGACCAACTCGCCGCCGCCTACCGGCGCGCCGGAGACGAACAGGCGGCGCGCACGGTCGCGGTCGCCAAGCAGCGGCGGCGCCGCGCGGTGCTCAACCCGGCGGGCAGGCTGGCGAACTGGCTGCTGTACCTGACCGTCGGCTACGGCTACCGCACCTGGCTGGCCGCCATCTGGCTGGCCGGCCTGCTCGCCCTCGGCACCGGGGTCTTCGCCGATGCCCACCCTCACGACCTGACGCGCGTCGACACGCACGCCTCGGGCTTCAACGCCTTCGGCTACACCCTCGACACGCTGTTGCCGATCGTGGACCTCGGTCAGCAGAAGGCCTGGCAGGCACACGGCGCCGCCGTGTACTGGTCATGGGCGTTCACCGCGGCCGGATGGCTCCTCACCACCGCCGTCGTCGCCGGACTGACCGGCATTCTGAAACGCGACTAGCCGGCCTCTTCGACAGGAACACCGGGGATCTCGGTCAGGGGAGCAGAGACCGAATCCTGGAGCGGAGATCGATCCGTACTCGTCGGCGGGTTCGCGCCGCTCGGCGGGAGCCGGAGGCGGGGGGCGCGGAGACCCGCTCCAGCGTGGCCGTTTCGCCGTCGGTCGAGATCCGCCAGCCCGTGGGCCACACGTTCGGTCCCGACGGGTCCTTCACGGATACCTCGCTCAGGTCGAGCGGGCCATGGAAGACGGCCTCACCGCAGGACGCGCTGACGACGTACCGTGCCCCTTCCGGCCAGTCTCCGAACCAGACGCCCGAGCCGAATGTCGCCCCCCGGAAGCTGACCTCCTGGTGGAAGACCGCTCCGTCGAAGCGGGCCGCCCCGCCGAAGGTCGTCGCCAGGAAGTCGGCACTGCCGCGGAACTCGGCGGCGGGAAAACGGGCCTGGTCTCCGGCGAACTCGATCTGCGACAGGTTCACGTAGTCGTGGAAAGAGACGTAGTCGAAGAACGCGCCTCCATGGATGACGGCGTTGTGGAAGTACGCCGGGCCGTGGAAGACCGCGCCGTTCAGGCTCATCGAACCCGTCCGGCAGTAGGAGAACGTCGTGTCGCCGTAGAACTGTGCTGAGCTGAATTCCGGGAACAGTGCCCGGCAGTGCGAGAAGTCGAAGTCGATGAGGACTGCGGAGGACAGGTCGACCTCCATGCCGTCCCAGAACGTCGGACCCGGTACGTCGGGATCCAGGTCCAGCCAGACCTCGTGGTGGGGGCGCAGGTGCTCGGTCAGGATGCTCTGCGCGGCGAGGCGGACCTGAAGCTCCTCCTGCGCCGCGGCCCGATCCGGGCTCTCGGCTCCAAGGGCAGCGGGCAGTACGTAGGGCATGCGCAGATAGGCGCAGATGACGTCGACGATGGTCTGTCGGTGGTCAGGGTTGGTCTGCGCCAGCCGTTCGAGCGCGTACAGGCCGGCCAGGCGGACCGGGGCCTTGTCGCTGCCGAGCTGATCGGCGGCCTTGCCGTACAGCTCTGTGATGCGCCGCTCGCGGGCGTCCTCCTCGGCGTGCGTCTGCGCCCGCTCGCCCAGCCACTGACGGCGTATGGCCAGCACGAGAGCGATCGCGCCCCCGGTGCCCGCCCCCACGCTCAGCCCTGTCTTGATCGCATCGATGCGCAGAGCGGCGTCCGGCGCGCCGGTCTGGGCGAGCAACCACGCGGTCGACACCCACACCGCCGCGGCGACCGCGACGACACCCCACACCACCCACCACCATGAGATCAGCCTTGGAGTGGTACGACGCCGTCTCTTCGCCACCGCTCCACGGTCGGCCGGTGCGACACCGCTCCCTGCCACGACCCGCGCCGCCCGGTTGCGTCGCCTCTTCACCCGCATGGCACCCATCTTCATGATCCGGGCTTCGAGGTGCTACTTCAGCGGATATGCGAGCTTGCTTCGTCACAGACGGTGCGGCCGGGACCATGCGTTCCGCTCGTTCGCAAGGCCGTCGGGCGGTTGACGCGGGGACGCGCCGGCCATGCCCACGTCCGCATGGGTGCCGATGGCGTGGGAGGCCGCCCCACTCACCTAACAAGATCACGATCTCGGACTGTCGCCCAGCCAGTCTCTCACCACGGCTAGCTCGTCCCCGGTGAATGCCTCCTCGCCGCCATAGACGCGGCTGAGTACATTGCTCACGAATGCCGCCCCGATCTGCTGGGCCGTGGGCGGCGGTGACTCGTGCAGTGGGCAGCCGCCTGAGGCGGTTCCTCGTGTGACGTACAGGACCGCGCTGCGGGGAACGGGATGACCCTGGTCTCGCAACCGGTCGCGGGACCAACGGGTGCACTCCGTCAGATTGAAACTATGTGAACGCGCGTAGTCGGACAACGTCTGGTAGATGAGGGGCCATTGTTCCCGGTCGATGCGGGGAAGGGCGCATGCTTCGACGAGTCGTTCGACAGGCTCCGGCAGGACGGAAGGCTCGCCGTTGAGGGACGTCGGAGCGGTGTGTCTGGTCTCGTCCCACATGTGATGGGATGAGAGGCGCAGGCCGAACAGGTGCAGCGAGCGGACTGCACGCCCAAAACCGCCGAAGCCGAACCAGTCGGTCTCGGCGATGATTTCACCGAGATCACGGCGAATTTCGATTGCCAGACTTGCCATGTTCAGCGGTTCCTTGGCTGCCTCATACTTTGTCGTCACAATTGAGCGGAAGGACTCGTATGCCGTGTCGTCACCCCCCGCGAGTAGCGCCGGGTCTGCCGTCGAGTCCTCCTCGTCCACGAGCTCTCCCTGCACCAGTTCGAACAGTTGTTGACTGTCGACCACCTGGTCGGCTACAGAGAGGAACGCCTCGGCCGCATCGCTTGGGGTCACGATGACCGTCCGTCGGTCGGCACGACGCAGCCGGTGCAGCAGGGGAGTCATATCGGAATCCCCAGAGACGATCACGAATTGCTCGACGGCCGGGTCCGCCGACAGGGCGTCCATGGCGTCCAGGGTCAGGCGAATGTCGGCGGCGTTCTTGGTCGCGTTGTAGAGGGGACAGTCGATGACTTCGAATCCTGCACGGACGAATGCCCTACGGAATCGTGAGAAGTACAGTCGCCGGTACTCTGCTGACGGATCGGGGTTAGGCACCCAGCCGCCCGGATTGAGATAGCACCGTAGAACGAGCCAGCGTCCTCCGGCGTCACCCGTCACCGCTGTCGTCAATCGTTCGAGCCACCCCCCTGGGTCGTCCGCGAATCGAACGGCGACCACGGGGTCAAGGCCATGCAAACCGAGGAAGACGTTGTCAAAGTCGAGATAGAGCCCGGCGCGTATGGGAGCCATGGGGGCAGCTAACACCAGGAATCCGATTGGCGCGACCAAGTCCGCGTTTCTGGCATAGCGCGCGGGCCGTGCCAGCGCATGATCATCGTCAGCAGCTCCGAGGGCTTCGTGCCGAGGGCGTACGTGGCGCACTACCGGTCGAGTGACCCGCAGAGGCACCGCCGTGAGCTGCAGCGCGCCCGGTCACTGCTGTTCGTCGCCGCCACCCGCGCCCGTGACTCGCTCACGATCTCCTGGCACGGCCGCCCCAGCCCCTTCCTGCCCGACCTCCCCTGACCCACCACGCCCCGGTCACCCGGCTCTCGATCAGCCCTCGACCAGGGCGAGTGGGCGGATGGGCGCGCCGGTGGCGCCGCGGATGTTCAACGGCGCACCGACGAAGAGGAACTCGCCCGCGCCGCGTGCGGCGAGGGTTTCGAGCGCCATCACCTCGATCAGGTTGATGCCGTTTTCGGCGAGCAGCAGCCGGTGCACCGGCAGGCTGGCGAGCCCGCCGCCGGGTGGGATGTGCTCGAGCGCGATCGTGTCCGCGCCGACCGCGGCGACGCCCAGCTCGGCGAGCCAGGCCGCGGCCTCGACATCGAGGCCGGGTACGCCGCGCTCGTCCCCGAGGTAGGCCGGTGGGTCACCCCACAGCTGCGCCCATCCGGTGCGTACCAGCACGACATCGCCCCGCTTCGGCAGGACCTCGACGGCGCGCAGGTCCTCCACGCTCACGGGCTCACCCGGGGGGAGGCGGTCCAGCCCGCGTACGGCGGGGACGTCGACGAGTACTCCGCGGCGGACGAGCGGCGGCACCTGGTCGATGCCGTGGCTGCGGTACCGGCCGTCGTCGAGGGCATCGGCGACCGCCACGCCCCCGTACATGCGGCCGTCGACGGCGACATGGCACAGCGCGTCCATGTGCGTTCCGACGTGTCCGCCGAGGACGATCATCTCGTGCGATCCGGTCATGCCGTCCGGGCGCTCGACGTCGCCGTGCCGCTGGCGCAGCGCGAACTGGAAGCCGGGATGCGTCGGGGACACGGGCATTCCGGTCTCCAGCGGCTGTGCCAGGTCGATCGCCTCGATGCCGTCATCGAGCAGGTCAAACAGCTTCACGCGCAATGCCCTCCGTTTCGTCGCTGTGGCTCCCGGTCGCGGTGAGACTCATCCCGCGGGTCTCGGGCAATGTGAGGACGGTCATCGCGGACACCACCAGCAGGAGCACCACATAGCCGGTGAACGCGGCCCGGCCGGCGGCCGCTCCCATCCACGTCTGCAGGTACGGCGCCGTTCCGCCGAAGGCGGCCACGGCGATCGAGTACGGCACCGCGAGCCCGACCGTGCGGATGTGGGTCGGGAACATCTCCGCGTACGCGGCGGGCAGGATCGACACGCCGGCGCCGATGAACACCATCGCGACCGCCATGGCCACGCCCAGCCGCCAGGCGCTGTCATCGATCATCGCCTCCAGGGGAAAGAGTGAGGCGGCCGTGCCGAGCGTGCTGACCAGCAGCACCGGCCGGCGGCCGACACGATCGGACAGCGCGCCCCACACCGGGAGCACGCCGATGAGCACGAGGCTGGACAGGACTCCGGCGAGCAGGGCCGCGTTGGCGTTCACGTGCATCGTGCTGATGGCGTACGCCGGGGCGGCGATCACCCAGGCGTAGTAGACGACCGTGAGCCCGACGCTCATGCCGACGACCTGGACCGCCTGCCGGCGGTGACGCAGCACCTCCTGCCAGAGCCGGGGCCGCTCCTCCCGCTCGGCCGTGAACGTCGTACTCTCGGCGAGCGACCGGCGAATCCAGAGCGTCCCGGCGCCGAGGACCCCGCCGACGATGAACGGGATGCGCCAGCCGAAGGACGCCATGGCCGACTTGGACAGCAGCTCCGACAGCAGAAGACCGAGCAGGACGCCGACGGTGTTCCCGCCGACGCTGGCGATGTAGATGACGCTGGACCAGAGACCCCGGTGCCGCCGCGGCGCGTACTCTGCGAGGTACGTCTGGGCCGACGGCAGTTCGCCTCCGGTGGCCAGTCCCTGGACGATGCGGGCGAGCACGAGGATCGCGGAGGCTCCGGCGCCGAGTGTCGCGTACGTCGGGCAGATCCCGATGACCAGGCTGCCGGCGGCCATACCCGCGACGGTCGCCAGCATCATCGGCTTACGCCCGACACGGTCGGCGAATCGTCCGACGATCAGGCCGCCGACCGGGCGGGCCGCGAACCCGACCGCGAAGACCGCGAGGCTCGACAGTACGGCGGATACCTGGTCGTGCGGGTCGAAGAACCGTGTCGAGAAGAACGGCACGAAGATCGCGTAGATCCCCCAGTCGTACCACTCGAGGGCGTGTCCGAGGGCCGTGCCGACCAGTGCCCGGCGTGTGGGCCGCGCGGAACGACGATCGTTCATCACAGGACCTCCCCAGGCGCTGCTGCCGGAAGGCCGGACGGCCGTAGGGCCGTCCGCCGCAACGCCAACGCGGCGTACAGGGCCGCCCCCAGCGGGAGCACGGCGTCGTCGAAGACCGCACGGCCGCTGTGGTTGTAGGCGGCGTGCCGGGGATCCGCGCCGGCCGGCAGGGCGCCGACCGCCACGAAACTGCCCGGAACCTCGGCGAGCACCCGGGAGAAGTCCTCGGCGCCGGTGAACGGCTGCGGCAGCGGCTCGTGCAGGTCATCGCCGAAGACGTCGCGGATCGTCCGCTCCGCGAACGCCGTCTCGGCCGCGTCATTGACCGTGGCCGGGCGTTCCCGGACGAAGCGCGCGTCGACGCGGACGCCATGGGCGTCGGCGATCCCGAGGAGCAGGCGCAGAGCCTCCTCACCCACTCTGTCGGCGACCGAGTCGCCGAACGTGCGGATCGTCGCCTCGAATGTCGCCGTTGCCGGAAGGACGTTGCGCCGCGTGCCGGCGTGCAACGTGCCGACCGTCAGGACGACGGGGTCGAACGCGTCGAACCGCCGGGTCACCATGGTCTGCAGAGCCGAGATCATCTCTGCGGTGGCGGTGATCGGGTCGCGGGCCAGGTGTGGTGCGGACGCGTGACCGCCCTCACCGTGCACGGTGACCAGCAGCGCGGAGGACGCCGCCAGCATCGGGCCCGGGCGGGTGAACAGACGCTGCGGCAGGGTGGAGAAGACATGCAGCCCGTACGCGGCGTCGGCTCTTCGCCCCGACGCGTCGAGTACGCCTTCCTCGATCATGGCTCTGGCCCCTTCCCAGCCCTCCTCGCCCGGCTGGAACATCAGGACCACATCGCCGCTCAGGTGGTTCCGCCGCGTCGCGAGCAGGCGCGCGGCGCCCACCAGCATCGCGGTGTGCAGGTCGTGACCGCAGGCGTGCATCGCGCCTTCGACGCGCGAGCGGAAGGGCAGGCCGGTCTCCTCCGACACGGGCACGGCGTCCATGTCCGCACGCAACAACACGGTGGTTCGTTCCTCCGCCGCGGTCGGCGCACGCCCGCGCAGCACCGCGGTCACGGACGTCGACCGCTTCCCCGGCGTGATCTCCAAAGGCAGGCCGTCCAGGGCCTCGAGCACCGCCGCCTGAGTCCTGGGAAGATCCAGGCCGATCTCCGGGTGAGCATGGAGCCGGTGCCGAAAACCCGTCATCTCGCCGAGTAGCGCCCGCGCCTCGCGAACGATCTCCACGTCGCCACCTCCCATCCGTTCCGAACAGGATCGGCGACGGGCGCACACGGGAGCGATAATCGACCGAATCAAGCAGACAAAGCCCGATTCGGAGGCGATTCGTGCAACTCGACGAGCGAGATCTGCAACTGCTGCACGCCCTGCAGATCGCTCCCCGGGTCACGTGGACGGACGCGGCACGCATCCTCCGCGCCGGCCGTTCCTCCCTGGTCGCCCGCTGGACTCGGCTGCGATCGGCCGGCCTGGCGTGGGTGAGTGCGCAGCCGGGCGCCGGATACCGCGATGTGACCCTGTCTCTCGTCGAGGTCGACTGCCTCCCGGGAAAACGGCCCGACGTGCTGCGAGCCGTGTGCCGGGATCCGCGGGTCGTCACCGTCGAGGAATCGACTCGCGGCCGGGACCTCCTCCTCACGGTCATCACCCACGACCTGCCGGAGCTGACCGTCTTCCTGCTCGATCACCTGGAGTCGTTGCCCGGCGTCGCACGCCAGCGCAGCCACGTGGCGACGCGCGTCCACCGCCACGGCAGCCACTGGCGCCTCGATGCCCTCGAACCGGCGCAGGAAGCGGCGTTCGAGCGGATCGCCCGGAGGGCTCCCAAGGGACCGGGCGGGAGAGTGCCGGCGGCCCTGACGCCACTGATCCAGGCGCTCGCCCAAGACGGTCGGGCGAGCGCCGCCGACCTCGCCCGTGCCCTCGGCCAGAACCCCGCGACCACCCGCCGCCAGCTGCAGCGGGTGCTGCGTTCGGGGTTGCTGTCCTTCCGCTGCGAGCTGGCGGCAGAGGTGTCGGGCTGGTCGGTGAGCAGCACCTGGACGGCCAGGGTGGAGGCCGCCGATCACGACCGCGCCGTCACCGCCCTGGCGAGCCTGCCCGAACTGCGGATGTGCATCTCCACCACCGGCGAGACCAATCTCGCGATGACCATCTGGACCCGTTCCGTCGGCGACATCCAGCGCATCGAACTGCTGCTCGGAGCGCGCCTGCCCTTCCTGCGACTCCGCGACAACGCCATCAACCTGCGCACCCCGAAACGCATGGGCTGCATGCTGGACGCGACGGGCCGCTCGACCGGCAGGGTCATCGTCCCGTCCGCCCTCCTTCCTCGATGAGCCCGGTGTCACCCGCGCCCGGCCCGGCGGTGCTCCCACGGCGCGGGCGCCGGCCGCCGCTGTGACCGCTCCTCCTCGGTGGCCGTCATCGCCGCCGTGACGCGGGCGCCGGTCGCGACGAGGGCGAGGCAGAGCAGGGCCGCGGCGGCGACCGCGGTCAGCATGACCGGGTACGACAGCCAGGCCGACAGGGTGGCGAGGACGGTGGGCAGCAGGAAGCCCGCGTACGCGAGCGTGTAGTAGACGCCCGTCAGGCCCGCCAGGTCGTCGGGGCCGGCCATGCGCTGGATCTCCAGCAGCCCGGAGACCACCGCGATGCCGTAGCCGGCTCCCAGGATCACCGCGGTGGCGGCCGCGAGCCAGGGCGACAACAGCACCGCGTTCGCCGCGCACAGCGCCGCGCCGAGGAGCATCACGGCCATCGCCGCCACGGGAGCCCGCCCCGCGCGGGCTCCCGCTCCCCGCTCCAGTCTCTTGGCCACGGGCTGCACGGCCGCGCCCATGCCCAGGGTCAGCACGGTGAGCCCGGTCGCGTAGGCGAGTCCCCAGTGCCCCGCACGGGAGCCGACCAGTTGCGGCATGACCGCGTACGCCAGTCCGGCCGCGCCGAACACCCACGGCGCCATCGGCAGCACCACCAGCCGGAACCGCCGGCGGGCCGGCATGGGGACGCGCAGGTCGGCCACGAGCCCCGTGAGGAGCCCCCGGACCGGACCGCCCTCGTACGGAAGCGGCGGCCGGGTCTCCGGCACCCGCAGGAGCAGCACGGGGATCGCCAGCGTGAGCAGGACATGGACGGCGTAGGGGGTCACCATGGGCCACGGTCCCCACTGGGCGAGCGCGCCCGCGACACCCGCGCCGAGCCCGAATCCCGCCGTCTGGCACAGGGATGCCCGGCGCGCGGCCAGTCCGCCGCCCGCGTCGGATGAGAGCTCCTTCACCCAGCTGCTGCCCACCGCCATGGCGATGCCGACCGCGATACCGGTGGTCAGCCGGCCCGCGTAGAGGGGCCAGGGGCTCTGGCCGCCGAAGCAGAGCACCAGGCTCGCGACGGCCGAGGCGACGGTGCCGGCCACGAGCACGGGACGCCGCCCGCGCCGGTCCGAGACCGGTCCGGCCAGCAGCAATCCCGGGACGAGCCCGACGACGTACGCGCCGAGGAAGGCGTCGACGCTGAGCGTGGAATAGCCGCCGAGCCGGCGATACATGAGCAGAAGCGGGGTGAACTGGTTGCCGCCCCAGCCGCAGGCGAACATCGCCGCGGCGACGATCCGCCAGGCGTCCGGCCGGGATGCGGCGGCAGGGGGGTGGGCGGCTTTCCGGGTTCCAAGCATGAAGAGGGACAGACCTTCGCGTACTGGGTGTTGGGCACGGTCGACGCCGCCGGTGAGGGCGCGGCCGTCAAGAGTGGGCCGGAGTGGCTTCAGCCGCCGTCGCGGACGGCCGGGTGCGGCGAGCCGTGCGTCGCGGTGAGATGACCGAGCAGGGCCGAGGCGAAGCCGGCGTCGTCGCCGAGACGGAGGAGGTCCAGCAGGGCCTCATGCTCGTCGGCGAGCAGAGACAGCCGCTCCGGCCGCAGGCGCAGCGCGGAGATGCTCATCCGCCGCTGACGGTCACCGAGCGTGGCGTAGAACCGGACGGCCAGCCGGTTCCCCGACGCCTCGACGATGCACCGGTGGAACGCCTCGTCCGCGTCGGCGAAGCCGGCGACGTCCGCGACCGCGGCGAGAGCGCGCTGGCGCGCCAGCAGGGCCCGCATCCTCTCGTGGTGTTCGTCCGGCAGGCCGGTCCGCGCGATGCGCTCCGCCGCGGATCGCTCCAGCGCCAGGCGCAGCTCCAGCACGTCCGCCGCCTCTCCCGGGGACACCGGTACCACCACCGCGCCGCGCTTGGGATGAAGCGCCAGCAGTTCCTCCGACTCCAGGCGCAGGAACGCCTCCCGTACCGGGGTCCTGCTCACGCATACCCGCTCGGCGATCTCCCCCTCGCTGATGAGGCTCCCGCCGGGAAGCTCTCCGGACAGGATGAGCTCCTTGGTCACCGTGTACGCGGTGTGAGCGGCGGACGGACGCTTCGCGGGATCGGGCATGCGGAGAAGCGTACCGGCATAGATGCAAGCTTGTATCTATGAGAATCGTCACCGATTCACCGATGAGTCCCGGTCTTCCGGGCCGTTATAGGACCGTTCGTTCGTTCGGAGAGCAGCACCAGGGAGGCCCAGATGGCCGTTTACTCGCACATGACGATGTCGCTGGACGGATACATCGCCGATCCGGAGGACGGGATCGGCGAGCTGTTCGGCTGGTACGGCGCCGGTGACGTCACCGTGCCCAGCGCGAACGAGCACATCGCGTTCCAGGTCGACGCCGACAGCGCGGTGCTGCTGCGCGGCGTCCTCGCGGGCGCCGGTGCGCTGGTGTGCGGCCGCCGGCTGTTCGATCTGACCGACGGGTGGGGCGACGATCATCCGATCGGCGCGCCGGTCGTCGTCGTGACCCACAACCCGCCCGCCGACACGGCGAAGTGGCCGCGTACGACGTTCGCCGGCGGCGTCGCGGAGGGCATCGCCCGCGCCAAGGAGATCGCGGGGGAGAAGGACGTCAGCATCGCGAGCGCGGACATCGCGCGGCAGGCCCTCGACCTGGGACTGGTGGACGAGGTCGTCGTCAGCCTCGTGCCGGTCCTGCTCGGCGCGGGCATCCCCTACTTCGCCGGCCTCACCGGCGCGCCGCACCGCTTCGACGACCCGGTGGTGATCCAGGGCAGCCGGGCGACCCACCTGCGCTACCGCGTACGCCGCTGAGCCGCCTGCCGGTCGCCGGAGCGGTGGGGTCGGCCGGCGGTACGGGGGAGTCGCCGACGTCGAGGGGACGCGCCTGTGTTCACCGGTGCCGGTAGTAGTCGACGGCGATCTTCGCGGCGTAATTGCCGTCGTCGGTGTCGATGACCTTGATCACGGCGGTCTCGCCGGTCTTCCGGGCGCGGAGGCAGAACACGCTCCCGGGCGGAGCCTGCCGGAAGCGCACGATGGAGGCGGGAGCGTGGGCGATCCGCGCGGCGCACTGGTCGGGCGTCAATGAGCCGCTGGGGGAGACGTACGCGTCGGCGCCGTCGGGGAGCTCGAAGGCGCCGTGCCCGTCGCCGCCGCTGTTCGTGCTCATCGAGAAGGGGCCGTCTCCCGCGGCCACCGTGCCGGTCTGAAGGTCGAAGTAGTAGTTGTAGTTCGGCAGGTCCAGGCGCCGGTTCTGGTAGACCGCGACGTACGCGGACGGTGTCGCGGGGGTCGATGGGGTCACGCTCGTACGGGCGTTGGCGTGGGCGCGGTCGTCGGAGCCGGAGGGATACAGCAGCACCGTGGTCAGGACCGCGGCGGCGGCGACCGCCGTGATCAGCACGGCGACGGCCGCTCTGCGCCCGCGGCGCGTGCGGCGGGCGGCCGCCGTGCCGAGCAGGGCGAGGAACTCCTCGACGCTCCGCCCGACCCGGGTCCGGGCGGCGGCGGGCAGCCAGTCCGTGGTCGGCGCGTGGTCGCCGCAGGCGTCGATGATCTGAGCCGGGGTCGGTCGGCGTTCGGGGTCCTTGTCCAGGCAGGCGGTGATGAGCGCGCGCAGCCGGGCGTCGCCGCAGTCGAGGGCGGCCGGATCCGGGTCCGTGTGGATGATGCGGTAGAGCACTTCGCCGGTCGTCCCGTCGCCGAAGGGCGCGACGCCGGTGGCGGCGTAGGCGAGGACGGACCCCAGGGAGAAGACGTCGGCGGCCGCGGTGACCGGTCGGCCGTCGGCCTGTTCGGGGGCCATGAAGGGGACCGTCCCGACGCGTACCCCGGTCTCGGTCAGCCGCGTGCCGTCCTCCGCGTGGGCGACGCCGAAGTCGATGACCTTGGGACCGGTGGCGTCGAGCAGCACGTTGACCGGCTTCAGGTCGCGGTGCAGCACGCCGGCCGCGTGGATGCTCGCGAGGGCCTCGGCGATCCCGCCGGCCAGCCGGAACACCGTGTCCGGCGGCAGCGGGCCCTCTTCGTCGATCACCTCGCCCAGGGACGGCCCGGGGATGTAGGTCGTGGCCATCCACGGCTGCTCGGCGTCGGGCGCGGCGTCGACGACCTCCGGGGTGTAGGGGCTGCGCACGCGGCGGACGGCGGCCACCTCCGCCGCGAACCGCTGCCGGAAGTGCGGGCTCTCCGCCAGATGGCTCCGGACGACCTTGACCGCGACGGGCCGCCCGGTCTTCGACGTGCCCAGGTACACCTGGCCCATCGCGCCCCCGCCCAGGCGCCCGAGCAGCCGGAACGGCCCGGCGCTCGCGGGGTCCGTGCGGGTGAGCGGCGCGATCGCCGGCGACACGTCGTCCGCAGCGGACGGGTCCTGCCACGGCACCGTGTCGGGTCCGCCGGGATCCCGCGCGGCGTCGTCCGCGACCTCCGGCGGCTCGGCCTGGGGCGCGGCGTCGTCCGCGGTGATGAGCTCCGGGTGCTCGGCCTGGAGCGCGGCGTGCAACGCGCGCCAGCGCTCCCGCCACGCGTCGGCGTCGCCGCCGCAGGCCGTGACGAACGCGAGGGTGACGTTCAGCGTCGGGAGCCGGCGTCCAGCGGCGGCGACCGACAGGACGGACGCCGAGTAGTGCGCTCTGCGGGCGAGCTCCCGGTAGGTGGGTGCTCCGGGCGCGTTCGTCCGCAGTTCGCGAAGCGCGACGGCGAACTCCTTGAGCGGCCCGTCCGGAACCGGCGCCTCTCGCCTGCCCATCCGTACTCCGATCACAGCGTCCGGGTCGCCTCCCGGCGGGTGAGGCGGCGGACCCACGGTATTGATCGCTGACGAGGCGGGTCAACGGCCTGTCATGGCCGATCCCGGAAGGCTTCGCCGGCGACCGCCGCGCGACGCCGGGCAGCAGGAGACGCGCGCGGCACGGGGCGCGGCCTGATCGCGGCGACACGCCGCCGACCTGCGGAGACAGCGCGCCGAACAAACCATCAAAGTCGCGAACGAAAGATCAACGCGGAACTCTGTTCCGGCCGTCCCCGCCGGTCGACCCTGAGGGTGTCCGACCCCCGGGCGGAGCGGGGTCCCCCTCCCGGAGACGAGATCCCCAGGGCCCGGCGGCAGATCTCCGATGTGGAGGACCACCCTCATGTACGGACCGTCTCCTGGCGCGTCGCGCCGGCTCGGCGCCCGCCTCACGCTCGTTCTCGCGCTCCTGGTCGCCGTCGCCTCGGCGGTGATGTCCAGCGCCCGCGGCACCACGACGCCGCCGACCGCCGATCCGCTCTTCGGCGTGAACATGTCGTTCTACGATCCCGGCGACGCGTTCGTCACCCGGCCGGAGACGCGTGAACTGTTCCGCTCCTGGGGCGTGCCGATCGTACGGGTGCCGCTGCGCGACAGCTTCAAGGACGGCACCCCGCTCGGCGACGACCAGTGGCTGTCGGCCATGCGCGCCGTACGGGACATCGGCGCGACACCGATGCTGATCATCCGCGGCCCCGGCCACGGCCGGACCGTCGACGACCTGAAGCGGACCGACCTGCACCTGCTCGACCTGATCCACCAGGTCTTCGGGGACGGCACCGCCTACCTGGAGTTCGGCAGCGAGCCCGATCTGCCGGGCATCGACGTACCCGCCGCCGACTACACGGTGGCCTGGAACACGGTGGTGCCCGCGCTGAAGAGCCGTTATCCGAAGGCGAAGTACCGCTACGTCGGGCCGGCCTCCTGGCGGGTCGACCACGACTACGTCAAGTACCTCGGCGCCTTCGTCGCCGGCGCGACGCCCGAGCCGGACTTCCTGTCCTGGCACGAATACGTCTGCGGCACCACCGGCGGCTCCGCCTGGAAGCAGACCTGCGAGAGCCATCTGGCCAACTGGCAGACGCACGTCACCGACGTCGAGATGACCGTCCAGGGCGAGATCGGCAGGCAACTGCCGTACTTCATCTCCGAGTGGAACGCCGACTCCGACGACAAGGGCTCCGTCTACACGGAGGCGAACGCCGGCTACCTCGCGTCGTGGACGACCAAGGCGATCGAACGGCTGCGCGCCCTCCGCCCCGCCCCGTCCGGAGCGATGATTTACACCGCCACCGACCACGAGGGGTTCGGCCTGGTCACCGGCGCCGACCAGGTCACCGCCCAGGGCAGGGCGTTCCAGGCGGCGATGACGGGCTCGGCCCCGGTGACGCGGCCGAAGACCGACCCACCGTCGAAGCCCGCATCGCCGATCCCCGCCACCGAGCCCGCATCCGGCACGACGCCCGGCACGGACTCGTCCCCCGGCACGGATTCGCCCTCCGGCACGAATTCGTCCCCCGGGACGGACTCGTCTTCCGGTACGGATTCGCCCTCCGGCACGAATTCGTCCCCCGGGACGGACTCGTCATCCGGCCACGACTCTTCCTCCGGCGACGATTCGCCCCCGGCGTCACCGCCGACCGGGACTCCGCCGCCCGCCTCGGAGTCGTCCTCCGCCGCTCCCGGGGTGCCCGAGGCCACCGGGAACCAGTACTACGTCGCTCCCGGCGGCGACGACGCGAAGGGAGACGGGACGAGCGCCCACCCGTGGGCCACGATCCAGCACGCCGCGGAGACGATCACGGTGGGGAGCGCCGGTGCCACCGTGCACGTCGCCGACGGCACGTACGCCGAGTCCGTCAGCACCACGAAGAGCGGCCACGCGGGCGGATACCTGACGTTCGAGGCCGAGCACCCGGGCAAGGCGGTCATCGCTCCGAAGACCGCGAAGTTCCCCTTCGAGAGCAAGGGGGACTACGTGCGCATCACCGGGTTCGACATCAGCGGCGCGGGAGGCGCGTGGAGCGGCATCCTTCTCTGGGGACATCACAACGTCGTCCAGGGAAATCACGTCCACGACGTGCTGACACACCTCGGGTCGAAGGACTGCGACGGCAGCCCGGGCGGGCAGGCGATCGGCGACGACGCGTCGGCCTCCGACAACGCCTTCCTCGGCAACCGTGTCGACCACATCGGCCCCTATCCGACCGCCTGCGAGTACGTCCACGGCATCTACCCGTCGGGCGGCGCGGACGTCATCCAGAACAACATCGTGTCGCAGACGTCGGGCAGCGGCATCCGCTTCAACCACAACGCGAAGGGCGCCACGATCGCGAACAACCTGTCGTTCGCCAACGCGAACCACGGGATCTACATCACGGGCGGCGACTCGACGGCGGACCACTTCGTGATCACGAACAACATCGTGCGCGACAACGCGATGTACGGCATCAACGTGCGCAGTGACGCGAACGGCCCGCACAACGAGTACCGGAACAACCTCCTCTTCGACAACCGCAAGGGCAGGTACGGGCTGGACAACAGCGAGGAGTTCACGCCGCCGAACACCTCGGGAACGCTCGACGCCGACCCCCGGCTCGTGCGGTACACGGCGGACGGCACGGGTGACTACCACCTGACCGCGGGCAGCCCGTGCGTCGACGCCGGAAGCACCACGGGCGCCCCGTCCGACGATTTCGACGGAGTCGAACGCCCCGCCGGCCGGGGCGTCGACATCGGGCCGTACGAGCTGGCCCGCTGATGTCGTCCGCGTCCTCGGTGCCGCCGTCACGTGGGCCGGCGGCACCGAGGACGCGGCCACCCGTGAGCCCCCATCAGACGGACCGGGTCAGCCGGCCGGTGGCGGTCCCGTCAGGCGTCGTACTCCAGCTTGAACTCGGCGATCACGAGGTCCAGCGGCCGGTCGGCGTTGTGGGCGATCCGGAGGGCGAGCGGCACGTCCGGGGACACGAAGATGGCCCAGGCCTTGGCGAAGCACTGCATCCCGGGCGAGGGCGGGCGGTGCTCCGTGCAGGTCGTGTCCGCCACCCCGAAGGGGTCGCGGACGAACTGGTCGCGGAGCTCCGTCGCCGCGTCGCCCGACGCGGACTCCCACTGGACCATCGCGTACAGCCGGCCCCACGCCTCGTGCGCCGGCCAGATCAGCCCGCTCTCCGGGTCGGAGGGGAAGGGGTGGTCGGCGCCGTTCCGCGTCTGGGCGTGCATGTTGTCCGCGTCGTACGACTCGGCCGCCCCGTACGGGAAGCGGACGACGTGGTACGAGTCGCCGGCCGGGACGGACTGCGGGCCGCCGTCACGGTCGGCGTCGAACTTCAGCGAGCACACCCGCACTGCCATGGCTCCTCCAGCGCATCTCGGCGATCTTCCGAGGTCGGCATGATCGCGGCGGAGCGCCCGGCGGGTCAACCGGCGCGGACGGCCTCCGGCGTCGTCCCCGCCGACGGCGGCGGGGCGCCCTCGAGACCGGCTCAGGCCACGACGGGCGCGGACAGGTTCCGCTTGACCTTCCGGCTCACCTCGTCGGCGAGGATCTCCGCGGTGTCCGCGGCGAGCCCGTCCAGCGCGATCTCGGCGATCACGGCCGGGTCGGACTTGGGGGCGGTGACCCCCGAGGCCATGTCGGTGTCCATGTACCCGACGTGCAGGCCGGCGACGTGGATCCCCTTGGGGGCCAGCTCCTGGCGCAGCGCGTTGGTCATCGCCCAGCCGGCGGCCTTGGCCGCGGCGTAGGCGCCGACGGCCGGGGCGTGCCACCAGGAGAGCACGGACAGGACGTTCAGGATCGCGCCGCCGCCGTTGGCCTCGATGATCGGTGCGAACGCCCGGGTCACGCCCAGCGTGCCGAAGTAGTGCGTCTCCATCTCGCGGCGGATGTCCTCGACGTCCCCGTCGATCAGGGACGTGGCCGTGAAGATGCCGGCGTTGTTGATCAGCAGGGTCGCGTCCGTCGCCACGGCGGCCGCCTCCCGCACCGACGCCGGATCGGTGATGTCCAGCCGCAGCGGCACGGCGCCGGGGACGTCCACCGTCTCGGGCCGCCGGGCGGCGGCGTACACCTTGGCCCCGCGCTCGACGAGCCGGGTGGCCAGATGCCGCCCGAACCCCCGGTTTCCGCCGGTCACCACCGCCACCGAACCTTCGATCTTCATGATCTCTCCTTCCGCCCGGTTCTCGACAGGGCTAAATATGACCGGTCGTCTTAGAGCTGTCAACCCGGCGCGTCCTCGGTCGACACGGAGGAGACGGCCGGCCAGGCGGGTCTGATCGAGGCGGTTCGGTCGGGCCGGCCCGACCAGGCCCGAGGGTTCAGCGCTCGACGAGGGTGAGGGTGAAGAAGTAGCGGCCGGCGCGGTAGACGTGGCTGCCGTACTCCACCGGGCGGCCCTTGTCGTCGTACGCGAGCCGGGTCATGGTCAGCAGCGGGACGCCACGGCGCTCGTCGAGCAGCCGGGCCTCGGCGGCGGTGGCGCCCCGGGCCCCGATCGTCTGGTGGGCGATGCGCAGGTTCACCCCTGCCGTGCGCAGCACCTCGTACAGGCCGCGCGCCGCCAGGTCGTCGCCGGTCAGGGCGACGAGGCCGGCCGGGAGGTAGTTGGTGAGCAGGGCCAGCGGCTCTTCGCCGGTCAGCCGGAGCCGCCGCAGCCGTACCACCTCCGTGCCGGGCGCCACGTCGAGCTCGCGGGCCACCGCCTCGTCGGCGGGCAGTGTGTCGAGCTCCAGTACACGGGTGGCGGGGCTGCGGCCGGCGGCGAGCAGGTCGTCGTACAGGCTGGTCAGCTCGATCGAACGGCGCACCTGCGCCTGGACGACCTGGGTGCCGACGCCGCGCTTGCGCACCAGCAGGCCCTTGTCGACGAGGTGCTGGATCGCCCGCCGGATCGTCGGCCGGGACAGGCCGTAGCGGTCGGCGAGCTGGAGTTCGTTCTCCAGGCGGCTCCCGGGCGGCAGCCGCCCGTCGTGGACGGCCTCCTCGAGCTGCCGCGCCACCTGGTAGTACAGCGGGACGGGGCTGGCGCGGTCCACCCGCACCACCGGGCGGTGCACGGCCGCTCTGCCCATGCCGCACCTCCGGGCATCCGCTCCGAAGCCCGCTCGCCGGCGGCATCGTCGAGCGGTCGCTGCCTCCACGGTAATACGTCCTCATGTCAGGACAAACTCTTGACATGCGGTCATCCCCTGCGGAGGCTGGGAGCGCCGGTGAACGAACCGTGAACCGGCGACACGCCGGCGTGCCGGAGGTGGTCCGTTCCGTGAGTCCGTACGACCTGATCACGATGGGGCGGGTCAGCGTCGACGTCTACCCCCTGCAGGTCGGCGTCCGGCTGGAGGACGTCGAGACGTTCGGCAAGTACCTCGGCGGCAGCCCCACCAACGTGGCGGTCGCGGCGGCGCGGCACGGTCACCGGACCGCGGTGATCACCCGGACCGGCGCCGACCCGTTCGGCCGATACGTCCACACGGCGCTGCGGGAGTACGGCGTGGACGACCGGTTCGTCACGGCCGTTCCCGGGCTGCCCACCCCGCTGGCCTTCTGTGAGATCTTCCCGCCGGACGACTTCCCGCTGTACTTCTACCGGTATCCCAAGGCCCCGGACCTGCAGATCGAGGCCGACGAGCTGGACCTGCCGTCGATCCGCGCGGCCCGGATGTTCTGGGCCACCGTCACGGGCCTGTGCGACGAGCCGAGCCGTACGGCGACCCTCGCCGCGCTGGCGGCCCGGTCCCGGCGGCGGGACACCGTGCTCGACCTGGACTACCGGCCGATGTTCTGGCCGTCGCCGGAGGAGGCGGGCGGCCGGATCCGCGAGGCCCTGGAGCACGTCACCGTCGCGGTCGGCAACGTCGAGGAGTGCGCGGTCGCCGTGGGCGAGCGGGAGCCGTACGCGGCGGCCGAGGCGCTGCTGGCCCGCGGCGTGCGCCTGGCGATCGTCAAGCGCGGGCCGAAGGGCGTGCTGGCGGCGACCCGTTCCGCGTCCGGGGGCGTGGACGCGGTCGAGGTGCCACCGGTGGAGGTCGAGGTCGTCAACGGCCTCGGCGCCGGGGACGCGTTCGGCGGGGCGCTGTGCCACGGCCTGCTCGCCGGCTGGGACGTCGAGCGGACCGTGCGGTTCGCGAACGCCGCGGGCGCGATCGTCGCCTCCCGCCTCGCCTGCTCGCCCGCGATGCCGGCCACCGCCGAGGTCGAGGAGCTCGTGGCGGCGGCGCGGGGAGGCGGCGAGTGATCACTGAGGCGTTCGCCGAACGGGTCGCGGCACTGACCGAGATCCGGGCCTCGCGGCCCCTGGCGGTCGCCGAGGCGGCGGCGCGGCGCGTACGGCGCGGGACGCTCCTCGGCCCGAACGGCCGCCTGATGATCGTGGCCGCCGACCACCCGGCGCGCGGGTCCCTCGGGGCGGGCGACCGGCCGCTGGCCATGGCGGACCGACCGGACCTGCTCGAACGCCTCTGCCTCGCGCTCAGCCGGCCCGGCGTCGACGGCGTGCTCGCCGCCCCCGACGTCATCGAGGACCTGCTGCTGCTCGGCGCGCTCGACGAGAAGATCGTGCTCGGCTCGATGAACCGCGGCGGCCTGGCCGGGTCGGCGTTCGAGATCGACGACCGGTTCACCGCGTACGACGCGCGCGCCATCGCCGCCCGGCGCCTCGACGGCGGCAAGATGCTGCTGCGCATCGATGAGACCGATCCCGCGACCGCCCGCACGCTGGAGTCCTGCGCGCGAGCCGTCTCGGAGCTGGCCGGCGGCGGCCTGATGGCGCTGGTCGAGCCGTTCGTCTCCCGCCGGGTCGACGGCCGGGTGCGCAACGTCCTGACGCCCGAGGCCATGACCCGGGCGATCGCGATCGCCTCGGGGCTCGGGACGACCTCCGCGTACACCTGGCTCAAGGTCCCGGTCGTCGAGGACATGGAGCGCGTGCTGGCCGCCTCGACGCTGCCCGCGCTGCTGCTCGGCGGTGAGGTGCCCGACGACCCCGGCGCCGCGCTGGCCCGCTGGGAGCGCGCCCTGCGGCTGCCGACCGTGAAGGGCCTGGTCGCCGGCCGCAGCCTGCTGTATCCGGCCGGCGACGACGTCGCCGGCGCCGTCGACGCCGCGGTGGAGGTTCTCCGATGAAGCACTACCTGCCCGCGGGCGGTACGGGCTCCGGGCCGTACGCCTTGGAGGTCACCCCGGAGGCCGCCGGCTGGACCTACTCCGCGCTGCGCGTCCTGGAACTCGACGGCGCGCACACCTTCGAGACCGGTCCGTACGAGACGCTCGTGCTGCCGCTGTCCGGGTCCTGCCGCGTCTCCTGCGACGGCGAGACGTTCGAGCTGCGCGGGCGGCGGAGCGTCTTCACCCGGGTCACCGACTTCGCCTACGCGCCCCGCGACGCCACGGTGACGGTGACCGGGCGCGGCCGGTTCGCGCTGCCCGCCGCACGGTGCGAGAACCGCCTCACCGCGCGGTACGGCCCGGCCGAGGACGTTCCGGTCGAACTGCGCGGGGCGGGGCAGGCGTCGCGGCAGGTGAACAACTTCTGCACGCCGGAGGCGTTCGAGGCCGACCGGCTGATCGCGTGCGAGGTGCTCACGCCCGGCGGCAACTGGTCGTCCTACCCGCCGCACAAGCACGACGAGGACCGCCCCGGCGAGAGCGTGCTGGAGGAGATCTACTACTTCGAGGTGCGTGCCGCCGCCGGGAGGTCGGCCGGGGTGGGTTGGTCGGGTGAGACGCAGTCGGCCGGGGTGGGTTGGTCGGGTGAGACGCAGTCGGCCGGGGCGGGTTGGTCGGGGGAGACTCGGCCCGATGCGATGGCGTACCAGCGGGTGTACGGGACCGCCGACCGGCCGATCGACGTGCTGGAAGAGGTGCGGACCGGCGACACGGTGCTGATCCCGCACGGCTGGCACGGCCCGTCGATGGCGGTGCCCGGTTACGACCTGTACTACCTGAACGTGATGGCCGGGCCCTCGCCGGAGCGCGCGTGGCGGATCTGTGACGACCCCGCCCATGCCTGGGTGCGCGGCACGTGGGAGGGCCAGGAGATCGACCCCCGGCTTCCCCTCACCTCGACCACCGAGGAGGCGACATGAGGCTCACCGTCGGACAGGCGGTCGTCCGGTTCCTGGCGGCCCAGTGGTCGGAGCGGGACGGGCGGGAGCAGCGGTTCTTCGCGGGCTGCTTCGGGATCTTCGGGCACGGCAACGTCGCGGGCCTCGGGCAGGCACTTCTGGAGGTGCACCGTACGGGCGAGGCGGACCTGCCGTACCACATGGCGCGCAACGAGCAGGCGATGGTGCACGCCGCCGTCGGCTACGCCCGCCTGCGCGACCGGCTCGCCACGTTCGCGTGCACGTCCTCGATCGGGCCCGGTGCGACCAACATGGTGACCGGCGCGGCGCTCGCCACCATCAACCGGATCCCGGTGCTGCTGCTGCCCGGTGACGTCTTCGCCACCCGGGTCGCCGACCCGGTGCTGCAGCAGCTGGAGGACCCCGGGTCCGCCGACGTGTCGGTCAACGACGCGTTCCGGCCGGTGTCGCGGTACTGGGACCGGATCGATCGCCCCGAGCAGCTCCCGTCCGCGCTGCTCGCCGCGATGCGCGTGCTCACCGACCCGGCCGAGACCGGCGCGGTCACCCTCGCGCTGCCGCAGGACGTGCAGGCCGAGGCGTACGACTGGCCGGAGGAGCTGTTCGCGCGGCGGGTGTGGCACGTGCCCCGGCCGGTTCCCGAGCCCGCGCAGCTGGCGCGGGCGGTCGCGCTGCTGCGCGGGGCGGAGCGGCCGCTGGTCGTCGCGGGCGGCGGCGTGACCTACTCCGACGCCGCCGACGACCTGCTCGCCTTCGCCGACGCGACCGGCGTCCCGGTCGCCGAGACCCACGCGGGCAAGGGCTCGCTGCCGTGGGACCACCCCTGCGCGGTCGGCGGCGTCGGCGCCACCGGCACGGCCGCCGCGAACGCCCTCGCCCGCGAGGCCGACGTGGTCCTCGGCGTCGGCACCCGCTACAGCGACTTCACCACCGCGTCCCGTACCGTCTTCGCCCACCCCGACGTGCGCTTCGTCAACCTGAACGTCGCGTCGTTCGACGCCGCGAAGCACTCCGCCGTCCCCCTGGTCGCCGACGCGCGGGCGGGGCTGCGGGCGCTCACCGAGGCCCTGGCGGGTCACCGCGTCGACGAGGCGTACGCCGGCCGTGTGCGGCGGCTCGCCGAGGACTGGGGGCGGGTCGTCGACCGGGCCTACCACCTCGGGCACGGGCCGCTGCCCGCGCAGACCGAGATCCTCGGCGTCGTCAACGAGGTCGCCGGCCCGCGCGACGTCGTCGTGAACGCCGCCGGCAGCATGCCCGGCGACCTGCACAAGCTCTGGCGGGCCCGGGACCCGCGGCAGTACCACGTCGAGTACGGCTACTCCTGCATGGGCTATGAGATCGCCGGCGGGCTGGGGATCAAGATGGCCGCCCCCGACCGGGAGGTCTACGTCCTCGTCGGGGACGGGTCCTACCTCATGATGGCCCAGGAGATCGTGACGGCGGTCGCCGAGGGGATCAAGCTCACGATCGTGCTCGTCCAGAACCACGGCTTCGCCTCGATCGGCGGGCTGTCGGAGTCGCTGGGGTCCCAGCGGTTCGGCACCAGCTACCGCTACCGGAACCCCGCGACCGGCCTGCTCGACGGCGACCTCCTCCCCGTCGACCTCGCGGCGAACGCCGCGAGCCTCGGCGCTCACGTGCTGCGCGCGACGACCGTCGCGGAGTTCCGCGCCGCGCTCGAACGCGCGCGGGAGGCGAAGGTCACGACCGTCGTCCACGTCGAGACCGACCCGCTGGCGCCCGCGCCGTCCTCGGACGCCTGGTGGGACGTTCCGGTGGCCGAGGTCTCCGCGCTCGACAGCACCCGCAAGGCCCGTGCCGAGTACGAGGCCGCCAAGGCCGCGCAACGCCCCCACCTCGGCCCGACACAGTGAGGACGGAAAGACACGATGCTTCGAACAGGTAGGCGTGCCGGCATCCTCCTGGCCGCCCTGGCCCTCGCCGTGACCGCGTGCAGCAGTCACGGCGGCAAGAAGGCCCAGGAGTCGGCCGCCGACACGGGCGCCGGCAAGGCGAACACCCCCCGGATGAAGATCGCCATGGTCACGCACCAGGCGCCCGGCGACACGTTCTGGGACATCGTCCGCAAGGGGGCCGAGGCCGCCGCCGCCAAGGACAACGTGCAGCTCGTCTACTCCAACGACCCGGACGGCGACAAGCAGGCCACCCTCGTGCAGAACGCCATCGACAGCAAGGTCGACGGCATCGCGGTCACCCTCTCGCACCCGGACGCGATGGCGGGCACCGTCAAGAAGGCCTCCGGCGGCGGGATCCCGGTCGTCGTCCTGAACGCCGGTGTGGACGACTGGCAGAAGGTCGGCGCGCTGGAGTTCTTCGGCTCCGACGAGAGCCTCGCGGGGGAGAGCGCCGGCAAGCGGCTGAGCGCCGAAGGGGCCAAGCACGTGCTGTGCGTCCTGCACGAACAGGGCTCGGTCTCGCTGGAGGCGCGCTGCGGCGGCCTGGCCAAGACGTTCTCCGGAAAGACCGACAAGGTGTACGTCCAGGGGACGAACATGCCGTCCGTGCGGTCCACCATCGCGGCCAAGCTCAAGCAGGACAAGAGCATCGACCGGGTCGTCGCGCTCGGGGCGCCGTTCGCGCTGACCGCGCTGCAGTCGGTCAAGGACGCGGGCAGCCCGGCCAAGGTCGCGGCGTTCGACATGAACCCGGCCATGGTCAAGGCGGTCCAGGACGGCACGGTGGAGTGGGCCGTCGACCAGCAGCCGTACCTGCAGGGCTACCTCGCGGTCGACTCGCTGTGGCTGTACAAGACCAACGGCAACGTCCTCGGCGGCGGCAGGGCGACGCCGACCGGCCCGTACTTCGTCGACAAGACGAACGTGGCCGCGGTCGCGAAGTACGCCTCGCGCGGCACCCGCTAGCGATGGCCCCGGAGGTCTCGATGAGCCAGGCGGTGGACGCGGGCGCCGCGCCCGCCGCGGCGGACGAGCGGTTCGCCCGGCGGTCCGCGCTCGCCAGGCTGCTGGCGCGGCCCGAGGCCGGCTCGCTGGCCGGCGCGGTCGTCATCTACGTGTTCTTCTTCGCCGTCGCCCCGCCGTTCCGCGGGCTCGACGCCCTGGCGACGATCCTGTACGCCAGCTCGACCATCGGCATCCCGGCGGTGGCGGTGGCGCTGCTGATGATCGGCGGTGAGTTCGACCTGTCGGCGGGCGTGGCCGTGACGAGCTCGGCGCTGGTCGCGTCGATGCTGAGCTTCCAGCTCACGCTGAACCTGTGGGTCGGGATCGCGGTCGGCCTGCTGCTGGCCCTGGGCGTGGGGGCACTGAACGGCTACCTCGTCATGCGGACCGGGATCCCGAGCTTCCTCGTGACGCTGGCGACGTTCCTCATGCTGCAGGGCCTGAACCTGGCCATCACCAAGGTGATCACCGGCAACGTCGCCAGCCCCGACATCGCCGACATGGACGGCTTCGGAACGGCACGGAAGGTCTTCGCCGCCGAGTGGGACCTCGGCGGCCTGTCCCTGCGGATCAGCGTGGTGTGGTGGCTGCTGTTCACCGCGGTCGCCACGTGGGTGCTGCTGCGGACGCGCGTCGGCAACTGGATCTTCGCGGTCGGGGGAGCGCAGGCGAGCGCGCGGGCGGTCGGCGTGCCGGTCCGGCGCGTGAAGATCGGCCTGTTCATGACCGTCGGGTTCCTCGCCTGGTTCACCGGCATGAACCTGCTGTTCTCCTTCACCACCGTCCAGTCCGGCGAGGGCGTCGGCAACGAGTTCCTGTACATCATCGCGGCGGTCATCGGCGGCTGCCTGCTCACCGGCGGGTACGGCTCGGCCATCGGCGCCGCGACCGGGGCGTTCATCTTCGGGATGACCACCCAGGGCATCGTGTACGCGGGCTGGAACGCCGACTGGTTCAAGTTCTTCCTCGGCGCGATGCTGCTCCTCGCCACCCTCCTCAACCTCTGGGTCCGCCGGCGAACGGAGGCCGCCCGATGAGCGAAGTGACCACGCGGGCGCCGCTCGTACGCCTCACCGGCTGTGAGAAGCGGTACGGGACCATCGTCGCGCTGACCGGCGTGTCGCTGGAGGTGGGGGCGGGCGAGGTGACCTGCGTGCTCGGCGACAACGGCGCGGGCAAGTCCACCCTCATCAAGATCATCTCTGGGATGCACCAGGCCGACGCCGGCACGTACGAGGTCGAGGGCGAGCCCGTACGCTTCGGGTCCCCGCGCGAGGCCCTCGAACGCGGCATCGCGACGGTGTACCAGGACCTCGCCGTCGTCCCGCTCATGCCGGTCTGGCGCAACTTCTTCCTCGGCTCGGAGGTCCGCAAGGGCGCCGGGCCGCTCAGCCGGCTCGACATCCGGTTCATGCGGGACACGACGCGCACCGAACTGCGCAACATGGGCATCGACCTGCGCGACGTCGACCAGCCGATCGGCACCCTGTCCGGCGGCGAACGCCAGTGCGTCGCCATCGCCCGCGCCGTCTACTTCGGCGCGAAGGTGCTCATCCTCGACGAGCCCACCGCCGCGCTCGGCGTCAAGCAGGCCGGCGTCGTGCTGCGCTACATCATGCGGGCCAGGGAACGGGGCCTCGGCGTCGTGTTCATCACCCACAACCCGCACCACGCGTACCCGGTCGGCGACCGGTTCCTGCTGCTCAACCGGGGGCGCCCGCTCGGCACCTACGCCAAGGGCGAGATCACCCGCGAGCGGCTCACGACCCTGATGGCCGGCGGCGAGGAGCTCGAACAGCTCAGCCACGAGCTCGAAGGGACGGCCGCCGCCGACGCCGGCCTCGGCCGCGTCGCGGAGGAGCTCGGACAGGACGTCACCGGGCCGCCGGGCGGGGCCGCCCCGCCCGAGCAGGGCTCCTGAACGCGGGGGAGGAACGTTGGAGGAACGCGTGCTCGGCGTCGGGGTCATCGGCGCCGGGTGGATGGGGCACGTCCACGCCCGCGCGTACGCCCGGCTGCCCCACCACTATCCGGAGCTGCGGATCCGGACGCGCCTGGTGGCGGTGGCGGACTCCGTCCCGGCGCAGGCGGAGGACTTCGCCGCCCGTTACGCCCCGGACCGCGTGTACGCCGACTGGGCGGCCCTGCTCGCGGACCCCGAGGTCGAGGCGGTCAGCATCACCGTGCCGAACACCCTGCACCGGGACGTCGCGGTGGCCGCGGCCCGGGCGGGCAGGCACCTGTGGATCGAGAAGCCGGTGGGCCTGACCGCCGACGACGCCCGGGCGGTGGCCGAGGCCGTGGCCGGGGCGGGCGTCCAGGCGACCGTGGGGTTCAACTACCGCAACCTCCCCGCCGTCGCCCGCGCCCGGCGCCTGATCGCCGACGGCGCCATCGGCACGCCGACCCACGCCCGCGTCCACTTCCTCACCGACTACGCCGCGCATCCCGCCGGCGCGCTCAGCTGGCGGTTCCTGCGGGCGCAGGGCGGCTCCGGGGTGCTCGGGGACCTGGGCTCGCACGGGGTCGACCTCGTACGCTTCCTCCTCGGCGACCTCGAACGGGTCGTCGCCGACACGGCCGTCTTCGTGCTCCGCCGGCCCCTCACGGCGCCCGGCGGCAGCCACTACGCGGTGGTGGACACGCCGGACGGGCCGACGGGCGCGGTCGAGAACGAGGACTACGTCTGCGCCCTGCTGCGGACGCGCGGCGGGGTCCGCGTCACCTTCGAGGCGGGGCGCACCGAGGTCGGGTCGCAGAACGCCTACGGATTCGCCGTGCAGGGGAGCGAGGGACTGGTCGCCTGGGACTTCCGGCGCGCCGGGGAGCTGACGGTCTCCGCGGGCGGGGACTACCTGAACCAGCCCGCGCAGACCGTGTTCCCCGGCCCCGGGGACGGCGAGTACGCGCGGTTCCAGCCCGGACCCGGCATCGTGATGGGCTACGACGACACCAAGGTCATAGAGGCCGCCGCCTTCCTCCGAGGCGTCGAGGAGGGCGTGCCGCACGGGCCGACCCCGGAGGACGCCGTACGCGGCGCCGAGGCCCTGGAGGCCATGGCCCGCTCCGCCGCCACCGGGGCCTGGATCGACCTGTGACGACCCGCCATCGTCAGGCGTGGTCGGCGCAGCACGGGGTGGGGTCGGCGACCTCGAAGGGGACCAGCACGTCCCCGCCGCCGGGCATGGCGGCCAGGGTCAGGCGACCGGACCGCCACTCGGGCCGTACGTGCCCGCGCGCGTCGAACCGGTCCGCCGGGCCGGGCGGGCCGCCGCCGAGCACGACGACCTCGTCGATGGCCGACGCGGCCAGCACCTCTCCGACGTTGAGCGACCCGGTGACGCGTTCGGCGCCGGGGAAGAACACCGCGCGCCCGGCGGAACGCCCGGCGTGCTCACGGGCGGCCTGCGCGGCGGCCTCGGCCAGGTCCGCCGGACCCCAGCGGCGCTCCTCGCACGCGGCTCCGAGCCCGGCCAGGACCTCTTCGGGGACGGCCGACACGGTGAGGGAGACCGCGACGTGCGGCCGCCCCAGCCGGACCAGATGGGTGCAGCCGATGGCGCCGGCCGGGCGGCCGAACTCCTCGAACAGACGATGAAGGAGGTGTTCGGCCGCCGCGAGGGTGGGCGAGCCGTCGCTGGCGCCCACGATGAACGGAGCGGTCATCGCCGGGGGAGCACCCACATCGGGTTCGTGTAGAACCACAGGTCCTTCCACGGGTCGGCGTCGCCGAGCGCGTCGATCGCCGGGCCGTGCGGGTCGACCGCGGCGCCGCGCAGGCCGACCGCGCTCCGGTTCCCGTCGGTGCCGCGCAGCCGCAGGTAGACCGGCTTGTCCACGGCGCCCAGCGCGTACGTGAACGTCACCGAGCCCGAGTTCTTGCCGACCTCGTAGGACTTGACGACCTTCGTGTTCGGCGCGACGAAGGCGTCCCTGTCCGACGCCGGGCCGGTCACGTCGCCCTGGATGACGTCGACCCGCGCGAGGGTCGGCGTGAACTGCGCCCAGTTCGGGTGCCCGGCCAGGTCGACGGTCACCGTCAGCTCGACCCGGCTGCCGTTCCGGATGTGCAGCACACCGCCGAGCGGGACGCCTCGCTGCCCGCTCCCCGCGACACGGACCCGTACGTCCAGGCCACTGATCAGCCCGCCGTGGTCGACCCAGACACGGCCCTCCCGCAGCGCCTGCATGACCGCCGCGTACGAGAAGGACGTGGCGCCCACGTGCGTGCGGCTGTAGAAGCCCGGCCAGAAGTCGGTCTGGCCGAGGTTGAGGCCGCCGCCGTACACCGGGTCCTCGTAGTGGCCGTTCGTGTTGAAGTCGCTGTTCGGCCCGCGCGTGGCCGTGTCGGCGTAGACGGTGTGGGAGTCGGAGTTCGCCGTGATCCACCACGGCTTGCCCTCGGCGAGCAGGCTGTCCCACAGCCCGCCGACGGTCGCGGTCATCCAGTCGAAGCCGCCGTAGGTCCGGTAGCTCTCCAGCGGGTAGCCGGCGAAGGAGTCCGCGCTCGGGCTGTTGTCGTACAGGCCGCGCGCCGAGCCGGGCCCGTTCGGCTTGGGGATGCCGCCGGCCTGGTGACCGGGGGCGCCCTCCATGCCCACGGCGATCTGCGGCTGCGCGTCCCGCCAGCCGCGGATCTCGTGCGGCGAGTCGATGCCCTTGCGGGCCGGGTGGTTGGCCAGGAACAGCGCGTCCCCGATCTTGCGGCGGCGTACGGCGTCGGCCAGGAAGTTCACCCCTGCGATCGCGAGCGCCTCGTTGGCGGACGTGCCGGCGGTCGCGTTCTTGACGACGCCGTCGAAGGAGTTCTCGAACTCCTTGAGCACGGCGACCTCGTTCTTGCCCGGGTGGACGAACACCGTGCCGTGCTCGGCGGCCGGGATGTTCCACTCCAGCCCCTGGAAGACCAGGGTGTCCTTGATCTGCGACCGGGCCGCGACGATGTCGGGGTTGACCTTCTCCACCCCGATCTTCGCGTGCTGGACGCTGCCGTGGTCGGTGATGACCATCCAGTCCAGCCCGAAGGCGTTCGCGTGCCGGACGTGGTCGATCACCCGGTACATGCCGTCGGAGCTGTACCGGGTGTGGATGTGGTGGTCGCCGGCGAGCCAGAGGTAGCCGCCGCGCGGCTGGTGCGACGACGACGCGACCTGGGTCGCGCTCGCGGGCGTGGCCGCGGCGGCGGCCGAGGAGCCCAGGACGGTCGTGGCGGCCGCGCCGGCGCCCAGGACGCCCGCGCCGCGCAGGAGCTTGCGCCGGGAGACCTCCGACGGCGAGAGCTCCTTGTCCGGGATCGAGGTGTCCAGCAGCGGCGGAAGCTCGCCCGGCTCGCCATCGTGGTGATCGTGATGGTGGTGGTGACCGTGGCCCATGTCAGTCCCTCGCGTCCCGCCGACCTCGGTGATCGGCTACGCGACGCACCCTGACGTGGGCCGATGAACGGTTACGGAACGCGGAGCATCCGCTTTGCCATCCTTTTACCACTGAACGGTGATCCTGATCTCCCTTTCTCACGACCTGACGAGGAGCCGATGTCCGTCAGTCGCCGTGCCGTCCTGGCAGGCGCGGTCGCCGCCGCGCTCGCCGGATGCACACGTTCACCGGCCGGTGGCCCCGCGAGCCCCGGCACGCCCCGCCGCGCGTCCGGGGACGGCACGCCGCACCCGCTGCCGCGCACCACCACGGCGACGCCGCCCGCGGTGACCCGCGCGGAGATCGTGGCCCGGTACGGCCACCGCAAGCCGCACGTCTGGAGCCTGGAGACGCCTGGGATCATCCGCGCGCTGCCCACCACCGACCGCGTGCTCGCGCTGACCTTCGACGCCTGCGGCGGGCCGGGCGGCGCCGGCTACGACCGGCGCCTCATCGACTTCCTCCGCAAGCGGGAGGTGCCGGCGACGCTCTTCCTGAACTCGCGCTGGATCGACGCCAACCGGGCGGTCTTCCGCGAGCTGGCCCGCGAGCCGCTGTTCGAGATCGCCAACCACGGCACCCGCCACCGCCCGCTCTCGGTCACCGGGCGCTCCGCCTACGGCATCGCCGGTACGCGCAACGCCGGCGAGGTGTACGACGAGGTCGCCGGGAACCACGCCAAGCTCACGCGGTCCCTGGGCGCCCCGCCGCGCTTCTTCCGGCCGGGAACGGCCTACTGCGACGACGTCGCGGTCCGTATCGTCACCGACCTGGGGGAACGCGTCGTGGGCTTCACCGTCAACGGGGACGGCGGTGCGACCTTCAGCCCCGAAGAGGTCCGCCGCACCGTCACCGCGGCCCGCGCCGGCTCCATCGTCATCTGCCACATGAACCACCCGGAACACGGCACGGCCCAGGGGATCATCGCCGCCGTACCGCACCTCCTGGCCTCGGGACACCGCTTCGTGCGCCTCTCCGACCAGCTGCACTGACCACCGGAGACCCCGGCGCGGCCACCGGCGAGATCGCCCGCCGCTTCCCACGATGCGCGAAGAGGTCGCCGTCTGCGCTAGAGTTGTTCCGCTCGCTCGCGGCGGGCACCGGGACGTGGCCTAGCTTGGTAAGGCGTCTGACTGGGGGTCAGAAGATCGTGGGTTCAAATCCCGCCGTCCCGACACAGTGCGGCTAGTTCAGCCGCAGGTCAGGGCCCTGGATCACTTCGGTGAGACGGGGCCCTGATGTCGTTCCGGGGCCGTTCGTGGAGCGCCATGGGAAGTGGAACGCGCCTGCGGCGGAACAGGCGGCGGCCCGGTGAGCCACAAGGTCCGCAACAAGGGGCACCGTAACGATCAAGAGCGCGACTCGGGCGCGTTATCCGGTACATGCGGCCAATTAGGCGATCCCCTCGGCAGGACTACTGAGACGCCCTTGAGTACCCGGCGTTGGGGTTATCCCTTATGAGGCTGAGCTGCCGGGCTTTGTTGACCGCCTGGAGACGGTCGTTGCAGCCGAGCTTGCGGTAAAGGTGTTCGAGGTGTTTGCTGACCGTGCGCACGCCGATCCTGCGCAGAGTGGCGATCTGCCGCGCGGTCAGTCCCTGCGCGAGCAGCGTTAGTACGTCCAGTTCCCGGGGGGTCAGTCCGGCCTGCTCGCGCGCTTGCTCACGGTCGATGATCGGTGCCGAGTAAACCCTGTTGAGCACGGCGAGCACGGGCACCAGGGAGCGGGCAAGCGCCACATGGTCCTCAGTGAAGTCGATATTGGACCGGTTGAGGTACCACCCGGTTCCGCGGGTGGTGGTACGCGGCGGGAGGCTCACCGCTAGTTGGTGATGAAGTCCCAGCGGCCGGTAGTGCTCGCAGTAGGCGAGGTTGGACCGCCATTCCCGCTCGGACACCAGGTCGCTGACCCGGTAGGGCTCGAATGAGGTCGGATGCCGGCGGTAGTGCCGGACGGTGGGGCATTCCGGCATGACCTGGGCGAACACCTCCTTCTCCAGCTCATCTGCGGGAGGGTCGGTCCAGATCTCCGCCGACCGGGCTGTGAGATCGATGTCCGTCCAGCCGACCCTGTCGCACCCGATCGCCTCGTGCAGGCTCGCGCAAGCCGCGGCTAGGTAGGTCGCGCGATCCGGCAGGTCACTGAGCTGGTAGCTCAGTTCTAACGCGGTGAGTTGTCGCCGCATCTAGTTCTCCCCGTCGAGTCAATACGCATTCTTCCCCATACTACCGACCTGTGCTGGCTTCTTACGGTCGAGAGGACCACCAGGAGATTGGTGGCGAACCACCCCCGAAGATCGCCGACTGAGGGGGTCGAGTGACGGATGCGAAGGAGATCGAAGTGAGAAGTCACGCCCAGCGTTCGGAGTCGGTGGACCGCTCTTCCGGAAAAAGGCGCCGAATCGCTCTCGGTAGTGCGGTTGGTGCCACCCTCATGACCGCGATGACCTTCGCCGCCACGCCGAGTCCCGCCTCCGCCTCCATCACGCCTTTCGGATGCGGGGCGACCTACGCGAAGCTCTACAACGGCAGCCAGGTCGTCTGGCAGAATCACTGCAGCAGCACCGGAAACCAATACTCGGTCCCGAACTTGTGGGCGACGAAGCTCGTCGCCAATGGATGGTCTGGCGCCGTGTACGGCACCGACAACCGAATCTTCTATTTTTGTTATTTCCAAACCATCACGGTGAACGACTACGTCCGCCAGGTCTTCCTCAACCCGACGAAACCGGCTCGCTGCGGCTGAGCCGTGAAGGCCCCCGGCTAGGCGCTTGGGTTCGGGGGCGCAAGGCCCGGCCTCGCCGAAGGCCTTCCGTCCCGGAACGGCGGAACGAACGAACAGCAGGGCCCCGTCCTCGTCCGGACGGGGCCCTGCTGTCGCGCTGGTCAGAGGGCCGATCGAAGGTCCGCGTGGGACTGTCACATCAGGCCGCGTGGCGAGCGAAGGGCGTGGGCGGGGTCAGATCACCGCGACCAGGGCGCGCCTATGTTGGGTGGGCCGCACGCGGAGGGCCGGAGTCCGTCCATCAGGAGGTCCAGCAGGCGAGCCGCCATCGCTGCGTGCTCGGGCGAGCCGGCCACGGTGAAGATGCCGATGAGGGCGGCGGCGATGTCTTCGGCGGGGACGTCGGCGCGGAGTGTCGCGCTGGTCCGGCCGGCTTCGAGGATGTCGTCGATGGCTCCGAGCAGCTCGGTTCGGGTGTGGGCATGGGCGATCTCGCCTGATTCGACCATCGCGAGCATCGTGTCGAGCATCCCGTTCTTGGTCGCGATCCACTTCCCGAACAGGTCCATCCAGCGTCGTAGCGCCGCGGGCGGGTCGAGTTGGGCGAGTAGCTCACGGGCACCGGTGGTGAGCCGCGAGACCTGGTCGCGGTAGACGGCGTCGACCAGCGCCTCGCGGGTGGGGAAGTGCCGGTAGAGAGTGGCGATGCCGACCCCGGCTTCGTTGGCGATCGCGCGCATCGACGGCTCGGCCTCGGCCGAAGCGAACAACCGGGTCGCCACGGCCAGCAGCTGTTCGCGGTTGCGGGTCGCGTCCGCCCGGGGTCTACGGATCTCTGGGGCGGTCAAAACGGATCACGCTCCACTTATGCTAGGTTGGGCCACGTAAACGGAGCATAGTCCGTTTACCGTGCTTCACGAGCCGCTCCAGGAGACAGGTGAACATGAAGGAACCGAGCCTCAGCACGTCGGCGACCACGAGCCGGGCGGTCCAGTTCGAGTCGTTCGGCGGACCGGAGGCCCTCAGGGTCCGCGAGGTACCCGTGCCGCACGCTGGCCCGGGGCAGCTCCGCGTGCGGGTCACCGCGGCCGGCCTGAACCCGATGGACTGGTTCATGACCTCCGACGCGGAGACCGCCGCGCGATTCGGCCTGAGCCTGCCGTGCGGGTTCGGCACCGACTACGCCGGGGTGGTGGACGAGGTCGGTGACGGCGTGAGCGAGTTCGCGGTCGGTGACCGGGTGTTCGGCGGCGCCATGTCCCGCGCGGTCGCCGACTATGTCGTCGTGGACGAGGCGGGGGCCATCGCGGTGGGCGGCGACGCACACCGTACCCCTGACGGCGTCGACGACCGCACCGCCGCGACCCTCACCATCGCGGGCTGCACGGCGGCCGCGGCTCTGGCCGTGGTCGACCCGGGCCCGGGCGACACGGTGCTCATCGGCGGCGCGGGAGGCGGGGTGGGCGTGTTCGCCGTCCAGCTCGCGCTTCTCGCGGGCGCGCGAGTGATCGGGACGGGGTCGCCGACCTCGGCCGATGCCCTGCGAGCCCTGGGGGCCGAGCCGGTCGCCTATGGCGATGGTCTGGTCGACCGGGTCCGTGCGCTGGCTCCCGCCGGCGTCACCGCGGCCATGGACCTGCACGGGACGGACACGGCGCAGGCGGCACGCGAACTCGGCGTGCCTGACAAGCGCATCACCACGATCGCCGCCCAGATCGACGGGATCACGCCCGCGAACGGCGCCAACGCGGCCCCGGGCGCCATCGAGGAGATCGCCGGCCTGGTCGCGGCGGGTCGGCTCTGGGTGCCGATCGCGGCGAGCTTTCCGGTCGAGCAGATCCGCGCTGCGGTCGAGCTTCAGGCGGGGCGGCACGTGCATGGGAAGGTCGTCATCGACCTCTAGGAGAGGTCGGGAGCACGACAATCACTCGTGTCACGCAGCAGGTCGGTGGCTCCATGGGCACCGCGGTCCTCGCGGTCGTCCTTCAGCACACCGCGGCGAGCAGTCACAGCCTCACCGATGTCTCCGGCGGCTTTAGGAACGCATTCTGGTGGGCGATCGGCTTCACCGCGGCAGCCGTTCCGCTGTGCCTGCTCCTGCCCAGGCCCCGTCCGACGTCGGTGGATCCCACGGTCAAGGTCCCGGCCGAGACGACCGTCGAACTCTGACGCATGCTCGGCCCCGGTCGCCGTTCTGATCGGTGGCGCTCGACCCGGCCGGGTGCGTGGCGGTCTCCGGTCAGTCGTCGCGCAGGCGGGCGAGGCGGGTGCGGATGCCCGCGAAGTGGGCGACCATCGCCGCCTCGACGGCGTCCCGGTCCTCCGCGATCACCGCGGCGTAGATGTCGCGATGCTTGCGGGCGACGTACTCCGGAGTCTCGTCCGGGGTGCCGAGCTCGTCCCTGAGCTGGTGGAAGACCTGCCAGAACGCGCCGAGGAGCCGGCCGACCAGCGGGTTGCCCAACGGCCGGTGGAGCGCGTCGTGGAAGAGCCGGTCGGTCTCCGGTGAGACGGCGCCGACGAGCGCCTCGGCCTCCATCTGCTCGAGCGCCTCACGGGCGGGGGAGAGCAGGTCGGCGAGGTCCGCGCCGCCGTGCCGGTCGATCAGGCGCGCGGCCAGGCCGTTCTCCAGGAGCTCGCGAATCTCGATCAGGTGGGCGAGGTGGCTCTGCTCGTCCTGCGGCGTGATCCGGCTGTGAAAGGCCAGCTCGTCGACCAGGCCGTTCAGCGACATCTGGCCGACGAACATGCCGAAGCCGTGACGGATGTCGACGATGCCGACCGCTTGGAGGGCCTTTAGCGCCTCTCGTACCGAGTTGCGCCCGATGTCCAGTTCCCGCATAAGCTCGGTCTCTGTCGGCATCGGATCACCGGCGGTCAGCCCGCGCCGGACGATCAGTTCTTTGACCGCTTCCTGCACTTCGAGCGCCCGGCTCAGCCGACGGCCTCGGGCGGGGGCCGGCCTACCGGGCTCGGCGAGGGGGCGATCGTCGCGCAACGTCACGGACATCTCCTGGTCATCTGCTCTTGACGCCAAACGTAACCGACTTCTAGTCTCCGACGCTATCAGATGGACATGGGACGTCCCACGTCCTCTCTCGAATCTCGTGCCTGCCTGACAGCCCCCACCGGGAGACACCGTGAGCGCTCCTCGATCCGCCTTCAACCGCCGCGACTTCCTGCGCTACAGCGGGATAATGAGCGCTGCGGCCGCCCTCTCCACCACGATCTCCGCGTGCGGGGGCCCCGCCTCGACCGGCTCGGCCGGCTCCGGCGGCGACAAGGACCTCGTCACCGTGGTCATCGGCTACGGCAACGACCAGAGCTGGGACCCGACCATGAGCGCCTCGGCGTTCGCCATGGCCGGCAACAACCACATCTACGAGGGCCTGGTCGACACCGACCCGATCACCCGCGCGCCGTACCCGGCACTGGCCACGGCCCTCCCGGCGGACCCCTCGGCGACCACCTGGAAGTTCACGCTGCGACCCGGTGCCAAGTGGCACGACGGGCAGCCGGTCACCGTCGACGACGTGCTGTTCACCTTCGACCGCGTGCAGGACGGCTCCACCCTGGTGTCCTCCTTCTTCACCACCTGGCTGAAGGAGGTCCGCAAGGTCGATGAGACCTCGGTCGAGCTCGTCTTCACGTTCTCCTTCCCGGACGCGCTGCAGCGGCTGACGATCGCCAAGATCATGCCCAAGCACGTCTTCGGCCAGCCGGGCGGCTGGGACGCCGCCAAGAACGGCAAGGCCGTCGGCTCCGGCCCGTACAAGATGACCGCGCACCACCCGAAGTCCAACACCACCTTCGAGGCGTTCGCCGACTACAACGGCCCCCGCAAGCCGGCGATCAAGAAGATGAACTGGCTGTCGATCGTGGACGCCTCGGCCCGGGTCGCGAAGATCTCCGGAGGCGGCGCGGAGGCGCAGATCGCCGACAACGTGCCGTACGCCAACATCGACCAGCTCCGCAAGCAGGGGCTGACCGTCGAGGGCGGCAAGGGCATGAACCACATGTTCCTGATGTTCAACACCGCCCAGAAGCCGTTCGACGACGTGCGGGTGCGCCAGGCGCTGCTCTACGCCATCGACACCAAGAAGATGATCGACGTGGCGCTCAAGGGCCACGGCACGCCGGCCAGCAGCTTCCTCAACAAGGAGAACCCGGCGTACGCCCCGGCCAAGACGGTCTACGACTACAACCCGGACAAGGCCAAGTCGCTGCTCGCCGCCGCCGGCGTGAAGAACCTGTCGATCAACCTGATGGCGGTCAACGTCAGCTGGATCGCCGACTGCCTGCCGACCATCGCCAACTCCTGGAACGCCATCGGGGTCAAGACCTCGCTCGAGCCGCAGGACACCAGCGCGCTGTTCACCAAGATGGACCAGTCGCAGAACTACCAGGTCGTCGCGGCCGCCTCGAACCCCAACCAGTTCGGTCTCGACGCCGACCTGATCCTCCGCTACAACTACACGTCCGGCGGCACCTGGATGAAGTACACCAAGTGGGACAAGAGCTCAGACGCCAAGTCCCTGTTCGCGCTGATGGACCGGGCGACCCGGGAGCCGGACAAGACCAAGAAGCTCGAGCTGCTGCACCAGTACCTCGACGTCATCGCCGAGCAGGCCGTGCTCTACCCGGTCCTGCACACCGAGCTGATGACCGCGTGGAACCCCAAGAAGCTCACCGGCGTCCGGGCGCAGGCGTACCCCGGCGTCAACCTGCTGCAGGCCAAGCGCGTCTGACCGCCCGCCTCCGTCCCCCGATCCGAATCCTCAGGAGGCACCCGTGGCAGCGATCGCCAGAATGCTGGTGCGCCGCGTCCTCATCCTGATCCCCCTGTTGCTGGGCGTGGTCCTGTTCGTCTTCATCGTCATGCGGTTCTCCGACAACAAGCCGGAGTACGCCTACTTCCAGGGCGCCAACCCGACCGCGGAGCAGATCCACCAGTTTCAGGTGGAGAACGGCCTGCTCGACCCCCTGCCCGTGCGGTACGTGCGGTTCGTCGGCCGGCTGCTGCACGGCGACATGGGGACGAGCGCGCTCACCAAGGCGCCGGTGCGCAGCTCCATCGCCACCGCCCTGCCGCTGACCCTCCAGCTGACCCTGTTCGGCGTCGTCATCGCGATCGTGCTGTCGGTGCTGTTCGGCGTCATCGCGGCGATCTTCCGGGACCGCTGGCCGGATCAGGTCATCCGGCTCGTGTCGCTGATCGGGGTGGCCTCACCGGCCTTCTGGCTGGCGCTGCTGATGATCCAGTACCTGGCGGTCGACCGCGGCTGGTTCCCGACCGGCGGGTACATCAACCCGGCCGACTCGGTCAGCGGCTGGCTGCGGTCGCTGACGCTGCCGGCGCTCGCCCTGTCGCTGCCCATCGCTGCCTACCTCACCCGGATCATCCGCACGTCGATGGTCGAGGAGCTCGACAAGGACTATGTGCGGACCGCCATCGGCAGCGGCCTGCCGCCGGTCGTCGTGGTCGGTCGCAACGTGCTGCGCAACGCGCTGATCAACCCGCTGACCGTGCTCGGCCTGCGGGTCGGCTACCTGCTCGGCGGCGCGGTCGTCATTGAGACGATCTTCGCGCTGCCCGGCATGGGCCAGCTCATGATCACCGCGGTGCGCAACGGCGACCCGGCGGTCGTGCAGGGCGTCGTGATCACCATCGCGGTCGGCTTCGTGGTCGTCAACCTCCTGATCGACGTCCTGTACATGCTGGTCAACCCCCGACTGAGGAGCGCCGCCTGATGCGCAGTGGACTGGCGACGCGACTGTCGCGTGCGGGCATCGGCTTCCGGCGCCTCGGCCCGGCGTCCTGGGTCTCCCTGGGCGTCGTGGTCGTCATCATCCTCGCCGCGCTGCTCGCCCCGGTGCTCGCGCCGCACTCGCCGTACGTCCAGGAGGCCGCCGGCGGCGGCCCGAGCGCGTCCCACTGGATGGGCCTGGACAGCGCCAACCGCGACATCTTCTCGCGCCTTCTGTACGGCGCGCGCTGGTCGCTGGTGATCGGGCTCGGCGCGACCGCGATCGCCCTCGTCTGCGGGGCCGTCATCGGCGCCGTCGCCGCGACCTCGCGGAGGTCCGTCGACGAGGCGATCATGCGCACGCTCGACGTCATCATGGCCTTCCCCGGCATCGCGCTCGCCGCCGTGCTGGTGGCCGTCTTCGGCGGGAGCATCCCCGTCCTGGTCCTGGCCATCGCCTTCCTCTACATGCCGTCGGTGGCCCGCGTCGTCCGGGCGAACGTCCTGGCCCAGTACGGCGAGGACTACGTCGCGGCCGAGCGGGTCATCGGCGCCCGTGCCCCGCACATCCTGCTCCGGCACGTGGCCATCAACTGCGCCGCGCCGGTCCTGGTGTTCTGCACGGTGATGGTGGCCGACGCGATCGTGTTCGAGGCGTCCCTGTCGTTCGTCGGCGCGGGCGTGCGCCCGCCGGACCCCTCGTGGGGAAGCGTCATCGCCGACGGCCGGAACATGGTGCTCACCGGCGGATGGTGGGCGACCGTCTTTCCCGGCCTGCTCATCCTGATCACGGTGCTCGCCCTGAACGTCCTCGCCGAGGGCGTCTCCGACGCCTGGGCCGCGCCGGCCGCGCGCCAGGCGGAGACGACGCGGACCGGCACCACGCGGCGGGCCGCGCCCGGCCCGGTGATCGAGCTGAAGGGCCTCGCGGAGGCCGGCCGGCGCCTGGCCGAACGCGCCCGGCCGCTGCCGGACGGCGAGCCCATCATCCGGGTGAAGGATCTGAGGATCGGCTTCGAAGGCCGCCACGACGGCGTCGACATCGTGGACGGCATCTCCTTCGACGTACGGCCGGGGGAGGTGCTCGGCCTGGTCGGCGAGTCCGGCTGCGGCAAGTCCCTGACCGCACTGACGATCATGGGCCTGCAGCCGCGCGGCGCGCGGGTGCGCGGCGAGATCGTCTTCGACGGCCGCGACCTGCTGTCGATGTCCGCACGGGACCGGCGGCGGCTGCTCGGTCACGACATGGCGATGATCTACCAGGACGCGCTGTCGTCGCTGAACCCGGCGATGACCGTACGGACCCAGCTCAAACAGGTCGTCCGGCGCGGCGGCCGGCGCACGCCGGAGGAGTTGCTGGAACTCGTCGGCCTGGACCCCGCGCGCACGCTGTCGTCGTATCCGCACGAGCTGTCCGGCGGGCAGCGCCAGCGGGTGCTCATCGCGATGGCGCTGTCCCGCGACCCGAAACTGATCATCGCGGACGAGCCCACGACGGCGCTGGACGTGACCGTCCAGGCCCAGGTGATCGAGCTGCTGCTGCGGCTGCGCGAGGAGCTGGACTTCGCACTCATCCTCGTCTCCCACGACCTCGCGCTGGTCGCCGACGTCACCGACCGGGTGGTCGTGATGTACGGCGGGCAGATCGTCGAGAAGGGCGCGACACCGGCCGTCGTCGGCAACCCCGCCCACCACTACGCGCGCGGCCTGCTGGGCTCGGTGCTGTCGCTGGAGTCCGGCGCGGAGCGCCTCACCCAGATCCCGGGCGTCGTGCCCTCGCCGGCGGACTTCCCGGCCGGCTGCCGGTTCGCCGACCGGTGTCCCGCCGCCACCGAGGTCTGCCACGTGGAGACTCCACGCCTGGAGGGACGGGGCCGCCTGCACGTGGTGGCCTGTCACCACCCGGCGGCCGACGTCTCCGCCTCCCTGTCCGCCGCCGGCGCGGCCGCCGCGCCTGCCGACCCGCCGGAGGGGTCATGACTTCCGCGTCGATCGTCGAACTGACCGACGTCCACGTCGTTCACAAGGCGCGCTCCGGCGGCCTGTTCGGCCGCGACCGCGTGTACGCGCTGACCGGCGCGGACCTGACCGTCCACCCCGGCGAGACGATCGGCGTCGTCGGCGAGTCCGGGTGCGGGAAGTCGACCCTCGCCCGGGTGCTGGTCGGCCTGCAGCGGCCGACCGCCGGCACCGTCGCCTTCGACGGACGCGACGTCTGGTCCCTGTCCGGCGCCGCCCGCCGCGAGGCCATCGGGTCGAACATCGGCCTGGTCTTCCAGGACCCGTCCACGGCCCTGAACCGCCGCCTGACGGTCCGCCGGATCCTGCGCGACCCGCTCGACGTGCAGCGCGCCGGCACCCCGGACGAGCGTGAGGAACGCGTCCGCGAGCTCATCGACCTGGTCGGCCTGCCCGCGAGCGCCGCGGACCGGCTGCCGGCCCAGCTGTCCGGCGGACAGCGGCAGCGGGTAGCGATCGCCCGCGCGCTCGCGCTGCAGCCACGGCTGCTGGTCGCCGACGAGCCCACCAGCGCGCTCGACGTCTCGGTCCGCGCGCAGATCCTCAACCTGCTGCAGGACCTGAAGGAGAGGTTGGGCCTCGCCATGGTCTTCGTCTCCCACGACATCCAGACCGTACGGCGGATGAGCGACCGCGTCGTGACGATGTACCTCGGGCGGATCGTCGAGCAGGCGCCCGCCGGGGCGATGCCGGGCGCGGCCCGGCACCCGTACACGCGCGCCCTGTTCTCCGCCACGCCCGGACTGCTGTCCCCGATCGACCCGATTCCGCTGACCGGCCCGGTGCCATCGGCGACCCGGCCGCCCTCCGGCTGCCCCTTCCGTACGCGGTGCTGGAAGGCCGACGAGACCTGCGCCGCCGAGATGCCCGCGCCGGCGGAGAACGCCGGCGGCTTCTTCCGCTGCCATCACCCGGTCCTCGCCGGCGCGACCGACCGCGAACTCATCACCCAAGCACAGGAGCGTCCATGATCAACGCCGCACCGTTGTCCGGCGTCATTCCGCCCGTCTGCACCCCGCTGACCCCGGAGCGCGAGGTGGACACCGCATCGCTGACCCGGCTGGTGGACCACCTCCTCGACGGCGGCGTGCACGGGCTGTTCGTCCTCGGCTCGTCGTCGGAGGCGGCGTTCCTGCCCGACGGGCACCGCCGGACCGTGCTGGACACCGTGATCGGCCACGTCGCGGGGCAGGTGCCGGTGCTGGCGGGCGTGATCGACATGACCGCGCCCCGCGTGGCCGACCACGCGCGCGTGGCCGTCGAGGCCGGCGCCGACGCCCTGGTGGCGACCGCGCCCTTCTACGCGCGCACCCACCCGGTGGAGATCGCCACGCACTTCCGGACGATCGCCGCCGTGGCGGACGTCCCGGTGTACGCCTACGACCTTCCGGTGTCCGTTCACAGCAAGCTCACCGCGAACGTGCTACTGGAGCTTGCCGCCGAGGGCGTGCTCGCCGGGCTCAAGGACTCCAGCGGCGACGAGGCCGGGCTGCGTGAGGTCATCCTGGGCCGCCGCGACCGCGGCCTGGAGTCGTTCGCCGTGTTCACCGGCTCGGAGCTGACCGTCGACTCCGCGCTGTGGATGGGCGCCGACGGCGTCGTCCCCGGCCTGGGCAACGTCGACCCGCACGCCTACGTCCGCCTGTACGAGGCCGCGAGGCGGGGCGACTGGACCGCCGCGCGCGAGGAGCAGGAGCGGCTGTTCCGTCTCTTCGGGCTGGTGCACGTCGGCGGCCCGCACATGGGCCGCAGCTCCTCAGCGCTGGGGGCGTTCAAGGCAGCGCTGTTCCTGCGCGGCGTCATCGCCTCCCCGACGACCGCGCTGCCGCAGGTGCCGCTCGACGGCCCCGAGATCGACCAGGTCAAGACCTTCCTGTCCGAAGCCGCCCTCATCTGACCCGTACGGAGGCCAGCGTGGCTCACCTCAGGTTCCCCCGCCGTACCGCGGCCGTGGCGCTCCTCGCCACGGCGATCCCGCTCGCGTCCGTCGGCGCCGCGTCCGCCAAGCCGGCGCCGGAGTTCGACGAACAGGTGCTGTTCGCGCAGCACACCGACGGTTACTACTGCTTCCGCATCCCCGCGATCGTCCAGGCGCTGGACGGCACCCTGCTCGCCTTCGCCGAGGGCCGGGTCAACGGCTGCGGCGACAAAGGCGACATCGACCTGGTACTGAAGCGCTCCATGGACGGCGGCCGCACCTGGGGGCCGCTGCAGGTCGTCCTGCCCGGCAACGGGGACACCCGCGGCAACCCGGCCCCGGTCGTGGACCGGCGCACCGGCCGGATCGTCCTCATGACGACCTGGAACCCCGGGAACGACGACACCGTCCGGCACCCGTTCGTGCAGTACAGCGACGACGACGGCACCACCTGGTCCGCGGCGCGCGACCTCACGAGCGAGCTCGTGAAGCCGGAGTGGAACTCCTGGTACGCCACCGGGCCCGGCCACGCCCTCCAGCTCCAGCACGGGCCGCACAAGGGACGCCTCATCGTCGCCGCCAACCACGAGGGCGACGGCGGCGCGCTGAAGGGCGGCCCGCAGGGCGGTCACCTCAACTACAGCGACGACGGCGGCCTCACCTGGAAGATCGGCGCCGACGACACCCGCCGCACCAACGACGTCAGCCCCGGTGAGCTCAGCGCGACCGAGCTCCCCGACGGGAGGATCTACGTCAACGCACGCGACAACACCGGAACCGACCCCGGCAACCGGAACACCGCCACGAGCAGCGACGGCGGGCTGACCTTCGACCGCCCGTTCCGTACCCTGCCGAAGCTCACCGCGCCCAAGGTGCAGGGCTCGGTCCTGAGCGTCGGCAAGCGCGTCTACCTGTCCGTGCCCGACCACCCGGTGACCCGCGAGATCATGGCGGTTCGCGCCTCCGCCGACGACGGGCGGAACTTCCAGAAGGTCGGCAAGGTCATCTACTGGGGTCCGTCGGCCTACTCCGACCTCGCGAGCCTCGGCGGCGACCGGCTCGGCCTGCTGTACGAGGCGGGGCAGGCCGGCCCGTACGAGCAGATCCGGTTCGCGCGGTTCAACACCGCCTATCTCGCGACGCCCAACGGCACCCCGCCGGGTCTGCCGAAGCCGCCGCAGCCCGGCCCGACCACCCCGGACGGGTCCGGTCACCACAACGACGGCTACGTCCGCGGCGGTATGACCGCGGCCGGTGACTTCGACGGCGTCGACGACTTCGTCCAGGTCCCGTGGGACCGCTCGCTCGACCTCGGCGCCGGCGACTTCACCTGGTCGGCGCGGATCCGCTACGCCGACACCAGCGGTAATCGCACGATCCTGTGGGCGTACCGGGTCGGCAGCGGCGCACCGGAGATCTGGCTGCGGGCCGAGCCGGGGAGCAAGCGTATCCGCGGGTTCATCCAGACCGACCAGGGCAGCGTCGCCGTCGCCACGACGCAGGCGTACAACGACGGCCAGTGGCACGACGTCGTCCTGCGGCGCTCCGGAGGACGGTTGTCGCTCACCGTCGACGGCCAGGCGGCCTCGGTGGCGGCACCCACCGGATCGGTGACCGAGGGCAAGCAGTTCACCATCGACGGCATCGACGTCGGCCAGCGTCTCGACGGCGTCGACCGCTTCCATGGCTCCATCGCGGACGTACGGGTCTACTCCCGCGCGGTCCCCGATGGCGAGCTCGCGACCGCCCGCCGCGACCTGCGGCTGTGGCTCCCGCTCGACCGGATCGACCCGGAGGGTACGAAGAACCGATGAACCGGATCGCCGGTCTGCGGGACCGCGTGGGCATCGCCTACGGCGGCGACTACAACCCCGAGCAGTGGCCCGAAGAGGTCTGGGACGAGGACGTACGCCTGATGAGGGAGGCCGGCGTCTCCCTCGTCAGCGTCGGCATCTTCTCCTGGGCGTCGGTCGAGCCGCGGCCGGGGGAGTACGACTTCGGCTGGCTCGACCGGGTGCTGGACCGGCTGGCCGAGGGCGGCGTCGCGGCGTGCCTGGCCACCATGACGGCCTCGCCGCCGCCCTGGCTCACCACCCTTCACCCCGAGATGCTCACCGTACGGGCCGACGGATCGACGATCTCGCCGGGCGGGCGGCAGCACTACTGCCCGTCCAGCCCGGTCTACCGCGAGCACGCCGTACGACTGGCCGAGCAGGTCGCCACCCGCTACGCCGGCCACTCGGCGCTGGCCGTCTGGCACGTCAACAACGAGTACGGCAACGTCATCCCCTGCCACTGCGACGTGTCGGCGGTGGCCTTCCGGCGCTGGCTCGCCGACCGGTACGGCTCCGTCGACGAGCTCAACGACGCCTGGTCGACGAGGTTCTGGGCCCAGGGGTACGGCTCGTTCGACGAGGTGCTGCCGCCGCGCTCGCCCGCGCCGTTCACCAACCCCGCGCAGGAGCTGGACTACGCCCGGTTCACCTCGGACGAACTGCTCGCCTGCTACCGGGCCGAGAAGGAGGTACTGGACCGGATCACGCCGGACGTGCCGGTGACCACCAACTTCCCGCCGTCGCTGCGGCCGGTCGACCAGTGGACCTGGGCCCCGCACCTCGACGTCATCGCGTACGACGCCTATCCCGACCCCCTCGACCCCGACGCGACCGCCAAGATCGCCTTCTCCTACGACGTCATGCGGTCACTGCGCGACGGACAGCCGTGGCTGCTGATGGAACAGGCACCCGGCGCGGTCAACTGGCGGCCCCGCAACGCGCCGAAGCCGCGCGGCGCGATGCGGCTGTGGAGCTGGCAGGCCGTCGCGCACGGCGCCGACGCGGTCATGTTCTTCCAGTGGCGGCAGGCACGGGGCGGCGCGGAGAAGTTCCACTCGGCGATGGTCCCGCACGGCGGCCCGTCGACCCGGATCTTCGGTGAGGTGCGGGACCTGGGCCGGGAGCTCGCCGCCTCCCGCCCCCTCGCCGGCGCACGAGCGCCGCGGGCCGACGCCGCGATGGTGCTGGACTGGCCGAGCTGGTGGGCCCTCGAAGGCCCGGCCCACCCCAGCGCCGACGTGCGGTTCCTCGACGCCGCCTGGGCGTGCCACCGCCCGCTGTACGACGCCGGTGTCGCCTGCGACGTCGTACGCCCGGACACGTACCTGTCCGGGTACCGGCTCGTCGTCGTGCCCAACCTGTACCTGACCTCCGAGGCCGCCGCGCGGAACCTGGAGCGGTACGTCGAGGAGGGCGGCACGCTGGTCATGTCGTTCTTCTCCGGCATTGTGGACCCCTGCGACCGGGTCCACCTGGGCGGCTACCCGGCGCCGTTCCGGCGGATGCTCGGCCTGACCGTCGAGGAGTTCCACCCGCTCGCCGAGGACGCCTCCGTCGGGCTGCCGGGCGGCTCGGGGACCCTGTGGTCCGAGGAGGTCCGCCTGGAGGGCGCCGAGGCCGTCGAGCGCTTCACGACCGGCGTGCTCGCGGGCGAGCCGGCCGTCACCCGGCACCGCTTCGGCCGCGGCGACGCGTGGTACCTCGCCACCCGGCCCGATCCGGCGACCATGCGCCGCCTCTTCGACCGCGTCCGCGAGGAGGCCGGCGTCGCCCCCGTCCTGCCCGGCCTCCCCGACGGCGTCCAGGCCCGCGCCCGGGACACCGAGGACGGCCGCTGGTACGTCGTGCTGAATCACGGCACCGAGCCCGCCGACGTGCGCCTGCCCACCGCGATGCACGATGAGCTGTCCGGCGCAGGCCCGGCCACCTCGGTCCGGCTGGAACCCCGTGGAGTCGCCGTGCTACGCCCCGCCTGACCGCGTCACCGAGCGCGCCGTCCACTTCAGCGCCCTGGTGGCCAGGTGCACCGCCTGGCCGCCCAGGGCCGCCCCGACGACGACTCCGCCGATGAGGGCGACGATGCCGACGACCGGACGAAGGGGGCCGAACGACGCCGGCAGCAGCCAGATCAGGGACAGGCCGGCCATCCCGCAGAGCATCGACACCGCGAGCACGAAGACGACGATGAGGGCGGCGGCCAGGCCCGCGCCGCGAGGCGCGGTCCGCAACCGCCGGTAGCCCGGTGCCCGCCGCCACAGGCGGCCGCCGTCCCGGCTCTGCGGCCGGGGCAGTCCCGCCCGGCGGCAGAACGTGACCAGCGGCTCCCCGCGCCAGTCTCCCTTGGCGCGCAGGAGTATGCGGTCCGCACCGTCGAGGAGGACCAGGCCCTCGCTCGGTCCGCCGCGGTACCGCCGCCGTGAGTAGTGGCCCACGGCCTTCACCGACGACCGCGGGACGGTCACGCGCTGGTCGCCGAAGCCGTAACCGACGAACAGGTCACCTTCGACGCGAAGCCGCACGGGCGTCCTGTCAAGCAGGTCGCGCGTCGGCCTCTGGGGTCGCAACTCGACGGCACCATCCTCCGAGCCGTCACTTCTGCGCGGATGCGCCGCCTGATGACCCTTTCCGGCCCGACTCCTGCCCACCGCGGCATGCTACCCAGCCGAAACACGACCTCCGCCACGGCCTCGCCAGGTGCCCCCGGCGGCGACCTTGACGCCGCCATCGGCTGGTCGCCGCCGCTGTGGCCGTCCCGGTGCCCGGATCCGCCTGATTCGCCGGTCACCAACGGCGGCGATGCTCCGTGTCACTGTGGCGGGGGCGAGGAACAGGGTCAGGGGGTGGCCGGGGCGCTCTGGTCGGCGGGTGTGTTCAGCAGGGCGGTCGCGGAGCGGTGGATCTTGGTCAGCGCGCTCATGAGCTGTTCGCGCTCGGCCGGGGTGAGGTCGGCGGTGATCCTCTCCTCGATAAGGCGCCGTTCCCTCTCGATGGGTTCCTGGAGGGCGCGCCCGGCGTCGGTGAGCCAGAGCCGGACGAGGCGGTTGTCCCGGTCGTCGCGGCGGCGGGTGAGCAGACCGGCGGCGGCCATCCGGGTCGCCGCCTTGACGACGTTCGCCGTGGTGACGTTCAACGCGGCGGCGACCTCGCCGGGCGTGCGGCCGTCCTCCTGCCACAGCACCGCGAGCAGGTGATCCTGGCCGAGGTGCAGGCCATGACGCCGTACGGCGGCCTCGGCGACCGCCCGTACCGCCTTCGAGGTCCTGCCGTGCAGGTCCAGGAACTCGGGCATCGCGGGGCCTCCAGGGATCTCTCGGGGAACCCGGCGTCCGCCGGTAGGGCATGGGCCGGTTGACGACAGATCATTAACCGGTTAACGTTCCCCTCGATCATTAACCGGTAAACGACTTGAGGGGTCCTCATGATACTGGTCACCGGCGCGACCGGAAATGTCGGCCGTGAGCTCGTCCGCGAGCTGGACGCCGCCGGCGCCCGCTTCCGCATCCTGGTCCGCGACCCGGCCCGCGCCGCCGGCCTGCCCGAACGCGCCGAGCGCGTGGTCGCGGACCTGGGCGACCCGGCGACGCTGCCGCCCGCCTTCGCCGGCGTCGACCGACTGTTCCTGCTCACCCCCGGCATCGGCCTCGACCAGACCGTGCACGCCGTCGCCGCCGCCCGCGCGGCCGGGGTCGGCCACATCGTGCACCTGTCCTCCTTCAACGTCCTCGGCGACCCGATGCCCGCCATGGGCCGCTGGCACCACGAACGCGAACAGGCGATCCGCGCCTCCGGCATCCCCGCCACGTTCCTGCGACCCGGCGGCTTCATGACGAACGCCTTCGACTGGCTGCCCACCATCCGGGAGGGCGGTTACGTCCTCGACCCGGTCGGCCCCGGCCGGTACGCGCCGATCGACCCGGCCGACATCGCCGCCGTCGCCGCCCTGGCCCTGACCCGCGACGGCCATCGGGACCGGGAGTACGTCATCACCGGGGACGAGCTGTTCACCGTCGCCGAACAGGTCGAGGTCCTCGCCGCGGCGGCCGGCCGGGACATCGAGGTACGGGCGGTGGCGACTCCGCGGGAGGCCGTCGCCTCGCGCTTCCCTCATGGAGCGCCCCCGGCGCTGGCCGAGGCCATCATCGAGGGGTTCGCCCTGATGCGCGCCGACACCGCCGGCTTCCGTACCGACACCGTGGAGCGCCTGCTCGGCCGTAGGCCGCGCACCTTCGCCGACTGGTGCGCCCGCAACGCCGACGCCTTCCGGCAGGCCGCGACCTGACCGCGGCGAGGTCAGCTGGCGGCGGCTTCGGAGTCCGTACGGGGGCGGTGGCCGAGGCGCTGGGAGAGGACGGCCGCGCCCTTGCGGACCAGGGTGCTCCACTCCCCGCGCCGCCGATCGTCCCAGCGGATGCTCGGCACCGAGATGCTCATCCCGGCGACCATGCCGCCCGTGTGGTCGTAGACGGGGGCGGCGACGCAGAACACCGCCTCGTTCGACTCGCACTCGTCGTACGACAGGCCCTGTCGCCGGATGTCGTCGAGGTGCTCGCGCAACCGTACGGGCGAGGTGACGCTGTGGTCGGTCATGGCGGCCAGGTCGCGGCCGAGCGGATAGGCGGCGTCCAGGGCCTCGGCGGTCAGGCCGGCCAGCAGCATCTTGCCGACGCCCGTGCAGTGCGCCGGGAGGCGGCGGCCTACGGCGGAGACCATGCGGACGGGATGGGTGCTGTCGGCCTTGGCGATGTACACGACGTCGGTTCCGTCGAGGATCGCGACGTGGACCGTCTCGTCGCACTCGGTGGCGACGCGCTGGGCGGCCTCGCGGGCCTCGTGGGCGAGGTCGAGCTGGTCGGCGAAGACGCTGCCGAGCTGGAACAGCCGCATGCCCAGGCGGTAGCGCGTCGGCTGTCCGGGCATCGGGATGAGGTAGGCGCGCTCGGTCAGCGTGGTGACCAGCTCGTGGACCGTCGTCCGGGGGAGCCCGAGACGCTCGGTGATCTCCGGAGCGGACAGGGTCGGCCGGTCCAGGAAGAGCTCGAGGATGTCGAGGGCACGAGTCACCGCCGGCACCGCACGCCCCATCACGGCCGCCTTCCCGAACGCCGTACGAAATCCCGGACAGCCTAGAAAGCCTTGTCCTGCGGTGTCAACGACCGCCCTCGCCGCCGACTGTCGGACACAACGCGGCTGTCGGGAAATGCAGGATCCTTCATCGGGGCTTGGCCAGGAAGACGAGGCAGAGTGCACTCGAAGGTTGCAGGCGACCCTGCTGCCTCACGAACGCCCGGGTTTTCGCCGGCGGGCTCGCCCCGGCCACGCCCGGTGAGGTCGTCGACGCCGTCACCGGCCTGCTCGACGGTTTCGGCGAGGGGCCCGATGACGACACCGCTCTGCTCGCGGTCGGCGTCCCACGGCGATCGCGCGCGGACTGAGCGCGACTTCCGACAATCATCGCGAGAATGTCCGTTTTAGGACAGCGGGCGCTTTCGGTGGGCGAATTCCCGGAACGTTGGCCCTTGGCTGCGAAAAAGCTTTCATAAGGGTCGCGGAGGACATCTCTTGACAGGCGTCGCGGGGAAATTTAGCGTCTGCCCGCAGGCCTCGGACGACGTTCGAAATATCGAACAAGGAAGGAGCATTCGTGCCCCTCCGCCTCAAGAAGACCCGTGTTCTCGGTGCCGTCGCGCTGGCGGCGCTGGTGGCCGGCGCGCTCCCGGCGGTCAACGCCTCCGCGACGTCGAGCCCGACCATCTCCAAGGAACTGTTCGGCACGCTGTCGGACGGCACCAAGGTGTGGCGCTACACCCTCAGCGACAGCGCCATCCGCGTCAAGATCATCACTTACGGCGGCATCGTCCAGCAGCTCGACGCCCCGGACCGGCACGGCCACCGTGCCGACGTCGTGCTCGGCTTCCCCAAGCTGGAGGACTACGTCGCCAAGAACAACCCGGGCCCGTACTTCGGCGCGCTGATCGGCCGGTACGGCAACCGCATCGCCAAGGGCACCTTCACGCTCGACGGCACGACCTACCACCTGCCGCTCAACAACAACGGCAACTCCCTGCACGGCGGCCCGAAGGGCTTCGACACCAAGGTCTGGACCGCCACGGAGGTCAAGAGCAAGAACGCGGTCGGCGTGCGGCTGGAGTACACGAGCCCGGACGGGGACATGAACTACCCCGGCACCCTCAAGACCGCCGTGACCTACACGCTCAGCGGCAAGTCGCTGCGCCTGGACTACCACGCCACCACGGACAAGGCCACGATCGTCAACCTGACCAACCACTCCTACTTCAACCTCGCGGGCGAAGGGTCCGGCGGCATCTACGACCACCGGCTGCGCCTCAACGCCAGTCGCTACACCCCGGTCGACTCCACGCTCATCCCGACCGGGCAGCTCGCGCCGGTCGCCGGCACGCCGATGGACTTCACCAAGGCCACGCCGATCGGCGCACGCATCCGGGACGGGTTCCAGCAGCTCGCCTACGGGCAGGGCTACGACCACAACTGGGTGCTGAACGGCTCGGGCTTCAGGCTCGCCGCCGAGGTCGGCGAGCCGACCAGCGGCCGGGTGCTGAAGATCTACACCGACCAGCCCGGCATCCAGTTCTACTCGGGCAACTTCCTCGACGGCACGCTGTACGGCACGAGCGGCCGGCAGTACCGCCAGGGCGACGGGTTCGCGCTGGAGACCCAGCACTTCCCCGACTCGCCGAACCACCCGAACTTCCCGTCCACCGTGCTGCGCCCCGGGCAGACCTACAAGACCTCGACCGTCTGGTCCTTCTCCGCGCACTGACCCCGGCCCGACCTCACGTCGCCCAGAGCCGCCCGTACGCGGGCCTCTGGGCGACACCGCTTCTCAGCCGGAGTTCCCGGGCCGCGCCTCCGGCGCCGCCGGCCGGCCACCCCTCTCAGCGGACGCTCCAGAGGCGGATGATCGCGTCGTCACCGGCCGTCGCGAGGGTCCTGCCGTCGGGAGCGAAGGCGACCGCGTCGACGACGCCCGTCCGCGTCGGGAGGGTCGTGACGGGGCGCCGGGCCACGGCGTCCCACAGCAGTACGGTGTCGCCGCCGGCGCAGGCCAGGATCCGGCCGTCCGGGCTGAACGTCACGCCGTTGACGCGGCCGGGCAGGTCGGGCAGGGACACCAGGAGCCGGTGCGTGCCGACGTCCCACAGCCGCACGCGACCGTCGTAGCCGCCGGCCGCCAGGGTCCGGCCGTCCGGGCTGAACGCCATGCCCACGACCAGGGACGTCAGCCGGGCGACGGTGATGGGCCGGCTGGGCTCGGCGGTGTCCCACAGCCGGATCGCCCAGGTCCCCGCGGTGGCCAGGGTGGTCCCGCGCGGCGCGAAGGCGGCGGTGAACATGCTCTCGCCGTGGGCCGGCAGCGTGGCGACGGCGTGGTGGTCCCGGACGCTCCACAGGCGCACCGCGTCGCCCGCGCTCGCGAGGACCGCGCCGTCCGGGCTGAAGGCCAGGGCGCTGACGCCGTTGCCGTGCGTGTCCAGGGTCGCGATCCGCGCGCGCCCGTCACCGCTCCACAGCAGCACCTTGCCGTCGTACCCCGCGGTCGCCAGCGTCCGGCCGTCCGGGCTGAACGCCGCGGCGAACACGTCGTACGCGTGCCCGGTGAGGGTCGTCGTGAGCCGCCGGTCGGCGAGGTTCCAGAGCCGTACGGTGTGGTCCGCGCCTCCGGAGGCGAGGGTGCGCCCGTCCGGGCTGAAGGCCACGGTGTAGATCTCACTCGGACCCGCCGGAAGAGTGGCCAGGAGCCGTGGTGCGGTGGTCGCCGGGGTGCGCCGCGTCCGCCACGCGCCGTCGTGGGCACGGTCCGGGACGGTCAGGAGGGCGAGCGCGAGGGCGGCGACCGGAGCGGCGATGAGCATCAGGCGGTGCCGCCCGTGCCACGGCCGCGCGCCGGGCCCGGCGCGCTCTGGCCGGAGCGGTCCGGCGGGCGCGTCCGCCGGCCGCGCGCGGTCGCCTCGCGGCCCGGCCCGGTCGGCGACCGCCGCGAGGAGGGCGGTGGCCGCGTCCGCGTCGAGACGATCGCCGGCCTCCTTGCGGAGCAGCCCGTCCAGGACCGGACCCAGCGGGCCGGCGTGGGGCGCGGGAGCCGGGTCCTCGGTGATGATCGAGTGCAGCATGGCGTTCGGGTTGACGCCGTTGAAGGGCCGCCGCCCCTCGACGGCGTAGAACATCGTCGCGCCGAGGGACCACAGGTCGGAGGCGGCGACGGCGGGCTCGCCCCGGGCGCGTTCGGGCGCGAGGTAGGCGGGAGCGCCCATGACGACGTCGGACTGGGTGAGGGCCGGGTCGCCCTCGACGGTCGCGAGCCCGAAGTCCCCGAGTACGACGCGGCGGCCCGCCAGCAGGACGTTGCCGGGCTTGACGTCGCGGTGCAGCACCCCCGCCCGGTGCGCGGCGCGCAGGGCGTCGAGTAACTGCAGGCCGATGTCGGCGACGCGCTCCGGAGGGAGCGGCCCGTACGCGCGCACCAGTTCGCTCAGGGACCGTCCGTCGACGTACTCCATGATGATCCACGGATCGTCGCCGTCCTCGACGACGTCGTGGACGGTGACGACGCCGGGGTGGTCGAGGCGCGCCGCGGAGCGCGCCTCCTGGAGGGTCCGGCGGCGCTGTTCGGTGCGCTGCTCGACGGTGGAGTACGCGGGAAGGAACAGGCGTTTGGCGGCGACGTCGCGGTGCAGGCGTTCGTCGCGGGCACGCCACACGACCGCGAAACCGCCTCGGCCGATCTCCTCGACGAGACGGTACTGCCCGGCGATCAGCCGCCCTCGGCCCTCCGGCATGGCAGGACGATAACCGCCGGCCGGTCCCGTGAGATAGGGACCTTCGGGCCGTCGCCTTCGGATGGCCGCCCGCCGCCGCTGCGGGGACGACCTGGGGTCATCCGGGCTCATGGGCGAGGCTCGCGTACACGACCACGTCGCGCCGATAGTGCCCGGACACCGGGTCGAACGCGCCGCCGCAGGTGATGAGGCGCAGTTGCGGGTCGGGGGTCGCCCCGTAGACCTCCTCGGTCGGGAACGCCGTCTTGGGGAAGGACCGCACGCGGTCGACGGTGAACATCGCGACCCGGCCGGTCGCGTCGGTGACCAGGATCCGGCCGCCCGGCCGCAGCGTCGCCAGCCGGGTGAACACGGCCGGGCCCGTACGGGAGTCGACGTGTCCGGCGACCACGGCCGGCCCCGTGTCACCGGGGCGGACGCCGTCGCCGAACCATCCGGCGCGGGCGGGGTCGCGCGGCGGGAGGAGCCGCCCGTGCGGGTCCGTCGCGAGGCGCTCCAGCCCGGTCCGCACCCCGATCGCGGGGATCCGCAGCACCGCCGGATCGGCGTACGCAGCGGCCCGGCGCACAGGTCCCGCCTCGACCGACTCGCCCGCCCGGTGCACGGGCCGGGTCTCGGTCGGTTCGCCGGGCCGGTCGGCAGGGCGGGGCTCGGCCGGCGCGCTCGGCGGCGGGAGCAGCCGGGCGGACGCCGTCCACGGCGGCGGGGCGACTCGGCCGGCCAGCCCGCCGAGTCCCGTCTCGACGGGCCCGCGCGGCGTTCGGCGGGGCCCCGCGGCGTCCCGAAGGTCGAGCAGCCGGAGCCCGGATGCCCCGTCGAGGACGACGAGCGTGTGCACGGAACCCGCGCGCAGGGTCACCCGCGACCTCACCGGCGCGCCGGACCCGCCGGTGACGCGGACCGTCGTCACCCCCGCCCGCACCGACCGGTAGGCGCTGACGTCCGGGAACCGCAGGTCTCCCGCGACGGTGCTTGCGCCGACGGTGACGGTCACCGCCGGCCGCCGGAGCGACGCCTGGACCACGCGGAGCGCCACCCCGCCCGCCGGCGCGGTGCGCGTGTCCTCCAGGACCCTGAGCGTGAGCCCCTTGTACGGGCCGAGGCCCGCGACGGTGTAGGCGGTCCCCGCGTGCACGCGGACATGGGCGGACAGCACCGGCGGGCTCGTCGCGGCCGCGTCGGCGGGACGCATCGCGACCGTGTAGGCGCCGCCGCCGAGCCGCTGGTACGGCGAGAGCGCGCCGTAGCCGACGTGTTTGAGCACCAGGCGCGGCGTGCCGTGCCCCGCGGCGTACAGGTAGACGTCGACGGCGGGGGTGTCGGGGGACAGGTGCGCCAACCGGAGATAGCCGTCGCCCCGCGCGGCCCGGAGAGGATCGTCGCCCGGCGTGGCCTGGAGAGGACCGTCGCCCGGCGTGGCCTGGAGAGGACCGTCGCCCGGCGTGGCCTGGAGAGGACCGTCGCCCGGCGTGGCCTGGAGAGGACCGTCACCTGGCGTGGCCCGGAGACGGCCGTCGTCCGGTGTGGCCGGGGCGGGTGAGGCCCCCGGCAGTACGACGCCTAAGGCGGTGACGGTGACGAGGACGGACCGGCGGGCCCGGCGGGTCCGGGTGGTGGACCGTGCGGGGCGGGTCGTCATGACGGCCTCCTGACCTGCTCACGCCCGCGTGCCGCGCGGGCTGATCCGTTCGCGCCCGCGCGTCGCGGGCCGGTGGCGGTGCCGGAAACGGTGCCGATCGGGAGCACCCGGCCGATCTGCCGCTGCGTGAAGTCTTCCTCACGGAGCGCCGTCATGTCCGGTGATCCGGCCGATGCCCGGACCGGACCGGCGTTTTCAATCACGCCGCCTTCTTCGCGGCGCCGATGTTCCGCGGGAAACGCGTATGGCCCAGGGGGACTATTGCCACCCGCGCGGCACATGTGGTGCCATTTGAGCCCCCGGGATCTTGATGTTTCGAAAATGTTCATGGAGACGGCGAGGCCATCAATGCGTTCTCCCAAGCGTTCCGGCAGGTGGTCGCTGCGGACCAGGCTGCTGGTGCTGAGCCTCGTCCCGATCATCTGCCTGGCCGGGGTCTGGGGGTTCGCCGCGTTCCTCGCCTCCCGCGACGCGATCGGCAAGTACGAGGCGTCGACCGCCTACAAGAAGGTCACCATCCCGGGTGCGAAGCTCGAGGCCGCGCTGCAGCGGGAGCGCCTCGTGTCGGCCGTCCTGCTGGGCTCCAAGGGCCGGCGGGACCGGCAGGAGGTCACCGACGGCCGGGCCGCTGTGGACGCCGCGCAGGCGGAGTTCCGCAGGTCCGCGCTGTCGGGTGACGCCCAGCGCTCCGTCAACCCGACGACGCGCCAGCGGCTCGACGACCTGTGGCAGCAGCTCGACGGCCTTGCCGCCCTGCGCGGGCAGGTCGACGGCGGGTCCGTGGACGCCCTCCGCGTGATCGGGGACTACGGCACCCTGATCGAGTCGGTGATCCGCGTGTTCGGCACGATGATCGTCATCGACGACGCGGAGATCTACCAGCAGGGCACGGCGCTGGTCGAGTCCGCCATGGCGCGCGAGCTCGTGATGCGCGAGGACGCCCTGGTGACCTCGACGCTGGCGACCAAGGGCCATCGCCTCACCGCTCCGGCCTACGCCATGTTCGCGCAGAGCGCCTACAACGAGCGCTACCTGTTCGACTCGGCGCGCTCGAGGGCGAAGATCTCCCTGCGCGCTCCGTGGGAGAAGGTCGCCGGGTCGCCGGACTTCACCGCCTTCCGCACGATGGAGGACGCGATCATCGGGGTGCGTCCCGGCGCCCGGCTGCCGGCGCAGACCGTCTCCTGGCAGGCGACGATCGAGCCGCTGATGAGCGCGTGGTCGCAGGCGACCATCGACGCCGGCCGGGCGCTGACCGACGAGACGAAACCGATCAAGCAGAGGTCGATCTTCTTCCTCGCCCTCACGGCGGGCGTCGGGCTCGTCGCGCTGGCCCTGTCGATCATCGTCTCCATCCTGTTCGGCCGTACGCTCGCGCGGGAGATGGCCGCGCTCCAGCAGGCCGCCCTCGACCTCGCCCAGGTCCGCCTGCCGCAGCTGATCAAGCGGCTGCGTGCGGGGGAGGAGGTCGACGTCGACACCGAGAGCCCGCCGGTCGGGGGCGGTGGCAGCAAGGAGGTCGCCCGCGTCGCGGACGCCCTCGGCGCGCTGCAGCGCACCGCCGTCGAGGCCGCGGTCGGCGAGAACGAGCTGCGGAAGGGCATCAACAAGGTCTTCGTCAACCTCGCCTGGCGCAACCAGTCGCTGCTCCACCGCCAGCTCGCCATGCTCGAGGCGATGGAGAAGAAGGCCCGCGACCCTGACGTCCTCGACGACCTGTTCGCGCTCGACCACCTCACCACGCGCATGCGCCGGCACGCCGAGGGCGTGGCGATCCTGTCGGGCGCGTCGCCCGCCCGCGGCTGGCACAACCCGGTCGGCATCAAGGACATCCTGCGGGCGGCGATCGCCGAAGTGGAGGACTACACCCGCGTCGTGGTCGAGGCCGCCACTCCGGCGGCGCTCGACGGCGCCATCGTCGCGGACACGACGCACCTGCTCGCCGAGCTGATCGAGAACGCCACGGCGTTCTCCCCGCCCACCACGCAGGTGCAGGTCCGCGGTGAGCTCGTGGCCCACGGCTACGCGATCGAGGTCGAGGACCGCGGCATCGGCCTGGACGACGACGAGCTCGCCGAGGCCAACGAGCGGCTGGCGAACCCCCCGGAGTTCGACCTGCTGGACAGCGACCGGCTCGGCCTGTTCATCGTCGCCAGGCTCGCCGACCGGCACGGGATACGGGTCACGCTGGGCTCGTCGCCGTACGGCGGTGTACGGGCGGTCGTGCTCGTCCCGCCGGACCTGGTCGCGGGGGACCAGGGGTTCGAGTACGACGACGCGTGGTCGGAGCAGCCCGCCTTCGACCCGGCCTGGCGTGCCGTCGCCGAGGTCGAGGCGCCCGCCGCCCCGTCTCCGGCGCCCCCGGCCGCGCCGCTCGAGATCGCCGCCCCGGCGGGCGCGGGCGAGTGGGCGGAGGAGGCCCAGTGGTCGGATCAGGCGCAGTGGCCGGATCGGACGCAGTGGCCGGACGAGACCGAATGGCCGGACGACCGGACCGCGTGGCGCGCGCCGGACTGGGCCGGTTCCGGATGGGCCGGTGACGACGTCCAGACGCCGTACGAGGGTTGGACCGACCCCGACGCCCCCGAACTGCCGAGGCGCGTGCGCCAGGCGAACCTCGCCCCGCAGCTACGCAGAGAGCCGGCCGGGCCGGAACCGATGGCCGGTGACGCGACGACGACCCGTCCGCCGGAGGAGACCCGGTCGCTCATGGCATCGCTTCAACGGGGATGGCAGCGCGGCCGCCAGGCCCCGGACCTCGATGAGTAGCCGCGAAGGTGAGGGGCCGATGCTGGATACGACCGGTGAGCTGAACTGGTTGCTCGACGATCTCGTCGGACGTGTCGCCCGCGTGCGGCACGCGATGATCCTTACCGGCGACGGACTGCCGATGGGGACGTCGCGGGGCATGGACCCCGAGGAGGCCGAGCGGTTCGCCGCGCTGGCGGCCGGCCTGTACAGCCTGGCCCGGACCGTCAGCGAGCGCGTCAAGGGCGGAGGCATCCGCCAGACGGTGATCGAGCTGGAGAAGGCGTTCCTGTTCGTCGTCGCGGCGGGTGACGGCACCTGCCTGGCGGTCGTGAGCGAGGGCGACGCGAACATCGGCCTGATCGCCTACGAGATGGCGCGGCTCGTCAAGCGGGTCCGCCGCCATCTGGCCACGTCCGCCCGCTCGGCGGCCACGAGTCCGGACGGACCGCCGGGGGGAGCGTGATCCTCCGTGACCGCGTCCAAGCGCCGATGGTTCGACGACGCGGCCGGCCCGGTGGTCCGGCCGTACGCGGTGAGCCGTGGCCGGACCCGGTCGTACGGGGAGACGCTGGACCTGCTGGCGATCGTCGTCGGCAGGCCGCCGGCGCGGGCGGACCGGCGGTGGCTGGACCCGGAGCACCTGCGGCTCCTCGGCCTCTGCCGGCGGCCGATGACGGTCGCCGACCTCGCCGCCGACGTGGGGCTGCCGCTCGGCGTCGTCCGCGTTCTGCTGGGAGATCTTCGATACTGGGGCCTGATCAACGTGCGGCCTCCCGAGACGCGTTCGTACGCGCACGACGAACGGATACTCAGGACTGTGCTCAATGAGCTATACACACTTTGACTCCGGCGCCGCGGTGCAGGACTCGCCGACGGCGATCAAGATCCTCATCGCGGGCGGGTTCGGGGCGGGCAAGACCACGCTGGTCGGCACCGTCAGCGAGATCCGGCCGCTGCGCACCGAGGAGGCCCTCACCGGCGCGGGGGTCGGCGTCGACGACACGTCCGGCGTCGAGGCCAAGGAGACCACGACGGTGGCGATGGACTTCGGTCGCATCACCTTCCGCAACAACGTGGCGCTGTACCTCTTCGGGACTCCGGGGCAGCACCGGTTCTGGTTCATGTGGGACGAACTCGCGCGGGGAGCGGCCGGCGCGGTGATCGTCGCCGACACCCGGCGGCTGGGCGACAGCTTCGCGGCGATCGACTACTTCGAGCAGCGCGGCACGCCGTTCGTCGTGGCCGTCAACTGCTTCGACGGTGCTCCGCGGTACGACGTGCACCGGGTGCGCGCGGCCCTCGACGTCGACCCCGACGTGCCGATCATCCTGTGCGACGTGCGGCGCCGGGAGTCGGCCAAGCTGGTCCTCGTGTCCGTCGTCGAGCACGCGCTGCGGCTCGCCGGGCGGCGTATCCCCGCCGGCTGAGCGGGCGCGTCCAGGAGTGGCCATCGGTACAAGATCCGTAGCGGTCATGGAACGTTCCAGTGCATAATTCGGCCAACATGCTGGTAAAGCGGGAAATTGTTTGATCGATTTCCATGGCCGAGCTGGATTCGGTACTGTTCTACCGTTTTACGCCCCCGCATGCATGATCGCTTGCGCCCCCCGACAGCGACTCATGAAAGGACGCCACTGTGGGTACAGCGGTGCTTCCCCGTGTACTGCCGCTCCGTCTCATGATCGTCGCCATGAGCGCCTCCGCGGATGTGGGAATGTGAACATCTTTCTCTGGAGCCCCCTTCTCGTCCTCCTGTCCCTGACGCTGGCGGTGCGCGGGCGCCGCCGGTCCGCAGCGCCCGAGCCGGAGCCCGAGCCCGAGCTGAACGGTCATCCCGAGTCGATGACCGCGGTGCTGCCTCCCGAGGACGAGGAATATCTCGCCTGGCTGGCGGATCATTCCTGGCCGAACGACGATTATCTTGATCTGGAACGCCTCTGGCGCGCCGAACTCGAGCCGATCACCGTCGATCATGACGGGCCCGTATGCCCGGGCTGTGAGCGTCCCGGGGATGACGTCTGGCCGTGTCCGAATTGTGGCCTTTTGGTGCATTCGACGTGTGGTCACGGAATGCGCCGGCGGAAGATCTCCAAGCCCTACCGTACCCGGGACATGGACGCCGAGTCCGTCGTCGCCGAGTGGGTCTGCCGCCGGTGCGCGTCGGTCGTCGGGCTCGACGTCGACCGCGGCGACGAGGAGACCGGGCACGGCCTGCACCAGTGACCCGGCGCCCTCGGCGCCGGTGACCGGTCGCCCTCGATGATCGGGTGACCCGGCAGCCCCACGCCCGCGACCGGGCGGGTTCGCGTCGCGGGGCGTTGACTCGCCGGGTCGCCTCTGCTTACGGTCCTCATACCGACCAGTCGGTATGCTGGGCGGGGCACACGGACGGCCGCAGGGCCGTGTTCGCGAGGGGACGACGATGGACTTCGCATTCGACCAGACCACCATCGAGTACCGCGACCGGCTGCTCGACTTCATGGACTCCCACGTCCACCCCGCCGAGCCCGTGTACGCCGCGCAGGCCGCCGAGCTCGCCGGCACGTGGGCCACTCCGCCGATCATCGAGGACCTGAAGGCCGAGGCGCGCAAGCGCGGGCTGTGGAACCTCTTCCTCCCGCACGAGCCGTACGGCGCCGGCCTGAGCAACGTGCAGTACGCCCCGCTCGCCGAGATCATGGGCCGCTCGCCGAAGATCGCCCCGGTCGCCCTCAACTGCGCCGCGCCCGACACCGGCAACATGGAGATCCTCGCCCTGTTCGGCACGCCCGAGCAGAAGGAGCGGTGGCTGGAGCCGCTGCTGGACGGCGCGATCCGCTCGGCCTTCTGCATGACCGAGCCCGCCGTGGCCTCCTCCGACGCCACCAACATCGCGCTGCGCATCGAGCGCGACGGCGACTCGTACGTCCTGAACGGCCGCAAGTGGTGGACGTCCGGCGCGCTCAGCCCGGACTGCCAGATCTTCATCGTGATGGGCGTGACCGACCCGGACGCCCCGCCGTACCGCCGGCAGAGCATGGTGCTGGTGCCCAAGGACACGCCCGGCGTCACCGTCGAGCGCGGCCTGCACGTCTTCGGGTACGACGACGGCACGCACGGCGGCCACGCCGAGGTCTCCTTCGAGGACGTACGGGTGCCGGTGGGCAACATCCTCCTCGGAGAGGGCGAGGGCTTCCGCATCGCGCAGGAACGCCTCGGACCCGGGCGGATCCACCACTGCATGCGCGCCATCGGCATGGCCGAGCGTGCCCTGCGGCTGATGTGCGAGCGCGCCGTGTCGCGGGTCGCGTTCGGCGGCCCGATCGCCGACCAGGGCGTGGTCCAGGACTGGATCGCCGAGGCGCGGATCCGGATCGAGCAGGCCCGGCTGCTGGTCCTGAAGACCGCGTGGCTGATGGACACCGTCGGCAACAAGGGCGCCCGCGTGGAGATCTCGGCGATCAAGGCGCTGGTGCCGGAGATGGCGAACTGGGTGATCGACCGGGCGATCCAGGCGCACGGCGGCGCGGGCGTCTCGCAGGACTTCCCCCTCGCCGAGCTGTGGGCGGGCGTGCGGACGCTGCACCTGGCGGACGGCCCCGACGAGGTGCACAAGCGGTCGATCGCCCGCCGTGAGCTCGCCGCCTACCGGAGCAGCTGATGGCCGCGGCGGGCGAGCGCCCGCTGCCGGAGCGGTTGCTGGCGGTCGCCACCCGGCTGTTCGCCGAGAACGGCTACGAGGGCACCTCCGTCCAGGAGATCGTCCGGGCCGCCGGTGTCACCAAGGGCGCGATGTACCACTACTTCGCGGCCAAGGACGACCTCCTGTACGAGATCTACCACCGGCTGCTGGCCCTGCAGACCGAACGGCTGCTGCGGTTCGCGGGCGGCGCCGGCTCGGCGGAGGAGCGCCTGCGCGCCGCCGCCGTCGACGTGATCGAGACGAGCGTCGCGCACCTGGACGAGCTCACCGTCTTCTTCCGCTCGATGCACCTGCTGCCGGCCGAGAAGCAGAAGGCGGTACGGGCGGAGCGGCGCCGCTACCACGAGTGCTTCCGCGCGCTGGTGGAGGAGGGCCAGCACGAGGGGACCTTCCGGGCCGGCGTCCCGGCGGACCTGGCGGTCAACTTCTTCTTCGGCGCGGTCCACCAGCTCAGCACGTGGTGGCACCCTGACGGGCCGCTGGACGCCGGGGCGGTGGGCGAGTACTACGTCGGCCTCTTCCTCGACGGGCTGCGGGAGGACGGCGAGCCGATGAATCTTTCGCCGCCGCTGCGGTAGATGGAGGACATGGAGAAACTGTCATTGGAAGCCCGCGCCCGCGAGCAGTTGGACCGGGCCCTGAGCGACTCGGCCGGCCGCAGCGCCACCACGGTGTACGGGGGGCACGAGCACGTGCTCCGGCAGACGCTCATCGCGCTCAAGGCCGACACGACGATGGACGAGCACGTGGGCCCGGAAGAGGGCACCGTCCAGGTGCTGCAGGGCCGGGTCCGGCTCGTCGCGGGGGACGACGTCTGGGAGGGCCGGACCGGCGATCTGATCTTCGTGCCGAAGGCCCGGCACCGCGTCGAGGCGATCGAGAACTCGACGATCCTGCTCACCGCCGTCAAACTGCCGACGGCGCCGGAGAACCTCTGACCGGATCCGGGTGAGCCGGTGACCCGCATCGGCTCACCCGACATACGCGCGCCGGCTCACCTGGCGTACCGGCTCACCTGACCGCATCCGTACCGGCTCCGTCCCGGCGCACCTGGACTCAGCCGCGCCGGCTCAGCCGGACGTACCCGGCCTCTTGACCGTAACCGTTCACTTACCTGAGCATGGAGGTCGATCCGGAAGGCGGTGGCGTCATGACGACCCGGTCCGGCCCGGCCCCATCGGAGATCGGCCTCTCCTCGCTCGAGTTCTGGGCGTTGCCCGTCGAGGAGCGCGAGGCGGCCTTCGCCGAGCTCCGCGCGCGAGAGCGTCCGGCGTTCTTCCCCGAGGTGCCCGTCCCGTTCGTCCGGCCCGGGAAGGGCTTCTACGCGCTGGTCCGGCACGCGGACGTCAGCGAGGCCAGCCGGCACCCGGACATCTTCAGCAGCGAGCCGAGCGCGACCAGCATCCCGGACTTCCCCGCGTACATGGAGCGGTTCTTCGGCTCACTGATCAACATGGACGACCCCCGGCACGCCAAGATCCGCCGGGTCGTGTCCCGCGCGTTCACGCCGAAGATGCTGGCCAGGACCGAGGAGGACGTCCGGCGGCGCGCCGCGCGGATCGTCGACGAGCTGATCGAGACCGGTCCGGGCGACTTCGTCGCGAAGGTCGCCGTACGCCTGCCGGCCGAGGTCATCTGCGCCATGCTCGGCATCCCCGAGCGGGAGTACCCCCGGGTCGTCGAGCGCACGAACGTCATCCTGGGCAACACCGACCCGGAGTACACCGGGATCACTCCCGGGCGGCTCGGCCGCGCCGCCGCGGCCCGCGCCCTCTTCAAGATCATCTGGGCGGCCCGCGACCTGCACCGCCTCGCCGCCGGGCTCGGTCGGCAACGCGCCCAGAACCCGACCGGCGACCTGACGTCGGCGCTGGTCAGCGCGAACGTCGACGGGGAGCGCCTGACCGTCCGCGAGCTCGGATCGTTCTTCCTGCTGCTCGCCGTCGCGGGCAACGAGACGACGCGGACCGCCCTGAGCCACGCGCTCAAGCTGTTCACCGACTTCCCCGACCAGCGGGCGCTGCTGCTGGAGGACTTCGAGGGCCGGATCGGCGGAGCGGTCGAGGAGATCGTGCGCTACTCCACGCCCGTGATCTTCATGCGGCGCAACCTCACCCGCGACCACGAGATGAACGGCCACACCTACCGGGCCGGCGACAAGGTGCTGCTCTACTACAACTCCGCCAACCGCGACGAGACGGTCTTCGAGCGCCCGGACGTCTTCGACATCACCCGCGACCCGAATCCGCACGTCGGGTTCGGCGGCCCGGGCCCGCACTTCTGCCTCGGCGCGAACCTGGCCCGGCGGGAGATCACCGTGATGCTCCGGGAGCTGTTCACCCGCCTGCCGGACATCCGCGCCGCGGGCGAGCCGGACCGCCTGCTGTCCGGCTTCATCAACGGCTACAAGCGGTTGCCCTGCACCTTCACCGCCCGCTGACCGAGGTCAGAAGAGCAGGTCTTCTGCCTGCCTGCCGGACGGGTCCATGCTCAGCAGGTCCTGGTGGAGCCCGTCCATGTGCCGGCCGGGACGATCCCCGTCACCGGCCGTCTCGTGTACGGACCAGCCGGGGAGCGAGTCGTCGTCCACATCCGGGTTCGGGACGTCGAGGGCGTAGAGGACGGCGAAGGCCGCGTCCAGGGCCGCGCGCCGTGCCAGCGCGATGACGTCCGCGCGGTCCGCCCCTGAACCCAGCAGGCGGGCGGCGGCCGGGATGGCGTCGATCGCGCCGGGCCGCTCGAAGCCGTTGATCGCCTGCTCCCAGACCTGCCGCAGAAGCAGGAACCGGGCGAGCTGCGGAAGGTCCTCGGCGAGCTCCGAACGCGCCCAGTCCTCCGCGTCCTCCGCGCCGAGTCCGGCGAATCGCTCCCACAGCTCGAGAGCGCGCGTACGTTCGCCGGGGGACAGGTCGGCCAGCCATTCATCCCACGTCGGGTACGGAGAGGTCATAGGGGGCAGTATGACCGGACTTCGTCCCCGACGGCGCCACGGCGGCCGCGGCTCCGGCCGGCTCAGGGGAGGGCGACGAACCTGGCGAGGAACTCGCGGGCCGGGGAGGAGTCCAGGCGGTAGTCGTAGTTCGTCGTCTTGCAGGCGTCGTCGTCCCCGCTGATGGTCGTGGCCACCAGGAGGTCGGTGTTGCCGAGGAAGTTCGGGCCGCCGGAGTCGCCGTAGCAGGTGCCGCCGTCGCCGGAACCCGGGCGAAGCTTCAGCCACCGGTAGGTCAGCCCCTGGTAGGAGATCGACGTCCGGCTGCGGGTGTCGGTGTAGGTGAACTTCATCGTGCGCTTCGCCTTGGACGGGTTCAGTGACCCGTACCCGACCGGCGTGAACTTGGCGTCCTTCAGCGAGCCGTCGGCGCGCATCTGGGACAGCAGGCCCGCGGGCGGCAGGTGGGCGGGCTGGATGCCGGGGATCGGCGAGTCGAAGACCACGACGGCCATGTCGTACCGGTCGGCGTCGGCGTCATAGCGCTCGTCCGGCAGGTACCGGCCGGTGTAGACGGCGTCCCCCTGCGCGTAGTGGCTCGCGAAGGTCACCCGCGCGGTGCCCTTCTTGCCGTGGCGGCAGTGGGCGGCGGTGAGGAACACCGTCGGCGCGATGAGCGTCCCGGTGCAGTAGGACCAGGTGCCGTCGGGGTACGGCTTGTCGGCGATCAGGGCGCCGACCGACGGGTGGTCGTTCCCGTCCGGAGATCCATTGGTGATCGCGGAGGCGGGGGCGGCCAGACCAACGATCAAAAACGCAGAAAGAGCAACGGGGGCGGCAAAACGCATGAGGCAGACCTTAAAGGCACATACCGCCCTTAGTCCAAAGGATCAGGGAAAGATCTACCCACCGCCTCACCCCTGCGACCTGCGAGTATGCCGCCGCCCATTGATCGTAATGATCTGGTAGAAGCGATCCAGGAAACGCGATCACGCCCTCCGTTCCGGAGAATGCCGGAGCCGTTCCGGGCCCGCGGGCGCCGTGCTCAGGAAAGGCCGATTCGCCGCGCGGCCCGGTCCCAGGCGGCCTCGTCGCCGCGCGGCCGGTAGACCGTCAGGTCCTGTGTCCGGCGCACCAGCGCGCGCGGGTCGGTGGCGAGCCCGTGCGCGCGGGCCTGCGCCAGCGCGTTGCCGATCGCCGTCGCCTCCACGGGCCCGGCGACGACCGGCAGCCCGCAGGCGTCCGCGGTGAGCTGGCACAGCAGCGCGTTGCGCGCCCCGCCGCCGACGATGTGGACGACCTCCACCTGTTTGCCGGAGAGCCGGGCGGCGTCACGGAACGCGGCGCGGTGCCCGAGGGCGAGGCTCTCCAGGATGCAGCGGACGATCGCCGCGCGTCCCTCCGGCGCCCGCTGGCCGGTTCGCGCGCAGTACTCCGCGATCCGCGCGGGCATGTCGCCCGGCGGAATGAACGCCTGATCGCCCGGGTCGACGAGCGCGGCGAACGCCGGCGCGTCCGCGGCCGCGGCCAGCAGGTCGGGCAGCGACGCCTCGGCCCGCCAGGTCCGCAGCGACTCCTGCAGCAGCCATAGCCCCATGACGTTGCGCAGGTAGCGGATCGTGCCGCCGGCCCCGACCTCGTTGGTGAACCCGGCGACCCGGCTCTCCTCCGACAGCACCGGCGCGTCGAGCTCGACCCCGGCCAGCGACCAGGTGCCGCAGGACACGTAGCCGAAGCGGTCGTGCTCGGCGGGGACGGCCAGGACGGCGGAGGCGGTGTCGTGCGAGCCGACCGCGGTCACCGTGAGCGACTCCGCCAGCCCGGTCTCGGCCGCGACCTCCGGCCGCAGCGTCCCGATGACGTCGCCCGGCCGGCGCAGCGGCGGGAAGATCTCCCTCGGCAGCCCGAGGCGTTCGATGAGGGGGTACGCCCAGTCGCCCGCGCGCACGTCGTACAGCCCGGTCGTCGAGGCGTTCGTCATCTCCGCACCCGCCTCGCCCGTCAGCCAGTACGCCAGCAGGTCCGGGATCATCAGCAGCGTGCGGGCGGCGTCCGGCAACGGCTCCGACAGCAGCTGGTACACCGTGTTGAACGGCAGGAACTGCAGTCCGCCGACGTCGTAGAGCGTCTGCGCGCCCAGCTCGGCGACCACCTTGTCCATGACCCCGTCGGCGCGGGCGTCCCGGTAGTGGACGGGGTTGCCCAGGAGGGTTCCGGCGGAGTCGAGCAGCCCGTAGTCGACGGCCCAGGAGTCCACGCCGATCGACGTGACCCCGTCGGCGGCCCGCAGCCCGTCCAGGACGTTCCCGTACAGGCCGAGCACGTCCCAGTAGAGGGTGCCGGCGGCCCGTACGGGGCGGTTCGGGAAGCGGCGCGCCTCGCGGAGGGTCAGTTCGTCCTCGCCCACCCGGGCGACCATCACGCGCCCGCTGGAGGCGCCCAGGTCGACCGCGGCGAATGAACGGGGGGTCATGGGACCTCCTTCGTCGGTCTCATGACCAAGGTGCTGTGTTCACCGATGCCCTCACTTCGTTCGGTCATGGGACCTCCTTCGCCGGTCTCACGACCACGATGCCGTGCTTGCCGATTCCCTCACTTCGTTCGGTCATGGCTCCTCAGTCCGTGATCACGATGGTGAGCCGGCGCGGCCCGTGCACGCCCTCGACACGGGACAGCTCGATGTCGCTGGTGGCCGACGGCCCGGAGATGAACGTCAGCGGCCGGTCGGGGGAGAGCCGCTCGACGGCCTCGGGGACGTCGGCGGCGATCCGCGCGGACTGGACCACGACGACGTGGTGGTCCGGGACGAGCGTGAGCGCCCGGCGACCCTGGCCCGGGCCGTGGTCGAGGACGACGGTGCCGGTCTCGGCGATGGCGACCGCGCAGCCGGTGATCACGCCGTCGAGGGCGTCCAGGTCGGCGATCGACACCGGCGGGTCGTCCCGTACGACGTCGACCCCGGCCGTCCACGCCTCGGGCAGGCCGTCCGGGGCGACGTAGCGGCCGCGCAGCTCGCCGAGGACGCCGGGCAGGTCCGCGCTCGCGACCCGGCGGACCTCCGCACGGTAGTCGGCGGCCCGCTCCGCGAACAGCTCGACCACGTCGCCGTCGTGATGGCGGCGCAGGTACGGCCGGGGGATCGCGGCGTACGCGGCGGGGTCCGCCTCCGTGTCTCCGAGCCGCCGCAGGATCTCCTCACGTGCGTTCAAGAGCGCTTCTCCCACCACTCGCGGAAGGTCTCGGTCGCCGGGACGGGCGCGTCCCGGGTGTCGGTCCAGCGCGTGAGGGGACCCGGCAGCCGGCGGATGCCGCCCCGTCGGCCGAGCACGCGGCCGGCCGTGCCCGCCAGGCGCTGCCCGAAGGCGAGCCGGGCGGGGGAGCGCAGCGTCCAGGCGGCGAACCGCATGGCCGCCTTCTCGGCGCGGCCGTGCACGGCGCGGGACCGCAGGTGCACGAGCACCTCGGGAATGTCGATCGCGACCGGGCAGACCTCGTAGCAGGCGCCGCAGAGGGTCGAGGCGTACGGCAGCGAGTCGTCGACCGGCGAGCCGGAGCCGCGCAGCTGCGGGGACAGGATCGCGCCGATCGGCCCCGGGTACGGCGACCCGTACGCGTGCCCGCCCGCGCGCTGGTAGACGGGACAGACGTTGAGGCAGGCCGAGCAGCGGATGCAGCGCAGCGCCTGCCGGCCGACCTCGTCCTCGCGCGTCGCCGTGCGCCCGTTGTCGACCAGGACCAGGTGGAACGTCTGGCCCTCGGTGGCGCCCGACCAGACCGAGGTGTAGGGGTTCATCCGCTCGGCGGTCGACGAGCGCGGCAGCAGCTGGAGGAACACCTCCAGGTCCTGCCAGGAGGGCACGACCTTCTCGATGCCCATCACCGAGATCAGAGTCTCGGGGAGCGTCAGGCACATCCGGCCGTTGCCCTCGGACTCGACCACGACGAGGGATCCGGTCTCGGCGACCGCGAAGTTCACCCCGGACACGGCGACCTTCGCCTTCAGGAAGCGCTCGCGCAGGTGCCCGCGGGCGGCCTCGGCCAGCCGGGCCGGCTCGTCGGTCAGGTCGTCGGGCGCTCCGGGCATCTCCCGGCGGAAGATCTCCCGGATCTCCGCGCGGCCGCGGTGGATCGCCGGGACCAGGATGTGCGAGGGACGGTCGTTGCCGAGCTGGACGATGAGCTCGGCCAGGTCCGTCTCGTGCGCGCGGATGCCCTCGGCGGCGAGCGCCTCGTTCAGGCCGATCTCCTGGGTGGCCATCGACTTGACCTTCACGACGTCGGTCTCACCGGTGGCCTTGATGAGGTCGGCGACGACGCGGTTGGCCTCGGCGGCGTCCCGCGCCCAGTGCACGGTGCCGCCCCGCGCCGTCACCTGCTCCTCCAGGAGGCGCAGGTAGTGGCCGAGGTGCTCGATCGTGTGGTCCTTGATCCGCTTCGCCGTCTCGCGCAGCTCGGTCCAGTCGGCCAGCTCGCTCACGGCGGCGGCCCGCTTGGCGCGGATCGTGGTGGTGGCGTGCGTCAGGTTCCGGCGCAGCCGCGTGTCGCGCACGGCGTCGCGCGCGGCCTCCGGGAAGGCGGGCATCCCGACGTACGTCGGCATGCGCGCGGCCCCGGCCGCCCGCTGGTCAGTGGACATAGGGTGTTCGCCGATCCGCTCGTTCAGTCGGTGGCCGCGAGGATCTCGGCCAGGTGCAGAGTCCGTACGCCCGTGCGCAGCCGGGACAGCAGGCCGCCGATGTGGGCGAGGCAGGAGTTGTCGGCCGCGCAGACGACCTCGGCGCCGGTCTGCCGGACCCGGGCGACCTTGTCGGCGCCCATCGCGGCCGAGACGTCCGGGTTCTTCAGCGCGAACGTGCCGCCGAAGCCGCAGCATTCCGCCGCGTCGGGCAGCTCGACGAGGTCGATGCCGCGCACCGCGCGCAGCAGCCGCAACGGCCGGTCGCCCACGCCGAGGGCGCGCAGGGAGTGGCAGGTCGGGTGGTAGGTGACGCGGTGCGGGAAGTACGCGCCGACGTCCTCCACGCCGAGCACGTCGATGAGGAGTTCGGTCAGCTCGTAGACCCGCGACCCGGTCCACCTGGCCTCCTTGGCCAGGGCCTCGTCGCCGATCGTGCGGGCCACCCGCGGGTGGTTCTCCCTGATCATGCCCGCGCAGGACGCCGACGGGACGACGACCGCGTCGAACGATTGGAACGTTTTAACGAAATCCCTGACGAGCGGTCCGCACTCCCGGTCGTACCCGGTGTTGTAGTGCATCTGACCGCAGCAGGTCTGCGCGGTCGGAAAGACGACCTCGTGACCGAGGCGCTCCAGAAGAGTCACGACCGCCTTGCCGGTGCCCGGGTAGAGCGTGTCGTTAAAACAGGTGACGAACAGGGCGATGCGCATGTCAGCGGCTCGATTCGCGGATGACCAGCTCGGGGTGGAACATGATCTGCTGGTGGGCGTGGCCGCTCGGGTCGTCGCACTCTTCGAGGAGGAGCTCGGTGGCGATCTTGCCGAGCTGGTAGGTCGGCTGGCGGATCGAGCTCAGCGGCACCGCCGCCGCGGAGGAGAACTCGATGTCGTCGTAGCCGATGAGGGCGACGTCGTCCGGGACCCGGACCCCCGCCTGGGCCAGCGCCCGCAGCACGCCGAGCGCCAGCAGGTCGTTCGCACAGAAGATGGCGTCGGGAAGGCCGCCGGCCAGGAGCTTCTCGGCGGCGAGCGCGCCGCCGCCGGCGTTCATCTCCGGGACCACGATGTCCTCCAGCACACGGGCGGGCAGCCCCGCCGTGCGCAGGGCCCGGCGTGCGCCCTTGCGCCGCTCCGCGCACTGCCGGATCCCGAGCGGACCGGTGACGTACGCGAGGTGCTCGGCGCCCCGGTCGAGGAGATGGGTCACGGCGAGGTCCCCGCCGGCGACGTCGTCGACCGACACCGAGCACATGTCCCCGGCCGCGGAGTGGTCGACCAGGACGACGGCGATGCCGCGTTCGCGCAGGTCCTCCAGGTGCGACAGGTCCTCGTCGGCCGGCGTGATCAGGACGCCGCGGACCCGCTGCTCGGCCAGGACGCGCAAGTTGCGCGCCTCGCGGCCGGGGGACTCGCCGGAGTTGCAGAGGATCACCGCGTGGTCCCGGTCGCTGACGACGTCCTCGACGCCGCGCGCGACCTCGACGAAGAACGGGTTGCCCACGTCGAGCACCACCAGGCCGATGGCCCGGCTCTGCCCGGCCCGCAGCGTCGCGGCCGAGCCGTTGCGGACGAAGCCCAGCTCGCGGATCGCCTGCTGGACCCGGGCCCGCGTCGTCGCCGCGACGCGCTCCGGCCGGTTCAGGACGTTCGAGACCGTGCCCGGCGACACGCCCGCGCGCTGCGCGACGTCCTTGATGCCCACGGTGCTCACGCCTCGCTCGCCCTTCTCACTCGCTCCGCGGACGGCCTCGTGCCTCGGCCGGCCGCTCCGCTCGCTCGGCGGGTTCGCTCGATGTTCACGCCTCGCTCACCCTTCTCACTCGCTCCGCGGACGGCCTCGTGCCTCGGCCGGCCGCTCCGCTCGCTCGGCGGGTTCGCTCGGTGCTCACGCGTACCTCTTTCCAGCCTGTGATGGCGTTCACTGTGACGGCTGTATTAAAACGTGTCAACAGGTTCAGTGATGATCTTTGGCGCGATCCGGCAGTGATCTGGTCGTTATCTCGCCGATATCTGCGCAGGTCAGACTGCATGCGAGCCGTTGCTGGCCAGGTCCGGACGAAAATCGACTCTTGACGTGTCCGGGCTCACAGACCTAGCGTCCTCGGTCAATCACGTTAAAACGTTTTTATTCCGTTCACACGGAGGAAACATGAGCGAGTCGCCTCCGATCCTCGCCCTGAAGGACGTCTGCAAGGCGTTCGGCGCGGTGCGGGCTCTGCAGGACGTCTCCCTGGAGCTATGGGGCGGAGAGATCCACGCGCTCGCCGGCGAGAACGGGGCGGGCAAGTCCACCCTCGTGAAGACCCTGGCGGGCGTGCACCGCCCGGATGAGGGCCAGGTGCTGCTGGACGGCCGCCCCGTCGAGTTCCACGGTCCCGGCGACGCCCAGCAGGCCGGCGTCGCGGTGATCTACCAGGAGCCCACCCTGTTCCCCGACCTGTCGGTCGCGGAGAACATCTTCATGGGCCGCCAGCCGCGCTCGAAGTTCGGCCGCATCGACCGCCGCGTCCTGCGGGCCGAGACGGCGAAGCTGTTCGAACGGCTGGGCGTGGCCCTCGACCCCGACCGGCCCGCGCGCGGCCTGTCCATCGCGGACCAGCAGATCGTGGAGATCGCCAAGGCGATCTCGCGGGACGCTCGCGTCCTCATCATGGACGAGCCGACGGCGGCGCTGTCCGGCAACGAGGTCGCGCGCCTGTTCACCGTCGCCCGCACCCTGCAGGACCAGGGGTGCGCGCTGCTGTTCATCTCGCACCGGCTGGAGGAGATCTTCGACCTGTGCCAGCGGGTGACGACGCTGCGCGACGGCCGCTACATCTCCACCGAGCTCCTCGACGGCCTCACCGCCGACGACCTCGTCCAGCGGATGGTCGGCCGCGAGCTCGACACGCTGTACCCGAAGCAGGAGACAACGATCGGCGCGCCGGTGCTGAAGGTCTCCCGGCTGACCCGCGAGGGCGTCTTCACGGACGTGTCCTTCGAGGTGCGCTCCGGGGAGATCGTCGCGCTGGCCGGCCTGGTCGGCGCGGGACGCAGTGAGGTGGCCCGCGCGATCTTCGGCATCGACCGCTACGACGCCGGGTCGGTCGAGGTCGGCACGGTCAAACTGTCGGGCGGCAGCCCGACCACCGCGATGTCGGCCGGGCTCGCCCTGGTTCCCGAGGACCGGCGTCAGCAGGGTCTGGTGATGGAGGGCTCGATCGAGCGCAACATCGGCCTGACCCAGCTGCGCTCCCTGCGCCGCGGCCCGGTCATCTCCCGCAAGGTCGAGCGTGACCGCGCGGCGGACTGGGCCATCCGGCTGCAGTTGAAGTACGCCCGCCTCAGCGACGTCGTCGGCGTGCTGTCCGGCGGCAACCAGCAGAAGGTCGTCCTCGCCAAGTGGCTGTCCACCGAGCCGTCGGTGCTGATCATCGATGAGCCGACGCGCGGCATCGACGTGGGCACCAAGTCCGAGGTGCACCGGCTGCTGTCCGAGCTGGCGGGCCAGGGCCTCGCGGTCCTGATGATCTCCTCGGACCTGCCCGAGGTGCTCGGCATGGCCGACCGCGTGCTGGTCATGCACGAGGGCCGGCTCACCGCCGAGATCCCGCGTGACGAGGCGACCGAGGAGACCGTCATGGCCGCCGCGACCGGCCAGATCCGACAGGAGGAGGCCGCCTGATGGCAGCGATCACTGCCGACGCCGGTGGGCGCCGGCTCGTCGATATCGTCCTGCGCGCGCGGGAGCTGAGCATCCTCGCGGCGCTGATCGTCCTCGTGGCCGTGACGACGGCGGTGAACTCCTCGTTCCTGTCCACCCAGGGCGTCAAGGACATCTTCCTCAACGCGTCGATCCTGGCCCTGCTGGCCGTCGGCCAGACGATGGTCGTGGTCACCCGCAACATCGACCTGTCGGTCGGGTCGGTGGTCGGGCTGGTGGCCTTCGCCTCCGGCAAGTTCGTCGCCGGGCACGACCGCAACGTCCTGCTGGTGCTCGTCGTCGGGATGCTGATCGGCGCGGTCTGCGGCCTCGTCAACGGCGTCCTCGTCAGCTTCTTCAAGGTCCCGGCGCTGGTCGTGACGCTCGGCACGCTGTACGTCATCCAGGGCCTGGACTACTACTGGGCGCACGGCCAGCAGATCAACGCCGCCGACGTGCCCGCGTCACTGCTCGACCTCGGCAACGGCAGCGTGCTCGGCGTCCCCTACCTGCCCCTCATCACCGTGGTGGTGATGGTCGCGGTCGGCTACTACCTGCGGGCCTACCCGTCGGGCCGGGAGTTCTACGCCATCGGCTCGAACCCGGACGCCGCCCGGCTCGCCGGCATCGCGATCCGCAAGCGCGTCCTCACCGCCTACGTCGTCAGCGGCGTCCTCGCCGGCCTGGCCGGGGTGCTGTGGCTGGCCCGCTTCGGCACGGTCGTGGCCGACGCCGCGCACGGCTGGGAGCTGAAGGTCGTCTCCGCCGTCGTCGTCGGCGGCGTGGCGATCGTCGGCGGCCTCGGCAGTGTGTACGGCGCCGCGCTCGGCGCGCTCCTGCTGACCACCATCGGCAGCGTCCTGGTGGTGCTGAAGGTGAACTCCTTCTGGCAGGACGCCATCGCCGGCGCCCTGCTGCTCCTCGCGATCAGCGTGGACCGCCTGCTCGCCCTGCGCGTCACCCGCGCCCTGCGAAAGAGGAATGCCCGCCATGGCGCCTGAAGCCCCCGCGAAGGCCTCCGCCGTGCGACCGCGCGTCGAGGCTCCCCGCCCGCTGACCCGGTTCGTCCGCTGGGACGTCATCGTCACCGCCCTGCTCATCGTCGTGTTCCTCGGCGGTGCGTTCGGCACCTCGGACTTCGCCACGAGCGACAACCTGTCCTTCGCACTGGACGACCTGAGCGAGATCGCGCTGATCGCGCTGCCGATGACCCTGCTGGTCGTGGCCGCCGAAGTGGATCTGTCCGTCGCGTCGATCCTCGGCCTGTGCAGCGCGTTGTTCGGCGCGCTCTGGGACGCCGGCTGGGCGATCCAGATGATCATCCCGTTCATCCTGGTCGTCGGCGTCGTCGCCGGGCTGATCAACGGGCTGCTCGTCACCCGGCTCGGCCTGCCCTCGCTGGCCGTCACGATCGGCACCATGACCCTCTACCGAGGGCTCGCCTACGTCGTGCTGGGCACCAAGGCGGTCGCGGAGTTCCCGCAGAACTACGCCGACCTGGCCACCAAGACGGTGCCCGGCACCCCGATCCCGTACCCCTTCGCGCTGTTCATCCTGCTCGCCATCGTGACCGCGATCGTCCTGCACGCCACCGGGCTGGGCCGTTCGCTGTTCGCGATCGGCGCCCAGGAGGAGGCGGCGTTCTTCGCCGGGATCCGGGTCAAGCGCATCAAGCTCCTGCTGTTCGTGGTCTCCGGGCTCGTGTCGGCCTTCGCCGGCGCGGTCTACACGCTCCGGTACGGCAGCGCCCGTGCCGACAACGGCCTCGGCCTGGAGCTCGCCGTCATCGCGTCGGTGCTGCTCGGCGGCGTCGACTTCGACGGCGGCAAGGGCACGCTCGGCGGCGTGATCGCCGGCGTGCTGCTCATCGGCCTGCTCCGCAACCTGCTCATGCTCCGTGACGTCGCGACCGAGATCCAGTCGATCGTCACCGGCCTCCTCCTCATCGTCTCCGTGCTCACGCCGCGGATCGCGGCCCTGGTGCGGCAGGCGCGCCGACATCCCCGCGGCGCCACCCCGTCCGCCTCGTCCTGAAGCCCCGCGGCACCCCGTACTTCTCTCCCACCCCCAGCGAACGACGAAAAGGAAACACCCCCATGACCAAGCGCCCTCTGGCGGCCGTGGCCCTCGCCGCCGCCCTCGCCGTCGGCGCCGCCGCGTGCGGCGGGACGACGAAGAACTCCACCTCCGGCGACGCCGCCAAGGGCGCCGCGACCAGCGGCGCCAAGGCCAACCCGAACGCGCCCCTCAAGAAGGGCCTCAAGCTCGCCTTCCTGCCCAAGCAGGTCAACAACCCGTACGAGACGATCGTCGACAACGCGGGCATCGACGGGGCCAAGGAGTTCGGCGGCACCGCCAAGGAGGTGGGCCCGTCCGACGCGTCCGCGTCCTCGCAGATCTCCTACATCAACACGCTGATCCAGCAGCGGATGGACGCGATCCTCGTCGCGGCCAACGACCCGAACGCCGTCTGCGGCCCGCTCAAGCAGGCGATGTCCCGCAAGATCAAGGTCGTCGCGTACGACTCGGACGCCTCCAAGGACTGCCGCGACGTCTTCATCAACCAGGCCAGCTCCGAGGAGATCGGCCGCAGCGAGATCAAGGTCATGTCCGACCTGATCGGCGGCAAGGGCAAGATCGCGATCCTGTCGGCGACCGCGAACGCCACGAACCAGAACACCTGGATCGACTTCATGAAGGACGAGCTGAAGAAGCCGGAGTACTCCGGCATCCAGCTCGTCAAGGTCGCCTACGGTGACGACGACGACCAGAAGTCCTTCCAGCAGACGCAGGGTCTGCTGCAGGCGTACCCGGACCTGAAGGGCATCATCGCCCCGACCACGGTCGGCATCGCCGCCGCCGCCCGCTACATCGACGGCTCGAAGTACAAGGGCAAGGTCGCGGTCTCCGGCCTCGGCACGCCGAACCAGATGCGCAAGTTCGTCAAGGACGGCACGGTCGCCAAGTTCGAGCTGTGGGACCCCAAGAACCTCGGGTACCTCGCCTCGTACGCCGCCGCGGCCCTGGCCTCCGGCCAGATCACCGGCGCGCAGGGGGAGACCTTCAAGGCCGGCAAGCTCGGCGAGCGCACGATCGGCAAGGACGGCGAGGTCATCCTCGGCCCGCCGACCGTCTTCGACAAGTCCAACATCGACAACTACAACTTCTAGGCGATCGGTGGCGGGGCCGCCGACCGCGGCCCCGCCCCCTCGCGGGAGGAGCCCCTCGTGCAGCGCGTCTGCTTCCTGCTGAAGGTGAGGCAGGACCGGCTGGAGGAGTACCGCGAACGGCACCAGGCGGTGTGGCCGGACATGCTGACCGCCCTGCGCGCGGCCGGCTGGCGCAACTACAGCATCTTCTCGCGCGACGACGGCCTGCTCGTCGGTTACCTGGAGACCGACGACTTCGACGCGGCGCGCGCGGCCATGGAGAACACCGAGGTGAACACCCGCTGGCAGGCGGAGATGGCGCCGTTCTTCGAAGGCCTCGACGGGCGCCCCGACGAGGGCATGGTGCCGCTCGCCGAAGTCTTCCATCTCGACTGACGATCGGGGATCACGAACAATGACAACCGACAGGGCCCAGGTCAAGGCGGCACTGCGCAGGCAGCGCATCGAGACGCCGTCGTGGGCGTACGGCAACTCGGGCACGCGCTTCAAGGTCTTCGCCCAGCAGGGCGTGCCGCGCACGCCACAGGAGAAGATCGACGACGCCGCGCAGGTGCACCGCTTCACGGGCGTCGCGCCGACCGTCGCGGTGCACATCCCCTGGGACAAGGTGGACGACTACGCGGCGCTGGCCGAGCACGCCCGCGAGCGCGGCGTCACGATCGGCGCGGTCAACTCGAACGTCTTCCAGGACGACGACTACATGCTCGGCAGCGTCACCAACCCGGACCCGAAGGTACGGGCGAAGGCGCTGAAGCACCTGCTCGAGTGCGTCGACATCATGGACGCGACCGGCTCGCGGGATCTGAAGCTGTGGTTCTCCGACGGCACGAACTACCCCGGCCAGGACGACATCCGCGCCCGGCAGGACCGCCTCGCCGAGGCCCTGGCCGCGGTGTACGAGCGGCTCGGCGAGAACCAGCGGTTCCTGCTGGAGTACAAGCTGTTCGAGCCGGCGTTCTACACGACCGACCTGCCGGACTGGGGCACGTCGTACGCGCACTGCCTCAAGCTCGGCCCGAAGGCGCAGGTCGTCGTCGACACCGGGCACCACGCGCCGGGCACGAACATCGAGTTCATCGTGGCGTTCCTGCTGCGCGAGGGGAAGCTCGGCGGCTTCGACTTCAACTCCCGCTTCTACGCCGACGACGACCTGATGGTGGGCGCCGCCGACCCGTTCCAGCTGTTCCGGATCATGCACGAGGTGATCCAGGGCGGAGGGTACACCGACGACGTCGCGTTCATGCTCGACCAGTGCCACAACATCGAGCCGAAGATCCCCGGTCAGATCCGCTCGGTGATGAACGTGCAGGAGGCCACGGCCAAGGCGCTGCTGGTCGACGTCGAGGCGCTGCGCGAGGCGCAGCAGAACCGCGACGTGCTCGGCGCGAACGCCGTGTTCATGGACGCGTACAACACAGACGTCCGCCCGCTGCTCGCGGAACTGCGCGAGGAGATGGGCCTGGACCCGGACCCGATGGCGGCCTACGCCCGGTCCGGCTACTTCGAGAAGATCCGCGACGAACGCAAGGACGGCCAGGCGGCCGGTTGGGGGGCTTGAGTTGAGCATCGTCGACGACCTGCTGAAACGCTGCCACGAGCTGGGTTCCGACCCGCGCAACACGAACTACGCGGGCGGCAACGCCTCGGCGAAGGGCGTACAGCCGGACCCGGTGACCGGCGGTGACGTCGAGCTGATGTGGGTGAAGGGTTCGGGCGGCGACCTGGGCACGCTGAAGGAGTCGGGCCTGGCGGTGCTGCGCCTGGACCGGCTGCGCGCCCTGGTGAACGTCTACCCGGGCGTCGAGCGCGAGGACGAGATGGTCGCCGCGTTCGACTTCTGCCTGCACGGCAAGGGCGGCGCGGCACCGTCGATCGACACCGCCATGCACGGCCTGGTCGACGCCGCGCACGTCGACCACCTGCACCCGGACTCCGGCATCGCGATCGCGACCTCCGCCGACGGCGAGGAGCTGACCCGCCGCATCTTCGGCGACCGCGTCGTGTGGGTGCCGTGGCGGCGGCCCGGCTTCCAGCTCGGCCTCGACATCGCGGCGATCAAGAAGGACAACCCGCAGGCCATCGGCTGCGTCCTGGGCGGCCACGGCGTCACCGCATGGGGCGACACGAGCGAGGAGTGCCAGGCCAACTCCCTCGACATCATCCGCACCGCCGAGGCGTACATCGCCGAGCACGGCCGGCCCGACCCGTTCGGCGCGGTCGTCCACGAGACGCTGCCGGAGGCCGAGCGGCACGAGCGCGCCGCCGCGCTGTTCCCGCTGATCCGCGGGCTGGCCTCGACGGACCGGCCGCAGGTCGGGCACTACACCGACTCGCCGGAGGTCCTGGACTTCGTGGCGCGGGCCGAGCACCCGCGGCTCGCCGCGCTCGGCACCTCCTGCCCGGACCACTTCCTGCGCACCAAGGTCCGGCCGCTCGTCCTCGACCTGCCGCCGACCGCCCCGATCGAGGACGTCAAGGCCCGCCTGCGCGAGCTGCACGAGGCGTACCGGGAGGAGTACCGCGCCTACTACGAGCGGTACGCCACCGAGGACTCCCCGGCGATGCGCGGCGCGGACCCGGCGATCGTGCTGGTCCCCGGCGTCGGCATGTTCAGCTTCGGCAAGGACAAGCAGACCGCCCGCGTCGCCGGCGAGTTCTACGTCAACGCGATCAACGTGATGCGCGGCGCCGAGGCGCTGTCGACCTACGCGCCGATCGCCGAGTCGGAGAAGTTCCGCATCGAGTACTGGGAGCTGGAGGAGGCCAAGCTGCGGCGCATGCCGAAGCCGAAGCCCCTCGCCACCCGCGTCGCGTTCGTGACCGGCGGCGGCTCCGGCATCGGCGCGGCCACCGCGCGCCGGCTGGCAGCCGAGGGCGCGTGCGTCGTCGTCGCCGACCGCGACGCCGCCGCGGCCGAGAAGGTCGCGGCCGAACTCGGCGCGTCGGCGCTGCGCGCGACGGACGTCGCGATCGCCGTGGCCGCGGACGTCACCGACGAGGCCGCGATCACCGCCGCGCTGCGCGAGGCGGTCCTGGCCTTCGGCGGCGTCGACCTGGTCGTCAACAACGCCGGCCTGTCGCTGTCCAAGCCGCTGCTGGAGACGACGGTCGCGGACTGGGACCTGCAGCACGACGTCATGGCGCGCGGCTCGTTCCTCGTCTCGCGCGAGGCCGCCCGCATCATGATCGAGCAGGCCATGGGCGGCGACGTCGTCTACGTCGCCTCGAAGAACGCCATCTTCGCCGGGCCGAACAACATCGCCTACAGCGCGGCAAAGGCCGACCAGGCGCACCAGGTGCGCCTGCTGGCCGCCGAGCTCGGCGAGCACGGCATCCGCGTCAACGGGATCAACCCCGACGGCGTGGTGCGCGGCTCGGGCATCTTCGCCGGCGGCTGGGGCGCCAAGCGCGCCGCCGTCTACGGGGTGCCGGAGGAGAAGCTCGGCGAGTACTACGCCCAGCGGACCCTGCTCAAGCGCGAGGTGCTGCCGGAGCACGTCGCGAACGCGGTCTTCGCCCTCACCGGCGGGGACCTGACCCACACCACCGGGCTGCACGTGCCGGTGGACGCCGGGGTGGCCGCGGCCTTCCTCCGCTGACCCGCCCAGTGCGGGGCGGCCCCGCCACCGGCCGCCCCGCACGGCATCCGTCCTCCCCGCCCGCTCCTCCGCCCTTCCGCCTCGTCGCTCCCTGCGCTCGCCCGCCTCTCCGCCCGCCGCCCGAACCTCAACGCGATCCTCCGCCCACCCGAGCCTCGCCGCCCTCCGCCCCTCGCCGCCTGAGCCCCTCCGCTCGACACCGATCCGTACCGCTGCCCGCCGCCGCACACCGTCGTCTCCGTGCGCGCCCGTCCTCTTCGCCGTCCACCGCGCCGTCCGCGATCGCCTCTCACGTCGCTCGCCGGCCACATCGGGGTTGTTCATTCCGCTGCATCCAGAAAGGGAGCCCGAACGGATGCGAATGCGCTCGATGCTTCGACCACGCCCCCTGCACGTCCTCGCCTGCCTCGCGCTCGGCGCGACGAGCACGGTCGTGGCCCTCTCGCCCGCGCGGGCCGACGGGCAGGAGGCGGCCGCGGCGAACGCGGCGACGGCCCTCGCGAGCCTGCCCGCACCCGACTGGCGCAAGTACGTGCAGGGCACGTCGCACGCCGAGGTGTCGCCGGTGCGCATCGTCTCGAGCACCGGCGACGTGACGAACCCGGAGGGCCTGCTCGGCGAGGGCACGACCACCCTGCACCGCGAGGCGCCGAAGCCCAAGCCGGCCTGGCCGTCCGGCACCTCGGCCACGGCCTCCTCTTATCACGCGCCCAACGGCGGCAACGACGGCACGCCCACCTCGTACGAGCCCGGCCACGCCGTCGACGGTGACGCCAAGACGTTCTGGAACGACGCGAACCCCGACACCTATCCGGCCTGGCTGCAGATCACCAGCCCGGCGCCCGTGAAGCTGCCGGGCATCACGGTCCTGTCCAACAGCGACGGCGTCCCGATGGACTTCACCGTCGCCACCTGGAACGGCTCGGCCTGGGTGACCCAGGCGACGGTGACCGGGAACACCGACGTCCAGCGCGCCGTGGCGTTCCCGCAGGAGGTCACGACCGACCAGGTACGGATCACGGTCACCAAGGACCAGCCAAGCTCGCGGGGCGACTTCACCCGCATCAACGAGGTCTGGCCCGGCGTCGTCTCCGATCCGGCGCAGGCGAGCGTCACCCTGGACTTCGGCAAGGTCGTCGTCGGCTACCCGACGCTCCGGTTCAAGGGCGCCTCCGACGACCACCCCGGCGTACGGCTGGCGTTCTCCGAGACCCTGCAGTACCTCACCGACCGGTCCGACTTCACCCGTTCGGACTTCTCCGGCGGCCCGGGCACCGACCAGTACGCGCCGCCCGAGAAGTCCACCACCTGGACCGACGCCAAGGGGTGCCAGAGCGGCACGAAGGTCTGCGCGGACGGCCTCCACGGCTTCCGGTACATGAGGATCAGCCTGGACGCGCTGCCGAGCGACGCACCCGTCGCCGAGCCGTACGGCACCGTGAAGCTCAAGGACGTGACCCTCCAGTCGACGGCGCTCTCGGGCGGGCCCGGCGCGTACCGCGGCTGGTTCGAGTCCTCCGACGACGCCCTGAACCGGTACTGGTACAACGCCTCCTACACGAACGAGCTGATCACGGACACGTTCCGCCCGACCGACGTCGAGCCGCGGAACGCCGACAGCCCGAGCCTGGACGGCAAGCTGGTCCTGCAGGACGGCGCCAAGCGCGACCGCGACCCGTACGTCGGCGACGTCGCCGTGTCGGGCCGCACCGACTACCTCACCCACGCGGTGCCCGAGGCGGCCCGCAACGTCCTCGCCGACCTGGCCGACCACCAGCGCGCGGACGGCTGGATCCCGCCGGCGTCGATCAACGACTACACGCTCCCGCTGTTCGACTACCCGCTGTGGTGGGTGACCTCCAGCTCGGACTACGTGCTCTACTCCGGCGACACCGCGTACGCGGCGAAGTACTACCCGAACCTCGTCAAGACCCTCGACACCTGGTACCCGTCGGTCACCGACGCGCGCGGCCTGCTGTCCAAGGGCCTGAACGGCACCGGCGGTTACGGCGACTACGCCTTCCTGCCCCGCACCGGCGAGGTCACCTACTACAACGCCCTCTACGTGCAGGCGCTGAAGGACGCGGCCGGCCTGGCCCGCTCGCTCGGCCACGTCGCCGACGCCGACCGCTGGCAGCAGCGCGCGCAGGACGTCGCGAAGGCGATCAACACGTACCTGTGGGACGCCAGGACCGGCGCGTACCTCGACTCGGGCACCGGCGCGGTCCGCCACGGCCAGGACGGCAACGGCCTCGCGATCGTCGCGGGCGTCGCCTCCCCGGACCAGGCGGCCGCCGCGCTCGGTCACCTCGCCAAGGCCACCGCCCAGCCGTACGGCAACGCGTTCATGGACAACGACACGCTCGTGTCGGACGGCAGCAAGCGGGTCTACGCCTTCACCTCCTACCCGGAGATCCAGGCGCGCTTCCAGTCCGGCCAGGCCGACTCCGCGATCGAGGAGATCAAGCGGCTGTACGGCTGGATGACGGCCCACGACCCCGGCATCACCGACTGGGAGGGCATCGGCGAGAACGGCTCGCTGTACGAGGGCGCCTACACCTCCATGGCGCACGGCTGGTCGACGGGCGTGGTGCCCGCGCTGAGCAACGACCTGCTCGGCGCCGTGCCGACCGGGCCGGGCTTCGCCACCTGGACGGTCGCGCCGAACCCCGGTTCCGTGCAGTGGGCCCGCGGCGTCCTGCCCACCCCGCACGGTGACCTGCGGGTGACCTGGACCCAGGGCCACAGGGCGATCCTCACCCTCGCCGTCGACGCGCCCACCGGCACCTCCGGCGACATCGCGGTGCCGACCGGCGGGAGGCAGGTCGTCGTCCGCGTCGACGGCGAGGTCGCCTGGGACGGCACCGCCGCGCTCGCCCACCGGGCGACGACCGACGGCGCCCACGTCACCCTGCACGGCTTCGGCGCCGGCCACCACACCATCCAGGTGACCGGCCGGTGACCCGGGCCGCCCGCACCTGAGGAGACCACGGCGGGCGGCGGCCCCGGCCGCCCGCCCGCCGCATCGGGGAGTGTCCATCCGCCGGATCCCAGAAGGGAAACCCGAGAATGCGACTCGTACCAAGGTCCACCCGCCTACCACTGTCCGTCCTCGCCATCGCGTCCGCCACGCTCATGACCACGACCGTGGCCGGCGCCGCCCCCGCGTTCGCCGCGTCCACGCCCGTACGGGTGGCCGCGACGACGACCGAGCGTGCGACCGACCCCATCGGGATCGACGCCGCCCGGCCGCGCCTCGGCTGGCGGCTGGACTCGGCCGCCCGCGGCCAGTCGCAGACCGCGTACGAGGTCGCCGTCGGCTCGAAGCCGCGCGCGGCCGACGTCTGGGACAGCGGGCGCGTGCAGAGCCCGCAGTCCGTGGACGTCGCCTACGGCGGGCCCGCGCTCGCGCCCGCCCACCGGTACTACTGGCGCGTCCGCGTCTGGGACGCGCAGGGCAAGGCGACGGCCTGGAGCAAGATCTCTTACTTCGAGACGGGCCTGTCCGCCAAGGACTGGACGGCGTCGTGGATCGGCGGCTCGGCCACCACGCCGAGCCTGTCGGGCGCGCACTGGATCTGGTACCCGGAAGGAGACCCGGCCTCCAGTGAGCCCGCGTCGACCCGGTACTTCCGCCGGACCGTCGACCTCGGCAGCGGGGCGATCACCCGCGCCCTGTTCACCCTCACCGCCGACGACGGCTTCACGCTGTACGTCAACGGGACGCGGATCGCCGCCTCGCCCCAGGTCACCGACTCCTGGAAGCAGGGGCAGCTCGCCGACGTCACCAAGGCGCTGCACCCGGGGACCAACACGATCGCGATCGCGGCGGTCAACACCACCGAGAGCCCCGCCGGGCTGATCGGCCGGCTGCGCGTCGAACGCTCCGGCGCCGCGCCCGTCGACGTCATCACCGACGGGTCGTTCAAGGCAGCCAAGGACGCCGCGGACGGGTGGGAGAAGCCCGGCTTCGACGACTCCTCCTGGCCCGCCGCCAAGGACACCGCCGCCTACGGCCAGGGACCGTGGGGCACGCAGGTCATCGAGCCGTCGCAGCCCGTTCCCTACCTGCGGCGCGGCTTCACGGTGACCAAGCGCGTCGCCGCCGCCCGCCTGTACGTCAGCGCGCTCGGCCTGTACGAGGCCCGCATCAACGGCCGCCGCGTCGGCGACGACCACTTCAACCCGGGCTGGACCGACTACACCAAGCGCGTGCAGTACCAGACGTACGACGTCACCGCGCTGCTGCGGCGCGGCGACAACGCGATCGGCGCGCTGCTCGGCGACGGCTGGTACTCCGGCAACATCGGCTTCGCCGGCACGCACGTGTACGGCACGCGGCCCTGGTTCCTCGGGCAGCTGCGGATCGACTACGCCGACGGCACCTCCCAGACCGTCGGCACGGACGGGTCGTGGAAGACCGCGCCCAGCCCGATCGCGGCCTCCGACATCTACATGGGCGAGACCTACGACGCCCGGAACGAGCAGTCCGGCTGGGACGGTCCCGGCTTCGACGACTCCTCCTGGCAGGCGGCCGAGACGGGCACCGGAGTGAAGGCGAACCTGGTCGCGCAGTCCGCCCCGCCGGTCCGCGTCCAGACGGTGCTGCACCCGAAGAAGATGACCGAGCCGAAGCCCGGCACGTACATCTTCGACCTGGGCCAGAACATGGTCGGCTGGAACCGGCTCACCGTCTCCGGCCCGGCCGGCACCACGGTGACGATCCGCAACGGCGAGGTGCTGAACCCCGACGGCACGCTCTACACCACGAACCTGCGGAACGCGGCCGACACCGACCGGTACACCCTCAAGGGCGGCGGCACCGAGACGTACGAGCCGCGCTTCACCTACCGCGGCTACCGGTACGTCGAGGTCACCGGCTACCCGGGCAAGCCCGATCTGGACGCGGTCGCGGGGGTCGTCGCGAACGCCGACGCGCCGCAGGCCGGCACGCTGACCACCTCCGACCCGCTGGTCAACCAGATCCAGCACAACATCGTGTGGGGCCAGCGCGGCAACTTCTTCAGCGTCCCCACCGACTGCCCGCAGCGCGACGAACGCCTGGGCTGGACCGGCGACATCACCGCGTTCGCGCCCACGTCCACGTTCAACATGGACGCGGACACGTTCCTGGCCAAGTTCGCCACGGACCTGACCGACGCGCAGCACTCCGACGGGTCGTTCACCAACGTCGCGCCCGACGTCGGCAACACCGGCTCCGGCACGGCCGCCTGGGGCGACGCGGGCGTCGTCGTCCCGTACACGCTGTGGCAGCGCTACGGCGACCTGCGGGTCGTCCGGGACCACTACGACGCGATGAAGAAGTGGATCTCCTACCTGGAGAGCCACAGCAGCGGCCTGATCCGGCCCAACGAGGGCTACGGCGACTGGCTCAACGTGAACGACGACACCCCGAGAGACCTCATCGGCACCGCCTACTTCGCGCACTCCACCGACCTGATGGCGCAGATGGCGGAGGCCGTCGGCGACTCCGCCGGCGCGGCGTCCTACCGGGCCCTGCTGGGCCGGATCAAGGACGCGTTCGACGCGAGGTTCGTCACGCCGGACGGCACCGTGGGCAACGGCAGCCAGACCTCGTACGTGCTGGCGCTCACCTTCGGCCTGCTGCCGGACGCGCAGACCGGCCCGGCGGCGGACAAGCTGGTGGCCAACATCGACGCGCACGACGGCCACCTGACCACCGGGTTCCTGGGCACCGGAGCGCTGCTGCCGGTACTGACCGCGACCGGGCACACGGACGTGGCGTACCGCATCCTCGGCCAGAAGACCTTCCCGTCGTGGGGCTATGAGATCGGCAACGGCGCGACCACGATCTGGGAGCGCTGGGACGGCATCAAGCCCGACGGCACCTTCAACGACCCGGGGATGAACTCCTTCAACCACTACGGGCTCGGCGCGGTCGGCGACTGGATGTACCAGAACATCGGCGGCATCGCCCCGGCCGCGCCCGGCTACCAGCGCACGATCATTCGGCCGCGTTCCGGCGGGTCGCTGACGTCGGCGTCGGCGAGCTACCGGTCCGCCTACGGCGACATCGCCACCCGGTGGCGGCGGTCGGGGAGCCGCTTCAGCCTCGACGTCACCGTGCCGGTGAACACCACCGCCGAGGTGTGGGTGCCGGCCAAGGACGCGAGCAAGGTCACCGGGGACGGCGCGAAGCCCGTCCGGTCCCAGGACGGCTACGCCGTGTTCGACGTCGGCTCGGGCCGCTGGCACTTCGACAGCCGCGGCTGAAAGACCGGCGGCGGGCTCGCGGAACCGGCCACCGCGGGCCCGCCGCCTCACAAAGAAGGAGAGAGAAGATGACCGACACGAAGGTCCGCGTAGGACTGGTCGCGGGTGGACTCGGCGCGTACTGGCCGCAGTTCCCGGACCTGCTGCCGCAGCTGAAGCGGTCCGCCGAGCGCGTCTCCGAGCGGATGCGCGCGCTCGGGGCGGACGTCGTGGACGTCGGCTTCATCTCCGACGCGCAGGAGGGCGCCGCCGCCGCGGAGCGGCTGCGGGTCGCGGACTGCGACCTCATCGTCGGCTTCCTGACGACGTACATGACCGCGACGATGCTGGTCCCGATCGCCCAGCGCAGCGGCGCCCCCGTCCTGCTGATCAACCTGCAGCCGACCGAGTCGATGGACCACGCGACCTTCGACACCGGCCAGTGGCTGGCCTACTGCGGCGCGTGCCCGCTGCCGGAGATGGCCAACGCGTTCCTGCGCTGCGGCATCCCGTTCCGTTCGGTGTCGGGGTACGTCGAGGACGAGCGGGCCTGGGCGAAGATCGGCCGCTGGGTGCGGGCGGCGGGCGTACGGGCGGCGCTGCGCCGGGGCCGGCACGGGCTCATGGGCCACCTGTACCCGGGCATGCTCGACGTCTCCACCGACCTGACCCTCGTGCCGGCGAACTTCGGCGGTCACATGGAGGTCCTGGAGTTCGACGACCTGCGGGTCCGCGTCGAGAAGGTCACCGACGCCGAGGCGGAGGCCAAGAAGAAGGAGGCCGAGGAGGTCTTCGAGCTGGCCGACTCGGTCAACGACGAGGACTTCTCCTGGGCGGCGCGCGTCGCGGCCGGCCTCGACCGGCTGGTCGCGGACTTCGAGCTCGACAGCCTCGCCTACTACCACCGCGGCCTGGACGGCGAGGTCCACGAGCGCCTCGGCGCGGGCATGATCCTCGGCGCGTCGCTGCTGACCGCGCGCGGCGTCCCGGCCGTCGGCGAGTACGAGCTGCGCACCTCGCTGGCGATGCTGATCATGGATCGGCTCGGCGCGGGCGGCTCCTTCACCGAGTTGCAGGCGCTGGACTTCCAGCGGGGTCACGTCGAGATGGGCCACGACGGCCCGGCGCACCTGGCCATCAGCGACTCCAGGCCGCTGCTGCGCGGCCTCGGCGTCTACCACGGCAAGCGCGGGTGGGGCGTGTCCGTCGAGTTCGACGTCAAGCACGGACCCGTGACGGCGTTCGGTCTCCGCCAGGGCCGCGACGGCCGGTTCGCGTTCATCGTCTCCGAGGGCGAGGTCGTCGACGGGCCGCTCCTGCAGATCGGCAACACGACCTCGCGCGTCGACTTCGGCTGTGACCCGGGGGAGTGGACCGACGCCTGGAGCGCCACCGGCATCTCGCACCACTGGGCCCTCGGCACCGGCCACCGGCTCGCCGACCTGCGCGCCCTCGCGGACCTGATGGAGATCGAGTTGATCCACGTACGCCCCTGAGCTTCGCCACCACGCACACGTCGGGGGACGTTCTTTTCGAGGAGAAGGTGTGACGATCACCGCACACATGCGCGGGATGCCACGGCTGCTGGTGCCGGTCGCGCTCGCGCTCGCCGCGGTCCTGGCGCCGGGAGCGCCGGCCCGCGCGGACGCCGCGCGGCTCGGCGCGACCGGCCTGCGCACCGACGCGCTGGCCACCGCGCTCGGCATCGACGACGCCACGCCGACGCTGAGCTGGCGGCTCACCGCGCCCGGCCACGACGAGGCGCAGGCCGCCTACCAGGTCCAGGCCGCCTCCACCCGTGACGGGCTGGACCACCCCGACCTGTGGGACTCGGGCCGGGTCGCGGCCACGAGCGCGAGCGCCGTCTACCGGGGCGCGGCGCTGAAGTCGCGGGAGCGCGTGTGGTGGCGCGTCCGCGTCTGGGACGCGGCCGGCCGGGTCTCGGCCTGGAGCGATCCGGCCTGGTGGGAGATGGGCCTGACCGCCAAGGACGACTGGTCGGCCAAGTGGATCGGCGACGACCGGTGGGTGAATCGTAAGCCCACGCCCGTCACCGTCAAGGTGCCCGCGCAGGACGCCCGGTACGTCCGGGTGGACGTCACGAAGCTGGGGCTGCCGATCGTCGAGGGCGGCTCGCTGCTGTCCCGGCTGCAGCTCGCCGAGATCGTCGTCGCAGACTCGGCGCACCCGGACGCCGACCTGGCCGAGGGCGCCACCGCCACCGCCTCCGACGTGCGCAGCTATCCCGGCAAGTGGGAGCCGGAGTACCTGACCGACGGGTCGCTCAGCACCGAGCAGGCGCCGTTCGGCTACACCAGCAACGCCTACAAGTCCCAGGACCCGGGCCACGACATCTGGGTGCAGCTCGACCTCGGGCAGACCCGGCACTTCGACCAGGTCGTGCTCTACCCGCGCACCGACACGATGACCGACGACGGGAAGACCCCGAACTTCCCCGTCGACTTCACCGTGCAGACCGGGGACGACACCGCGAACCTGCGCACCGTCACCACGGTCACCGGCCAGGAGCCGCCGCCGGCCTACCACACCGACTTTCCGCCGCTGCCGATCCTCGCCAAGCAGTTCGACCTGGGCAAGGACGTCCGCGACGCGCGGCTCTACATCACCGCGCTCGGCCTCTACGACGCCACCATCAACGGCAGGCCGGTCAGCGACGCGGTGCTGGAGCCGCCGAACACCGACTACCGCAAGCGCGTCGTCTACTCCACGTACGACGTGACCCGGCTGCTGCGCACGGGCGGCAACGCGATCGGCGTCCGCCTCGGCAACGGCACCTACAACGTCGCCCCCACCGCCGACCGGTACACCAAGTACGTCGGCGCGCAGGGCGCGCCGCGCCTGCTCGCCCAGCTCGAGGTGACGCTGAAGGACGGCACGACCCAGAGGATCGCCACCGACGCGTCCTGGCGCAGCGACCTGGGACCGACGACGTTCTCGCAGTGGTACGGCGGCGAGGACGAGGACGCCCGCCGCGACCGGCCCGGCTGGGACGCCCCCGGCGCGGACCTGTCCGGCTGGCGGCCCGCCGTCGAGACCGCCGACCCGGGCATCGCCGTCGCCGCGCGGACGTCCCCGCCGATCGTCCCGGTCGGCCGGGAGCACACCGTGGCGATCACCCACCCCGAGTCCGGGACGTACGTCTTCGACATGGGCGCCAACGTCTCGGGCTGGCCGGTGCTGCACGTCAGCGGGCCGCGCGGAACGACCCTCACGATCAAGCCGGGGGAGCGGCTCGGCGACGACGGCCTCGTCGACCAGGGCACGATGATCGCCGGCGGCGACCGGCAGCCGCCCGTCGAGGACCACTACACCCTCGCCGGCGGCGGCACGCAGACCTGGCACCCGCGCTTCGTCTACCACGGCTTCCGCTACCTCCAGGTGACCGGCCTGCCATCGGCGCCTACCACGGGTGACGCCGAGGCGATCGTGCTGCGCGCCGACAACGCGGCGGCGGGCACGTTCAGCAGCTCGGACCTGCTGTTGAACGACATCCACAAGATCACGCAGGCGTCGATCGCCGGCAACATGTTCAGCATCCTCACCGACTGCCCGGACCGGGAGAAGCTCGGCTGGTTGGAGCAGACGCACCTGGTGCAGGGGTCCGTCGCGCGCGACTTCGACGTCGAGGCCTACTACCGCGACTTCCTGCAGAACGTCGCCGAGGCCCAACTGCCCGACGGGCACGTGCCCGACATCGCTCCCGAGTACGTCGTCTTCAGCGGCTCGGCCCGCGACGACCCGAACTGGGGCAGCGCGATCATCATGGCCGCCTGGCAGCACTACCAGTCCTACGGCGACGTCGGCACGCTGCGCACCTACTTCCCGGCCATGGGCCGGTACTTCGACTACCTGACGTCGAAGGCGAGCGGGAGCCTGCTGAACTACGGCTACGGCGACTGGGCCGGCACCGACTCCTCCACGCCGGTCGGCATCGCCGCGAGCTACGGCTACTACCGGGACGCCGTCGCGCTCGGAAAGATCGCCCGGCTTCTCGGCGAGGACCCGTCCAAGTACGACAGCGCGGCCGGCAAGATCGCCGCGGCGTTCAACACCAAGTACCTCAAGGACGGGACGTACGGATCGGGCAGCCAGGCCGGTGATGCGTTCGCCCTGGACATGGGCGTCGTGCCCGCCGACCAGCGTCAGGCCGTCACCGACCACCTGGTCACGTCCATCGAGGACAAGGGCTACCACCTGACCGTCGGGGAGATCGCGCTGCCCGCGGTGTTCCGGGTGCTGTCCGCCGCCGGCCGGGACGACGTGCTGCTGAGGATCGCTCAGCAGGTCACCGCGCCGAGCTACGGCTACCAGGTGGTGCACGGCGCGACCACGCTGACCGAGTACTGGGACGGCCCGACCGGCTACGGCTCCCAGGACCACTTCATGCTCGGCGCGATCGACGAGTGGTTCAACGCGGGCCTGGCCGGCATCCGGCAGGCCGACGGCGGCGCCGGCTTCACCGACCTGGTCATCCGCCCGGCGGTCGTCGGCGACCTCACGAGCGCGAGCGGGACGTACGAGACGCCGCGCGGCCAGGTCGCCAGCTCCTGGCGCCGCGAGGGCGGCACGCTGCACCTCGACGTGACCGTGCCGCCGGGCGCCCCGGCGCGCGTGGAGGTCCCGCTCCTCGGCGGGGACCACGTGACCGCCACCCCGGGCGCGAAGTGGGTCGGCGTGCAGAACGGCCACGGCGTCTACGAGGTCGGCTCCGGGCACTGGTCCTTCACCGCCGTGACCGCCTCCTCCGCCACGCAGGACCGGCAGCAGCTGGCGGTCGAGCCGCCGTTCGGCGTGAACGTGCCCGTCCTGCCCGGATCGGCGACGTCCGCGAAGTTCCGGGTCACGAACCTGGAGGACCGCGCGGTGACCGTCCGCCCGGGCGTCTCGGCCTCGGCCGGCTTCACGGCCTCGGTGTCCGGCGGCCCGGTGCGCGTCCCGGCGCACGGCTCCGTCCAGATCCCGGTCACGCTGAAGCAGGACGACACGGGCGTCTCGTCCGGGACCGTCACCCTCAAGGCCGGTGACGATGGCGCGTCCGCGCCGGTCGCCCTGACCTCGAACCTCGTCCGCGCCGCGACCATGTCGGCCTCCAGCACCCACAGCGGCTCCGCCCCCGCCTGGGCGAACGACGGAGGAACCGACTCGGAGGTCTGGCTCAACGGCGTCGGCGGCTGGAACGATGACACCGCGGGCGAGTTCCCCGACACGCTGACGGCGACGTGGAACGCACCGGTCACCCTCGGCCGGGTGCGCGTCCTCACCCTGGACAGCGCCAAGTCGTCGGCGGCCAAGTCCGGCATCCGGGACTTCGACCTCGAGGTGCGCACGGGGGACACCTGGCGCACGGTCGCGACGGTCAGCGGCAACACCGCGGGCACCGTCGAGCGGACCTTCGACCCCGTCCAGGCGTCGGCGCTGCGCGTCGTCGTCCACGACTCCAACGACCACAAGTACAGCCGGGTGATCGAACTCGAGGGCTACGCCTCGTGACCGGCATCTCAGCACAACCCCTGCAGCACCGAAGGATTCATCGATGAAGACCGAATCGCCGGCGGGCGGGTTCAGCCGCCGCGGCTTTCTCCTGACGGCCGGCACCGTCACCGCGGCCGCGGCCCTCACCTGGGGCTCCCCTCTCGGTGAGGCCGTTGCCCGCGCCGCGGGCACCGGGACGGCCGGCAGGTTCGCCCGGCCCGACACGGCCGTGGGGCCAAAGTTCCGCTGGTGGTGGCCGGACGGCAACGTCGACCCCGACGAGATCCGCCGCGAGGTGGACCAGATCGCCGACGCCGGCTTCGCCGGCGCGGAGATCGCCGCCGTCCACCACAGCATCGCCGACAAGTCGGTGCTCGACCCGGCCGGGCACGGCTGGGGCACCCCGGCGTGGGTCGCCGCGGTCGAGGCGGCCCTGGACCAGGCGCAGCGGCGCGGCGTGACGATCGACCTCACGATCGGCCCGTCCTGGCCCGCCGCCGTGCCGACGATCACCCCGGACGACACCGCGGCGGTCAAGGAGCTGGCGTACGGCGCGGTCAACGTCGCGGCCGGCGCGACGTACAACGGCCCGGTCCCGGCCCCGAGCCGGGCGCCCTCCTCCGCGGCGAAGGTGAGCAAGCTCGTCCTCGTGCAGGCCGCCCGGGTGAACACGGCCAACTCCACCCGCAAGGAGACCGGCCTGGACCTGGCCTCCGTGCAGGACCTGACCGGGCAGGTGTCGAACGGGCGGCTGTCCTGGACCGCGCCGTCCGACGGCTCCTGGGTGATCATCAGCCACTGGGAGCGGGGCTCGGCGCAGACGCCGGAGTCCGGGCCGCACACCGTTCCGGCGGCCTACGCCGTCGACCACTTCAGCGCCGCCGGCACCAAGGCCGTCACCGACTTCTGGGAGAGCCACATCCTCACCCCGTCGGTGCGCGACCTGATCAAGCGGGCGGGCGCCACGCTGTTCGAGGACTCGATCGAGATCGAGACCAAGGCGCTGATGTGGACCCCCGACCTGCCCGCGGAGTTCGCCGAGCGCAAGGGCTACTCGGTGCTGCCGTACCTGCCCGCGATCACGCAGGACAACGGCAACCAGCTCTACGCGTACGAGGCCGCGCTGACCCGGCGCGTCCGCTACGACTACTGGGACGTCATTTCCCAGCTGTTCAACGAGAACCACATCACGGCGCTGCAGGACTGGGCGCACTCGGTCGGCCTGGAGTTCCGCTGCCAGCCGTACGGGCTGAACACCGACGCGATCGCCTCGGCGGGGATCCTCGACGTGCCGGAGGGCGAGTCGATCGGGTTCCACAACCTCGACGACTGGCGGAGCCTGGCGGGCGGCCGCGACATGGCCGGCCGGAAGATCCTGTCCGGCGAGATGGGCGCCTACACCGGCGGCGCGTACAACACGACGTGGAAGAAGTTCCTGCTCACCGTCGGCGGTGCGTACGCGGCCGGGCTGAACCGCAGCGTCATCCACGGGTTCTCCTACGCCACCGCGCCGAACGTGAAGTGGCCCGGCTACGCCGCCTTCACCCCGTACAGCGGGGCGATCGGGTACGCCGAGTCGTGGGGGCCGCGCCAGCCCACCTGGCGGCACATCAAGGACATCTCCGGTTACCTGCGCCGCGTCCACCAGGTGCTGCAGACCGGCACGCCGCGCGTCGACGTGGCGGTCTTCCGGCAGACCGGGTACTCCAAGACCGGCATCGGCGTGTCCTGGTTCACCGCGACCGGCATCACGCTGGGCTGGAACCACCAGTTCATCAGCGCGCCGCTGCTGGACCTGCCGAACGCCGACGTCCACAGCGGCCGCCTCGCCCCCGACGGCCCGCAGTACAAGGTCGTCTTCATCGAGGGTGACCACTTCTACACCATGGACTCCACCCTGCAGCTCGGCGTCGCACAGAAGCTGCTGAGGTTCACCAAGGCGGGCCTGCCGATCCTGCTGCTCGGCGACTGGTCCGCGCCGGTGGTGCCGGGCGTGGGGTCCGACGCCGAGAACGCCACGCTGCGGTCGGTCGTGGCGGACCTGCTCAAGCAGCCGAAGGTCAAGGTCGTCGCCACCCTCACCGACGTGCCGGCCGCGCTCGCCGCCCTCGGCGTCACGCCGGACGTGTCCTACGCGCAGAGCTCGACGCTGCTGAACTTCCACCGGTACGACGACAAGGACAACGTCGACTACTACTACCTGTGCAACGGCAAGCACGCCGAGACCGTCAAGCCCGCGGTCGCGCCGATCGACCACCAGGTGTCCTTCACCCGCAACCACAAGAACGCCGTGCCCTACCTCCTCGACCCCTGGACCGGAGAGGTGCGGCGGGTCGCCCTCTACACCGAGGACGGCGACAAGGTCACGCTGCGGGTCGCCCTCCAGCCCGGCGAGGTCATGATCGTCGCGCTGGCGAGCCCCGGAAGCCTCGGCGACGCGCCCGGACGGACGCACGCCACCGCCACCGAGGCCGCCGAGGTCGTGCTCGCCGACGGCAAGCTCATGGCCCGCGCGACGAAGGGCGGCACCTACGCCACCACCCTGTCCACCGGCACGACGGTACGGACGGAGATCCCGGACGTCCCCGCGCCGATCACGCCCGCGAGCTGGCAGCTGGAGGTCGAGGACCTGCAGCCCGGCGCGTCCGCGACCGAGACCAAGACGGTCATGCACCAGCTGACCCTGGACACGCTGCAGCCATGGCCGAGCATCCCCGAACTGGCGGACGTCTCGGGCATCGGCCGCTACACCACGACCGTCGAGCTGCCCCGGCCCTGGACCAGCGCGTACGGCGCGTACCTCCAGCTCGGCCAGGTCTTCGACACCTGCCGGGTCACGGTCAACGGCAAGCAGTTGCCGCCCGTCGACCAGATCAACCCGGTCGTAGACGTCGGCCCGTACCTGCGGGCCGGGACCAACACCATCACGGTGGAGGTCGCGACGACCCTGAACAACCGGCTGCGGGTCTCCGACCCGACGGTCTACGGCGTGGCGTCGCGCCAGGCGTACGGGCTCATCGGCCCGGTCAGCCTGGTCCCGTACGCGCAGGCCGTGATCGCCTAGCCGGTTCCCGACCCCGGGCCGGGCGCGGGGATCCTCCGTCTCCCCGCGCCCGGCCCGGCCCTCCCCGCTCAGATTCACCCTTCCGCACCACCAGAAATCCGAGGTCGCAGTGAGCCCCTGGAAGCGACGCCACCGTCTCGCCCTCACCGTCGCCGGACTGGCCGCCCTGGCCGCGCCCGCCCTGACCGTCCCGCCGGCCCTCGCCGGGACCACCGCCGCGAAGGCGGTCGGGGCCCACCCGTGGGACGCCTACAACCTCTCGCCGAAGACCCGGACCGTACGGCCCACGGCGATCTACAAGACCAACGGCACCGTGACCGACCCGTCCGCCGTCCTGAGCGGCGAGACGACCCGGATCAGCGGCAACGGCTCGTACCTCACCCTCGACTTCGGCAAGGACGTCGGCGGCCTGGTCACGTTGCACTTCGCCGGCTCCGACGGCGCTCAGCGGGTCGGCCTGGCGTTCAGCGAGTCCTCCGACTACGCCGGCACCGACACCGACGCCTCCACCGGCGGGCCGCGCAAGATCGACGGCAACCTCTACGCCGACGTGAACGGCCCGACCACCTACACCACGCCCGCCCAGTACCAGCGCGGTGGCTTCCGCTACCTGACGCTGTTCACCACCTCGGACGGCAGCGTCGACCTCGACGGCGTGTCCGTGCACTTCACCGCGGCGCCGGCGATGAAGAACCCCGCGCAGTACGCGAACTACTTCTACTCCAGCGACCCGCTGCTGAACCGCATCTGGTACGCGGGCGCCTACACCGTCCAGCTCAACACGATCGACCCGAAGACCGGCCGCACCTGGGAGCCGCCGGCCGCGCTGTGGGACAACACCGGCGACGTCGGCGTGGGCGACACCATCCTCGTCGACGGGGCCAAGCGCGACCGCACCGTCTGGCCGGGCGACCTCGGCATCGAGATCCCGACGGCCTACGCCGCCTTCAACGACACCGTCTCGGCGCGCAACGCGCTCACCACGATCTTCCAGCACCAGAAGAGCACCGGTGAGCTGCCGTACTCCGGCCCGATGATGAACAAGTACGGCTCCGACACCTACCACCTGTGGACGCTGTCGGCGAGCTACGACTACTACCGCTACACCGGCGACTCGGCGTGGCTGACGAGCGTCTGGGACGCCTACAGGCTCGGCGTCGACTACAGCCTCGCCAAGATCGACGCGAACGGCCTGCTGTCCATCACCGGCACCGGCGACTCGGTCCGCATCCTCACCAAGGGCGAGAACTTCACCGCCAACGCCCTGCTGTGGCGGGTGCTGAACACCGGATCGGAACTGGCCACCGCGCGCGGCGACGCGGCGCTCGCCGCGTCGTACGCGAACAAGGCGGCGGCGCTGAAGACCGCGATCAACAAGTACTTCTGGGACGACGCCGCCGGGGCGTTCAAGTACTACCCGACCCAGACGATCCACCCGCAGGACGGCAACTCCATCGCGGTCTGGTACGGCCTCGCCGACGCGGACCAGGCCCGGCGGATCAGCGCGCAGCTCACCACGAACTGGAACGACGTCGGCTCCACCGCCCCGGAGAACAAGGGCAACCCCGGCGTCTTCTCCGGCTCGCTCGAGGTCAACGCGCACTTCGCGGCGGGCGGCCAGGCCGCCGACCAGGCCGGCGTGGACCTGATCCGCCGCGAGTGGGGCTACATGCTGAACAACCCGGAGGGCACCCAGAGCACGTTCTGGGAGTCCTACCGGGCGGGCGACACGTGCCTGTTCTGCAGCAACTACGTCAGCCTCGCGCACGGCTGGGCGACCGGCCCGACGCCGGCGCTCAGCTCCTACGTCCTCGGCGTCGCCCCCGACACGCCCGGCGGGACCACGTTCCACTTCATCCCGCACGTGGCCGCCCTGACGTTCACCCGGGGCCGGGTGACCACCGAGCACGGTCCCGTGGACGCCTCCTGGCGGATCCACAAGGGCGAGTTCAGCGCGCACCTCGCCGCGCCGAAGGGCACGACCGGCCGCGCCGGCGTCCCGACGCTCGGCAAGCGGATCCAGGTCTTCGTCAACGGGCACCTCGCCTGGAACGGCACCAGGGCCACGGCCTACGGCGCGCACACCGACGGCGGGTACGTCTACCTCGAGGGCCTGACCGCCGGTCACTACACGATCAAGACCACGGCGCTGGGGGGCAAGTGACCACGCGGAAGCGGATGAGCGCGAAGGGGACGAGCACTAGGGGGATGAGCACGCCGTTCTCCCGGCGCGGGTTCCTCGGCGCGGCGGGCGGCGCGGTCGCGGCCGTCGGCCTGGCCTCGCCGGCCCGTACGGCGCTGGCCGCCGACGGGGCCGCCGCCGTGGCGTCGGCGGCCCCGTCCGCCGCGCCGTTCCCGCTGAGCGAGGTCGCGCTGCTGGCGAGCCGGTTCTCCGACAACATGACCCGGACCTGTGCGTACCTGAAGTTCGTCGACGCGGACCGGCTGCTGCACATGTTCCGGGTCAACGTCGGCCTGCCGTCCACGGCGCAGCCGTGCGGCGGCTGGGAGGCGCCGAACGTCCAGCTGCGCGGCCACTCGACCGGGCACCTGCTGTCCGCGCTCGCGCAGGCGCACGCGAACACCGGCGACGACGCGTACGCCGCCAAGGCCCGCTACATCGTCGGCGAGCTGGCGAAGTGCCAGGCGGCGGCGCCGGCCGCGGGCTACACCACCGGGTATCTGTCCGCCTTCGAGGAAAAGGTTTTCGATCAGCTCGAGGCGGGCGGGAGCCCCTGGGCGCCGTACTACACCCTGCACAAGATCATGGCAGGACTGCTCGACCAGTACCGGCTCAGCGGCAACAGGCAGGCCCTCGACGTGCTCAAGGGCATGGCCGCCTGGGCCGACGCCCGCACGTCCAAGCTGACCCACGACCAGATGCAGAGCGTGCTGCGCGTGGAGTTCGGCGGCATGAACGAGGTCCTGGCCAACCTCTACCTGCTGACCCGGGACCCGGCGCACCTGAGCACCGCGCAGCGGTTCGACCACGACGCGGTGTTCGGCCCGCTCGCCGCGCAGGAGGACCGGCTGGCCGGGCTGCACGCCAACACCCAGATCCCCAAGATCATCGGTGCGGTCCGCGAGTACGAGGCCACGGGCGACACCCGCTACCTCGAGATCGCGCGGTTCTTCTGGAAGACGGTCGTCGAGCACCACAGCTACGCCATCGGCGGCAACGCCAACGCGGAGATGTTCTGCCCGCCGGACCAGATCGTCTCCCAGCTCGGCGAGAACACCTGCGAGAACTGCAACAGCTACAACATGCTGAAGCTGACGCGGCTGCTGTTCTTCCACGACCAGCGCCCGGAGTACATGGACTACTACGAGTGGACCCTGTACAACCAGATGCTCGGCGAGCAGGATCCCGAGTCCGCGCACGGGTTCTGCACCTACTACACCGGCCTGTGGCCCGGCACGCAGCGGCAGGTGAAGGGCGGGCTCGGCGCCGACCCCGGCAGCTACAGCAGCGACTACACCAACTTCTCGTGCGACCACGGCACCGGGATGGAGACGCACACGAAGTTCGCCGACTCCATCTACTTCCGGACCGGCCACACGCTGTTCGTCAACCTGTTCATCCCGTCCGAGCTGGGGTGGGCCGAGCGCGGCGTGCGCATCCGCCAGGAGACCCGCTTCCCGGACGAGGAGACCACCCGGCTCACCGTCAGCGGGGAGGGCAGGTTCAGGATGAAGATCCGCATCCCGGGCTGGGCGCGCCACGCCCGGGTCCGGATCAACGGCCGGAACGCCGGCGCGGCCCCCTCCGGGAAGTACCTCAGGATCGAGCGGCGCTGGCGCGACGGCGACACCGTCGAGGTCACGCTGCCGATGGGCCTGGACTGGCGCAAGGCCCCGGACAACCCGCAGGTCCAGGCGCTCAGCTACGGCCCGGTCGTCCTCGCCGGCGGGTACGGCACGACGCAGCTCAGGACGATCCCGGCGATCGACCCGGCGTCCGTACGGCCCGGTGGCGACGACCTGACGTTCACCGCGAAGGCGGGCGGCTCCGACGTGACCCTCATCCCGTTCTCCGAGATCCAGCACCAGCGTTACACCGTGTACTGGGCGGTGCCCCCGGGCCCGGCCAAGCCGCGCCTGACCGCGCGCTATCCCTTCGACGAGGGGAGCGGTACGACGTCCAAGGACGAGACCGGGACCTGGCCGGACGCCACCCTCGTCGGCGGCGCGACCTGGTCGGGCGACGGCGCGGTCGCCCTGGACGGCAAGGACGGGCACGTCGTCCTGCCGCCCGGCCTGATCAGCGGCATGGCGGCCCTGACCATCACCGCCTGGGTCAACCCGGCGGAGCTCGCCAACTCGGCCCGCGTCTTCGACCTGGGCTATCACAAGGACACCTACCTGTTCCTCACCGTGCGCACCGGCCTGGGCAAGGCCCGCTTCGCCATGAAGATCGCCGGGATGTCCGCCGAGGACTACGTCGACGCCGCCGGCCCGATCCCGGCCGGCACCTGGACCCACGTCGCCGTCACCATCGCCGACGGCAGCGCGGTCCTGTACTTCGACGGTGCGGAGACCGGCCGCAACGACGCTCTCGTGATGAGCCCGCTGCTGCTCGGCGTCACCCAGCTGAACTACCTCGGCCGTTCGCAGAACAAGAGCCACCCGTACCTGCACGGCCAGGTGGACGACTTCCGCGTCTACAACCACGCGCTGAGCGCCGCCGACGTCGCGGCCCTGCACGCCCAAGGAAGGAACTCGTGAGCACCACCCCTCTGCGGCGGATCTCCGCGGTCGCCGCGATCGTGGCCGCGTGCGGCACGGCCACGGCCGTGCCCGCGTTCGCGGCCGCCGACCCCGCCGTCACCGGGCTGCGCGCCGGCGACCTGTCCGACCGGCTCGGCATCGAGGACACCACCCCGCCGCTGACCTGGCAGCTGACGAACTCCGGCACGGACGTCACCCAGAACGCCTACCAGATCCAGGCGGCCACCAGCGCGGACGGGTTCGCTCACGCCGACCTGTGGGACACCGGCCGGGTCGCCTCCGCCGACCAGCGCGTCGACTACGCCGGCAAGGCGCTCGGCAGCCGTACCCGCGTGTACTGGCGGGTCCGCGTGTGGACCACGCACGGCGGCGTGTCGGACTGGAGCGACCCGGTGTGGTTCGAGACCGGCCTGACCTCGGCCAAGGACTGGTCCGGTCAGTGGATCACGCACCCGGACTGGCGGTTCAAGGAGAAGCGGCCCGACCCGATCGTGGTGAAGCTGCCCGAGACGACCGCGCGCTACGTCCGGCTGAACGTGACCAAGCTGGGCCTGCCGCTGGTGGAGAACCTGCCGGACAAGACCTACCGGCTGCAGCTCGCGGAGCTGGAGGTCCGCGACTCCGCCGGGGCCAACCTGGCCGCGAACACGACGGTCACCAGCAACGACACCGGCAACCAGGTCAACCACAAGTACCTGCCGAAGTACCTGACCGACGGCACCGAGACGACCGACCAGGAGCTCGCGGGCTGGTCCAGCTCGGCGCACACCTCCGACGACGTCTCCGCCAAGCCGATCACGCTGACCGTCGACCTGAAGTCGGCCAAGACGTTCGACCAGGTGCTGCTGTTCCCGCGCACCGACGTCCCGGCGGCCGGGGACAAGGTGCCGTTCGCGCCCGTCGACTACTCGGTCTCGACCGCCGACGACGTGGGCGGGACGTTCACGACGCAGAAGACGGTGACCGGCCAGGAGCCGCCGCGGTCGCCGGTCCCCGAGGCGATGCCGATCTTCGCCAAGGACTTCTCGCTGCCGTCCGGCATCCGCTCGGCCCGCCTGTACGTCGCCGGTGAGGGCGTCTACGAGGCCGCGCTGAACGGCCGCCAGGTCGGCGACGCCGTCCTCGAACCGGGCAACACCGACGTCACCGACCAGGTGCCGTACGCGACGTACGACGTCACGAAGCTGCTGCGCGAGGGCGACAACGCCATCAGCATGAAGCTCGGCAACGGCACCGCCAACGTCATCTCCACCGTCGACCGGTACCGCAAATTCGCCCTCACGCAGAGCGACCCGGAGCTGATCGCCCAGCTCGAGGTCACCCTGGCCGACGGCAGCGTGCGCCGCATCGTCAGCGGCACCGACTGGCAGACCACGCTCGGCGGCACGACCTTCTCCAACTGGTACGGCGGCGAGGACTTCGACGCCCGGCGCGAGCCGACCGGCTGGGAGCGCCCCGGCGCCAAGCGCGACGGCTGGGGCCAGGCCATCGCGGTGCCGGGTCCGGGCGGGGCACTGACGGGCCGCCTCCAGGAGCCGGTGCGCGTCCAGGAGACCCTCCAAGGCGCCAAGGTCGGGTCCGGCAATGGCTACCAGGTCTTCGACCTCGGCCGGAACATCGCCGGCTGGCCGGAGCTGACCATCCAGGCGCCCGCCGGGACGACCGTGCGGATGTACCCGTCCGAGAGCCTCACCAACGGCCGCGCCAACCAGTCGACCAGCAACGTCGGCGCCCCGATCTGGGACGAGTACACGACCGGGAGCGACGGCACGGAGACCTGGCACCCGCACTTCTCCTACCACGCGCTCCGCTATGTCGAGCTGCGCGGCGTGCCCGACGGCGCGACCGTCTCCGTCCGCGGCCTGGCGATGCACGCCGACAACGCCTCGGCCGGGTCGTTCTCCTCGTCCAACGACGTGATCAACGGGATCCACACGCTGATCCGCCGGGCGATCGAGAACAACACGCAGAGCATCCTCACCGACTGCCCGAGCCGGGAGAAACTCGGCTGGCTGGAGCAGGACCACCTCGTCTACGGCTCCCTCGTCGACAACTACGACCTGGCGGCCCAGCTCCGCAAGGTCGTACGGGACATGGCCGAGGCCCAGACCGACACCGGCCTGATCCCGTCCACGGTGCCGGACTACACGGTGCTCGCCGGCGCGTACCGCGACGACCCGAACTGGGGCGGCGCGTTCGTCGTCGTGCCGTGGAACCTGTACCAGACCTACGGCGACGCCGACACGATGGCCACGTACTACCCGGCGATGCAGAAGTACGCCTCCTACCTGGAGGCCCGCGCGGTGGGCGGGCTGACCGACTACAGCCTCGGCGACTGGTACACCCCGGACAGGACGTTCCCGAAGTACGTCTCCGGGACGTACGGCTACTGGCGGGTCCTGGACACCATGTCCAAGATCGCCGGTGCGCTCGGCAAGACCGATGACGCGGCGGCCTACCGGGCCAAGGCGGACGCCAGCGCCAAGGCCCTCGCCGACAAGTACTACGACCCGAACACCGGGACGTTCGCCGGCGGCGGCCAGGGCGCCGAGGCGCTCGCCCTCGACATGGGCGCCGTCCCGTCGGACCAGCGGCAGCGGCTGCTCGACCACCTGGTCGCCGGCATCCAGGCGGCCGGGTACCACCTGCTGCTCGGCGAGATCTCGCTGCCCAGCGTGTTCCGCGTGCTGCCCGACGACGTGATCTACAAGATCGCGACGCAGACGACCAGCCCGAGCCTCGGCTACCAGGTCGTGCACGGCAACACCACGCTCGGCGAGAGCTGGGACGGCGGCAGCGGCCAGTCCCAGGACCACTTCATGCTGGGCTCGATCGACGCGTGGTTCACGAGCAACCTCGCCGGCATCCGGCAGGCGCCCGGCTCGACCGGCTTCCGCAGGCTGCTCATCGCCCCGTCCGTCGTCGGCGACCTGACCCGCGCCGAGGGCCGCTACCGGACACCGTTCGGCGAGGCCCGGTCGGAGTGGACGAAGGCGGACGACGGCGGCATCCGGCTGAAGGTCACCGTCCCGCCGGGCAGCTCCGCCGAGGTGCACGTCCCCGGCTCCGGCGAGGTCCGGCAGGTCGGTTCCGGCGTCTGGGTCTTCCACTCGAAGTGACCCCTGCGCCGCTCCCCGCTCGCGTACGGGCGGGGAGCGGCACATCACCGACATGACCGCGGCCGACCGGCGGCCGCGTGTTCGCAAGGAGGAAGTCACGTTGAGAAGGCGTTTCCTCGCGGCCCTGACGGCCGCCGGAGCAGCCACCACCGCGGTGGCCGCGCTGCTGCCCGCACCGGCCTGGGCCGGGCAGAACCACGCACCCCAGGCCCCGACCGGCCTGACCGTCGGCGACCAGACCCGGCCGCTCGACGTCGAGGGCAGCCCGGCGTTCGGCTGGCTGCCCCGCGACGTCGACCCCGGCGAGGTCCAGAGCGCGTACCAGATCAGGATCTCCGCCGGGGACAAGACCGTGTGGGACAGCGGCAAGGTCGCCTCGTCCCAGGAGTCGTACGTCCCCGGGCCGGGCGACCTGCCGCACGGGAGCGGCTTCGCCTGGACCGTCCGCACCTGGGACCGCGCCGGCGAGGCGTCGCCCTGGGCGAAGCCCGCCGAGTTCGACACCGGGATCGCGGACGCCGACTGGCAGGCGAGCTGGATCCGCCGCACGACGGGGGAGAAGGACGACTACACGTACGCGCGGAAGGAGTTCGCGGTCGGCGCGAGCCCGATCGTCCGCGCCCGCGCGTACGTCGCCGCGAGCCAGCAGTACGACCTGCACGTCAACGGCAGGCTGGTCGACCGCGGCGCGGCGTTCTCCTACCCCGGCGAGGGCTACTACAAGGCCGTCGACATCACCCGGCTGCTCAAGCCGGGCAAGACGGCCGCCGTCGGCGCGCTCTACCACTGGTACGGCCCCGGCCAGGGCCGCCCGTCCGGCGAGCCCGGCCTGCTGATGCGCGTCGTCGTCGACCACGCCGACGGCTCGCGCGAGGTCGTCGTCACCGACGGCTCCTGGAAGGTCGCCCGCGCCAACTGGAAGACCACGAAGTACCGCAACGGCGACGGCCGCGACTACATCGAGGACATCGACGGCACCACCGAGCCGCTCGGCTGGGACAAGGCCGGCTTCGACGACTCCTCCTGGACGGCGCCGCAGGTCGTCGGCGCGCACCCGGCGGGCGTCTTCACCCACCTGCAGGGCCAGGAGTCCGCGCTCGCGTACGAGACGGTCCACCCGGTCACGGTGACCAGGCTGGCCTCCGGCGCGGTGGTCGCCGACTTCGGCAAGATCATCCCGGCGGTGCCCGTCGTCCGCTTCGAGAACGGCGTGAAGGGCACGGCGGTGACGATGACCGCCGGCTACCTCCTGGCCGGCGACGGCACGGTCTCCAACTCCAAGCACGACAACCAGACCACCGACCTGACGTACGGCTACACCGAGCGGGACGGCGACCAGACGGTCCGCTACTACACCTACGAGGGCTTCCGCTACCTGCAGATCAACGCCGACGTGCCGGCCGACGACATCAGCGCGATCGTCCAGCACACCGACGTGCCGTCCCGGACCCGGCTGGAGACCTCGAACAGCGGCGTGAACGCGGCGTACGACCTGATGCAGCGGTCGGCGCTGTACGACTCGCAGGAGCAGTTCCTCGACACCCCGACCCGGGAGAAGGGGCAATTCCTCGGCGACTCGGTCGACGTCTCCCTCGCCACCATGTCCGGCTGGGGCGAACGCCGCCTCACCCGCAAGGCGATCCGCGAGTTCATCGCGTCGCAGACCCGCTACTGGCCGGACGGCCGGCTGAACGCCGTCTACCCGAACGGCGACGGCAAGCGCGACATCCCGGACTACACCGAGATGTTCCCCGGCTGGGTGTGGGAGTACTACCTGCAGTCCGGCGACGCGGGCACGCTGAGCCAGGCGTACCCGGTGATGGCGGCGGTGGCCGACTACGTCCGCCGCTACATCGACCCGTCGACGGGCCTGGTCACGAAGCTGGCCGGCGGCTCCGGCGCGTACCTGAACGGCATCATCGACTGGCCGAACCGGTACGGCTACGACACCGACGCGGTCGCCCGCACGACCGTGAACGAACTCGCCGTCGACGTGCTCAACGCCACCGCCCGCGCGGCCAAGGCCCTCGGCAAGGACTCGTCGTCGTACGAGCGCGACGCCGCCACCCTGACTGGGGCGATCAACGGCAAGCTGCGCCGCGCGGACGGCGTCTACATCGACGGACTGGAGTCGGACGGCTCGCAGAGCACGCACGCCTCCCAGATCGCCAACGCCTACGCGGTCGCGTTCGGCCTCACCTCCGACGCCACGGTGACCGACCAGGTCGCGAGCCTCGGCCTGCAGATGAGCCCGATGACGGTCCACTGGCTGATGGCCGCCCTGGCCGACCGCCCGGAGGACTTCGTCACCCGCCTCACCGACCCGAACGGCATCGGCTACGGCAAGATCCTGGCGTCCGGCGGCACGTTCACGTGGGAGTCGTGGGAGGCCCCGCAGACCGGCGACAGCCTGTCGCACGGCTGGGGCGCGTCCCCGGTGATCGACGTCCAGCAGGACCTGCTCGGCGTCGCGGTCACCGCGCCCGGCGCGGCGGCGATCCGCGTACGCCCGCCGGCGTCCGGCCTGACCGCGGCCTCCGGCACCGTCCCGACCCAGCGCGGCGACGTCCACGTGTCCTGGCACCGCTCGGGTGACAAGATCACCGTGTACGTCGACGTCCCGGTCAACGTCACGGCCGAGATCGACCTGCCCACCACCGGCACGGTCAAGGTCAAGGGCGAGGCCGACTACGTCGGCCGGCAGAACGGCCGCACGGTCTACGAGACCGGCTCCGGTTCCCACACCTTCACCGCCCAGGGCTGACCCGCCGCCCGTCCGTCTCTCCTCCGGGAGGAGAGACGGACGGGCGGCCCCCGTGCGGCCGGTCGGCGACTACACGGGGGGGCGTGGACGGGCGTAGCATCCGTGCTACGCCGCTGCCGTGTGGGGTGATGTGATGTCGAGCTTGTTCCGCTCGTACATCGGTGGCTTCAACATCCCCATGAAGGGCGGGTCCGGGCGCATCGACCTCAGCCGACCGCTCGCTCGCCTGGACATCCGTCCCCGCCGGGTGAGCTTCCATCCACGAGGTCTGTTCAAGCTCGTCTTACAGCCGCGATCGGTACCGTTCAGGATGATCCAGGTAGCCTTTCCCGTCGCTCCGGTCCTCTTCAGCGGCCCGGGTGTCGGCATGAGCTGCTCCGATGGCGACTACTACTTCTGGACGCGACGCGCCGATGAAATCTTGTGCCTCCTGGAGTCAGCCGGAATCACTGTGGACGCCGCTCCGCGATACGTGCGGCTGAGGTCATTGACGTTCTGACAAGCATCAGATGCCGATGGTCACGGTCCCGACGTCCGTGAGCTGGGAGACGCCGGTGCTGCCACAGGCGGTCAGGTCCGGTTCCAGCCCGGTGCCCGTCGACTTCGCCGGGTTGGGGGTGAACGTCCCCGAGGTGATCGCGCCCAGAGCCGCGACGACGATGTTGCCGTTGACCCGGCTGACGACCCGGTTGTAGGAGAACGTGCTGGGCGCGATGGCGCTGTTGTTCCAGTGGAACACGCGGGTGCCGCTCCCCGATGACAGGACGCTCGTACATGTGGCGTTCGGCGCGGTACCCGACTCGGCGTAGTAGCCGGTCGGGGCCGAGCCGCTGGTGCAGTTGAAGAGCTGCCCGCTCACGGTGAACGTCACCGTCTGCGGACTGGTGGTCAGCGGCGGGCTGTAGGTGACGACCTCGCTGAGCGCGCAGACCTGGTCCAGCCCGATCGCGTGCGCGGCCGGAGCCGTTCCCGCTAACACGGGCGCCGCTGCGAGCAGACCTGCGGCCGCGCCAGCGGTCGTTCCCCTGGTGATCCTCATTTTGACCCCTCGATTACGTCATTACGCTCCGGTTATGCGTAGTTTCGCACGGTAAGGAGTATGCGTGCCGGATGCGGCCGGGGGCAATGCGTGTACGACCCTGAGGCCGGAACCGGCCGCGCCGAGCAACGCCGGTCCAATGACTTCAGCGGGACGGTCTCGCCGCATCAGCACCGTGTTCGGCGAGCAGTTCGGCGAGGAACTCTCGTGTCTGTGGGTCGACTGCGTGAATGACCGTGCCGACCATGCCACGCGTCAGCAGGACCTTGTAGATGTTGCGGATGTGCCGCTCACACTGCGCGTCGGTCACGGCCCGTCGTTTGAGCTCGGGGTCCGCGTTCGCCTCTCGTACGGTGATGAGCCGGCCGTCGCGAGCGACGATGTCGGGGCCCAGGATGACGCCCGACCAGTCGTATTCGAAACCCTGCGCGGTGTAGACGCAGCCGACCTGCTCGAAGCCTCCGTCGAAGGTCGCCCACAGAGCACTGGGCGGTGCCATGCCGACCGCCCGATCGCCCTTGACGTTCCACGGTCTGGCCCAGTCGCCGATACGGACGTCGTTCACCAGGCCATCGGGCTTCGAGTCACTCCACGGCCAGCAGTAGCCGGCCGAGATCCGAGCGGAGTAACCGTCTTTCAGCCTGTCCCGGAGGAGGTTCTCCATTTCCCACGGCGAGTCGGCGAGCCGCACCTCGAAGTGGTCATCGCCGGACCACTCCTCCGGGCCGCCGGGCTCCAGATCCAGCAGGCGGAGCACCCACTCCTCGTACTTCCGGCTGCCACCGCACCGGAACTGGCCGTCGAGGGGGACATGCTCCACCTGGATGCCCATCGCGGCTGCATGAGACTTGATCGCTTCAACGGTGCCGATCTCATTCGGCTTCACGACTTGATGCTCATCGAGCAGGAACACCGGCACCCGCGCGGCGGCGATCAGCTCATCGACCTGAGGTCGGCCTGTCCGTTGCGCCGCTTTCGTAAAGCGGTTGTCGGACGTCTCACGGATACGGTGTGCCTCGTCGCAGATGAGCACGTCGATGCCGTTCCGCTCCGCATCCGTGAAGCTGTTGAAGTACTTGAACAGGTTCTTCACCCGGGACGAGCCCTTGCCGACGTGCCGGCGCATCGTCTGCGTGAACGACCGGGATCCGGTCGCGTGCAGGACGGAGTAACCCTGCCGGGACAGGTCGCCCAGCAGGGACAGGGCGATGACGCTCTTGCCGCTGCCAGGCCCACCGGTGACGATGACGACCTCTTTGGTGTCCGACCGGCGGGCCTTGCGCACCGCGTGCTGCACCATCTCGTACGCCAGCCGCTGCTCGTCGAGCAGGATGAACTGCTCGCGGTTCTTGATCTCGTCGGCTGCCAGCTTCAGCAGTTGCTTCGACGGGCGTACCGCTCCGTTGAGGAACCGGTCCGCGGCGTCCGCTCCACTCTCGGGAGCGAACTGCGCGCGCAGGTACTCGAGGAACGCGCCGCGGCGGGTCTTGGTGAAGAGCCGGGTGCGTTCGCTGGTGGCCAGCGCGAAGAGGTCCTGTACGTCGAGGTCGGCCGCGTTGTGGAGATAGGCGACACCCCGGACCGCCTCAGGGTGCTCGCTCAGGGGAGCGACGAAATCGGCGATGTAGTCGCAGTATCCCTGGACTTGGAGCAGGGGATGACCGATCGGATTGTGAAAGCCCTCGACGAGCACGAGATGCTGGTCGTCCTCGTACGACTCGGCCTGGCTCCACTGCTTCAGTTCGACGACGACATAGAGGTCTCCGCCGGTCCGTGCGTCGACACCCGCGAGCACGACGTCAGCGCGCTTGCTGGTCAGCGGCAGCTGGTATTCGACGAGCATTTCGACTTTGCCAAGGCCCGCCTCCACGAGGTCCCGGGCCAGCACGGGCAGGCTGCGCGGCCAGGAGTTCCTCTCCGAGGGGGAGGGGTACCGGCCCGTTGTCGCCTTCAGCTGATTCGCGAGGATGTCCGCGAGCTGCCGTTCCATCGGTGAATCGACCAGCCTCTCGGCGGGCACCCGAAGCGCCGTCACGAACTTCCCCCAGGCAGCACGAAGAACTCGTGCGGGTGGGGGCGTGTCCGCGATCAAAGCCGATCGGCGGAAGCCCGTCGGGCCGCATCCTCAACGAGGGACGACCCTACAGCGGGCCAACGACACTATGAAGGTCTTCGCGACGCTTTGCGAGCTTGGCGTCCGCAGGAGTGCTCAACGAGAGGGCTTCGCCGGCCCTCCGCAGCGCGTATGGCTCCCAGCGAAGAGCCAGGCATCGCAACATCGGCATGCTCCTGCTGGGCGAAGAGGACCTCGTTGCGGCCGCCGAGGTCCTCCGGCCGCTGTGCGAGGACCTGTGCCTGCTGTACTTACGGCGCCGAGCACGAAGACAGCCAGGAGGTCCGCGAAATGCTCACCCGCCTCGATCTCGGCTGACAGGCGGGCGAGGGCAGGGCCGCAGCCTGTCGAGGCAGGGCCTTTTGCGCAGAACCGAAGCCGCTGCGATCGCCTCAGTGATCAACGTTCATCGGGAATCATGTCCGATCCTGTCGGAGCATCTTCGGGGCGGGGAATCTCCTCGTTCTCCTGATACCCGTGGTTCGGTGGCGTGTCCGCAGGTGGTGGTGACGCTGAGGTGACTGTCTGCTGGGTTCTCTCAGGGGCGTCCCATGACTCGGGGGGCGGGCCGAGGATCTTCTTTGCCGCCTTAATCACCAACCACCCGAACAGGAAGTTCCCGCCTGCCCCGATGCCTCCCCCAATTAGCATAGGGGCCTGCTTGCCGAGGACGAGTCTGCCCTGCTTCGTGCCGTACTTGGTCACGAAACGCGGGCCGAAGATATCGTTGACCGCGTTGATCGCCGACATCGGAATCGACCGCACGATCTTCTTCCCCCAATAGGGCGCTGTGCGACCGATCAACGGCTCCAAGACGGTACTCGCGGCGGCGTTCCCAATGAGGGCCGCAGTCACCAGAGGGATGCGTCGCTCGATGTCTCCGGCATCCAGACCGTTGATCTCGGCGACAGACAGCGTGTACAGGACCGAGGCATCCAAGAACGAGAGCGGGCCGTTGGAAGCGACGGGAACTTGGGCCCGTCCAGTCGGGGCAATCGCCGCCGCGCCTGCGCGTGCGCCTGCGGCCGTGACAAAACCGAGATAGAACTTATTTAAATAAGAGATGAGCTCTGCGGGAGACTTGCCATGCTGGATGCTATGGAGATGCGCGACGATCTCGACTGCCAACTGGCGTTGATCATCCAGCCTCTTGCCAAGGCCTGCTTCCATAACGGCCTGGAGATCGAATTTCTGTTGTTCTGTCACGAATGAATTATGGCAGAGAGTCCCTCCCCGAGTTCGACTTTTCCTTTTCGGCCAGGTAGGCGGCTGCGGGACACGACAAGCCCGCCAACGTGGGGGACTCACTCAGTAATCCGGTCATCGCGGACGATCGCATCGAATCGGATACCCGGGTGGGTGGTTGCCTTCCCCTGCATGTCCCGCCGGCGGTTACTTTGTTCCTCCTGAGGGGACAGCCTCCAATGCGATGGTCACCTCACCCCAGGGGCATAACGCACTATCGGGACATGTCGGGCGTTACCGGGGGCACCTTGTTCCCGCAGCCGTCTACACACAGAAGAATTCCTGTCGCGTCAGTAGACATCCCAGAAAAAGCCCCATCCACCCAGGCGCCAGCCCGAACCAGATTCGACCCGTGCCGGTGGGACATACGCCCAGCCGACGGCAGCCCGCAGGCATCACGGAAAGCACGCCAGAGCCGGATTCTCTCGCCTGTGTAGACACCCGTGGAAGACGGCGGGCCGCCTGGGGGCGGGATCTGTCGGGGCTGTCTGTTGCGTCCCTGCATCAGGCCGGATTGCAGACCGGGCGGGTGACTAGGCTTCGCCGACCGAACTGCTCTCCGGCTGGGTGATCACGCTGGCCAGGTCGGCTACCTCCACGCAGTCAGCACCACCCTGTGCGGTGTAGGTACTTTTACGCCACCGGGTTGTGGTCGGTGCCTCAGGGATCGTCATCCCAGGTTCTCCAGCGTCTTCTTGATGATCTTCAAAGAATCGCTTCGAGGGTACGCCTCGCCCATGACAAGATCGAAGCGGGCGCGATACTCGTTGACTGCAGCGGGCTCTTGAGTGAGCTGATTTATGCCCGGCCCCTCATGGTAGGCGATCTCCGTTCCGTCGGTAAGGGTCAGGGTGACGAACATTCCATCGAGTCCGGCGTAGGTCACCGATGCGAACGGGAGTATCCGTACTTGAATGTTCGGTGAGTCTGCGAGCTCACATAGCTTGATCAGCTGCGCTCGCATCACATCGGGTCCACCGATGACGCGTTGCAAGGCCGACTCGTCGAGGACGAACCACCCCTTTGCCGGGTCCGGCCGATCGAACGCTGCGGCTTGCCGCTCCATACGGCCGGCCACCCTCTCCTCGAGTGTGTTGGGGGTCTGACTGGTGGCCATGAGCGCCCGCATGTAGTCCTCGGTCTGAAGCAGCCCGGATACGACTTGCGGGGTGAACGCTCGGATGATCGCGGCTTGTGCTTCGAGTTCTACGTACTGGGGGAAACCTGGTAGGAGGGCTCGAGCGCGTCGGTACTTCCGGATCTTCTCCCACTGCCGGTGGAACATACCGGCCGTATCGAAGAACGTATCGAGGTCCTGGGCGAAGGCTTCGGATGGTGGCTTCTCGCAGGTCTCGACCTTGTAGATCCACTGCGGAGTGCAGCCGAGCGCATCGGCGAGCTTGTTCCGGGACAGGACGCGATCTTCACGCCTGAACCGCAGTTCGTCGGCGAACGTCTCGACCAGAGAATTTTGGCCGCGTTGAGCAGGCATCGAATGCCTCCTGATCCTGACACCCGTTCTTCGCGACTCCTGCAACGGGTGACGTACGGGGGGATGAGGGTTCGTAGCTCACCGTAACGCGCCGTGTGAGCCTGGTCACCGAATATCCGGGCGACGAATCAACGGAGAGCCAAGGATGAATCGGTACACATCAGAGGACATTCGCGCATATGCCAAGTGGCTGACGCAGGAATGCCAGGCGGCCGGGTTGAGGGCCGAGCAATACGGGGCGGAGATTTTCATCCACGGTGCAAGCAATCACCTCAGCGAGCGGATCGCCTGCCGACCGGACGCGCAGGGCGACCTCAGGTGGCACTGGTCGTGGGGCGTGCCGATCGGCCGCGTCGACGACTCGGCCCGGCTCCTCGACGTCGACGACGTCCAGGAGCTGGTCCGGTCGATCAGCAAGGTCGTCTGCGTCCCGCTCCGCCCGAGCGGGATGTGATGATGACCCCCGAACAGCGGCTTATGCGCTCGCTTCCCGCGCTGCGCGCCCTCGTCGACTCCCTGTCGACGCGCTCCCCGTCGGAGGCACGGGAGCTCCTGCACCTCGACTTCCTCATCCGGAAGTATCCGGCCGCCGCCCGGATGAGTCTGCAGCGTCGGCAGCGGACGCACCCCGAGCTGCCGGCGCCCCCGGGGTGGTCGTCGGTGCTGGACACCGGCGGCCTCCCGCTCTGGAGGTGGGCGGGCGGGCCGGTCTGTGTCGCGGCCACGGACCCGGACCAGCTCCGCCTCCTGGAGGTGGCGCTGGCGCGGTTCGACGAGATGACCGCCGAAGAGCTCCACGCCTACCTTCACGGCTCACCGGACACGGCGCGGTGTCGCGTCCGGAGGGGTGATGCCTGATGCTCGATCGGATCACCGACCTGCCGGGGACCGAACTGTGCCTGGCCTCCTACTCGGACGCCTTCGACGAGGCGTACGAGGGGCTCGTCTTCTGGAAGCTGGAACGGCGTCAGACATTCCGGGAGCCAGGGGTTCCGAGCTGGGAGGCCTTCGCATCAGGCGACTGGAATCGCGCCCTGAAGCTCAATGAGCGGGAACGCGACGCTGTGAGAGAGAAGGTGGCCGACGACCGGCGGCGCGGGGTCGAGTCGCGGCGACTCCGAGTGGTGGAGCATCCGGTCACGCCGTACCTCCAGTGGGAGATGCAGTACTTCCGGCTCCTCGCCGAGGCGGGCGAGGATCTGCGGGTGGTCGACGCACCCGCGGTACGCCATCTCGAGGCCGACCGTCTGCTGCCGGAGATCGTGATCCTCGGTGACCACGTCCTGTTCGAGGTCCTGTACGACCCGGAGGGAACGGCGTACGGCGCTCGCCGAATCGACGATCCCGGAGCGATCGCAAGAGCCCGGACGGAACTCGCCGACCTGTACCTGGCCGCCGAATCCCTGCTCGATTACTTCGAACGGGAGATCGCAGTCCTTCCGCCTCCGGCTCTCTGACATGGGAGTTCAGGCTTTTGCTTCGAGGGCATCGGCTCGGTGCCGGAGGTCTGCGGCGATGTGGTCCCAGTCGGGGCCGTGCAGGTACAGGCTGTCCGCCGCCTCGCGCATCAGGGCCGGTTCGTCGGGCCGTTGCAGCAGTACGAGCCGGTAGGCCAGGTTGCGGACCCACACGGGAAGGTGACCGTCGACCAGATGCGGAGACAGTTCGCGGAGCATGGCCAGGATCGCGTCGGCGTCGGCGAACGTCAGCTCCTCGACGAAGTAGTGCTCGTGGTGCTCGAGGCCGCAGCCGGCTGTCGGCCGGTACTCATCGCCGTACAGGCAGCGAGCGTGCTCCGTGAGACTGGCGTGCATGGTCGGGAGCCTACGGCCGGCCGGCCCCGAACAGCGTGGCTCACGAAATTGTCGGACGGCCGTGGTGTCATCTGTGCAGTCGACGACCGCGGTCGGGTCAGGTCACCGGGACTGATCATTTTTTCGGTGATAGCGGGAGGTCTCTGCTCCCTTCCGGCTCACGTCGCGCGTCACCATCGGGAGAGGGGACCACCATGGGCACGATCAGCGTTCACGAGTTCGTCAGCCTGGACGGCGTGTTCGAGAATCCGAGCTGGACGGCGGACTACGGCTTCACCGAGGGGATGGGACGGGCGATCGCCCGTATGACCGAGTCCAGCTCCGCCATCCTGCTCGGCCGCACCACCTACCAGATGTTCGCCCCGGCCTGGTCGACCCGCACCGCCGCGGAGGACCCGGGCGCGCCGTTCTTCAACGACACCCCCAAGTACGTCGTGTCGTCCACCCTGACCTCCGCCGAGGAGTGGCAGAACTCCACCGTGCTCGGCGCCTACGATCCGCAGGCCATCCGCAAGCTGAAGGACGAGGTCGCGGACGGCATCTACATCAGCGGCAGCGGCACCCTGGTGCGCGCGCTGCTGGCCGACGGCCTGGTCGACGAGCTGAACCTGCTGGTCTACCCGGTCGTACTCGGGTCGGGGGCCAGGCTCTTCCCCGACGGGACCCGGCGCACCTCATTGGCCCTCACCGGCCAGGAAAGGTTCGAGAACGGCGTCATGCACCTGACCTACGCCCCAGCGGCGACCTCCTGATCGGCCGGTCTCAGGGCAGTAGGGCCGGCCTGCCCATGGTGGCGCGCGCTTCCAGTTCGGCGAGTGCCTTCGGCCCCTCGGCCGGCTCATAGGCGGTGGGCCGGCCGGGGTCGGGTCAGAGGCCGCGGACGCGGGTGAGGTGGATGCGGACCGGGACCGAGAACCTTTCGGCGAACTTCTCGGCGCCGCCGAAGCGCGCGTCGATGGCCTCGCCGTACTTCTCCAGCCACGCGGGGTTGTCGGGCACCGCCGGGTGGTCGTCCAGGATCTCGGCGGTGCCGGTGAGCACGACGATGTCCTCGCCGCCGTTGCCGTCGAAGTTGAGCGAGACGAGCGGCTGTCGCCGGATGTTCGCCAGGCGCTTGGCGTCCTTCTGGCTGTAGATCAGCAGGCTGTCGCCGCCCTCCCAGAGGAACCCGACCGGGTTCGGCTGCGGCGCACCGTCACGCCCGACGGTCGTCAGCCAGATCATCGTCTCGTGGGTGAGCCTGCGGCGGACGCGCTGGCCGTAGGGGGTCGCCTGATCAGGAATCGTTAAGCTCGCCACGGGCCGATCCTACCCGGGGTTCGAACAGGTCCCCCGCTGCTCGAAAGCGCCCTGGAATGGCGCGGATTCGTCGTCGCCGGGAACCTGACGTGACCCCGCATCTCGCCCGACACTCCGAAAGTCGCACACTTCGCGCGTTGAACGGCCGGCTCTTAAGCGGACGTTAACGTCCTGATCGCAGTCGTCCACTCGCTCGCGAACAAGGGACATTCAATGGCTGGATCGTCAATTCGGATATCGGCTCTTCTGGCGGCGGTGTGCGCCGCCCTCCCGGCGACGGGCGGGGCACCGGCTCACGCCGCCGCGGCTCCCATACAGCTGTTCAACAGCTGCCAGGACATTCACCAGGCGATTCCGATCGCGCGGGACGGAACCTACCTGCTGTACAACAACGGCAACATCTTCACCGCGTACTGCTACCACATGTCCACGACGCCGACCGAGTACATCGACCTCGCCAGGACCGGGCAGGGCGTCAACTTCTCGCAGTACACCGCGGGCGGCGCATCGCCGGGCACGAACGTCCGGACGGCGTTCACCAAGGTCCGCGTCGACCCGAAGTCGCTGACCGTCGACATCGGCGACCTGACCTTCGCGGCGTCCACCGGATCGCTGCGGCACGGCGGGACGGCCGTGACCAGCATGCCGTACGGGGTCGCGATGTCATGTACCTCGCAGGCGGACGGAACGGGCAACATCGACCTGCAGGACACGCCGTTCCGGGTCGACAACGCGTTCGCCACCGGTGGGTTCAACGCCTCCGGATCGGCGACTCCGAGCGTGAACGGCCAGGTGATCGACCTGCGCGGCGGCGGCTACTGCGGCTGGGAGACGTCGGCTCCACCGCTGTACAACCCCTTCAACCCGAGCCCGGGCCTCTACCACCTGAAACTGAGCTGCGCGCAGAACGGCGTGCTTCCCGCCCGCCGTCAGCTCTGCCTTCACCTGGGCGGCACGGCCGGGCTGACCACGCAGGTGCGGCGGGAGCGCGGGCAGGCCTTCGTCATCGTCCGGCACAACGGCCGCCCGGTGGCGGCGTCGGACATCAGCGGCCGGATCCACGCCGTGGCCTGACCTGCGCTCGTAGCGTGAACCCCTCCCGATGCCGGGCCGGTCGATGCCGGCCCGGCATCGACCTGTGCGGATCGCATTGCTTCGATTTTCGAAATATCCTAAAGTCTGACCTATGTCAGACCGAGAGATCGTGGTCGCGAAGTTGACCGCCGCGATCCGGCGCTACCAGCGCGAGATCGACGCCCTTGACCAGGCCGTGGCAGAGCGGCTGGGCGTCAATCGAACCGATCTGCGATGCCTCGACCTGCTCCTTGACCGGCCCATGACCGTGACCGAGCTGGCCGAGCACGCCGGTCTCAGCCAGTCGGCGATGACGACCGCCCTCGACCGCCTGGAAACCGCCGGCTACGCCTGCAGGGCCCGTGACGCGAACGATCGGCGCCGCATCCAGGTGCAGCTCACGGACGCTTTTCTCGCCCGTATCGCCGAGATCTTCGAACCGTTCGCGGCCGAAGCCACCGCCGATCTCGATCGCTATTCCGTAGCCGAGCTGGAGACCCTGGTCCGGTTCTTCGCAGACGGGTCCGAGCGCCGAGCTCGCCACGCCCGGCGCATCCGCAACGCGTCCATTCCACCGGCGGCCCGGCGACCGGGGGCTCACCGAGAGGCAGCCGGCCCGGACTCCTCGCCGGAGCCGGCCCCTCCCAGCCTGTGAAGGGGAAGCACATGACCGGCATCCGACCTGCCGCCCGGGTCGTACCCGTACGACCCGCTTACCGGTCCCTCGCCCGATGGGGCCTGATCGGCCTGATTTCAGAGATCGTGGCCGTGTGCACCTGGCTCGTGGCCGGCGCGTGGCAGGGGCCCGCCTACAGCCCGGTTCACGACGACATCAGCGACATGGGCGCCCTCACGGCTCCGCACGTCTGGGCTTTCCTCATCCCGCAGGCGCTCGCCGGCGCCGGAAGCATCGCATTCGCCCTGTTCGGGTTGCGCCCCGCACTGATCCATGCCGGGCGAGCCGGCCGATCGGGTCCGTGGCTGGCCGCACTCTCGGGGATCCAGGACCTGACCGACGCGGTGTTCCGGCTCGACTGCCGTGCCGCCGACGGCTGCAGCCAGGCCCAGGCGAGTACTTCCTGGCACGCGCAGGTGCACAGCGCGATCGGGTTCGCATGCGTCCTCCTGCTGATCGTCACGCCGTTCGTGCTCGCCCGCCGCTTCAGGCGTCTGCCACAGTGGCGCCGCTTCGCCGCGCCCACCGTCCTGCTGGGCGTCGTCTTCGTCGCCGGCCTGATCGTCATACTGGCCCCATCCACAGCCGCGTATCAGGGTCTGACCCAGCGAGCGATCGCACTCGGCGGCGCGGTCTGGGGCATCGCCGTGGCCACCCACGTCGCCCGGCTGGGACGAGCGAATTTCCACCTTTAGGTACTGCCGCGGGTCGACGATCACTCATTACGCTGGCTCAGCCGCTATGGACGACGAAAGCGCACCCGCCGATTCGACTCGCCTAAAAGGACGAATCCCGGCAGTGGTGATGGTGCAGGCGGCGTAGTCCCCAGATCGGCGTGAAGTCCATACCCCCACCGCGATCGCCGGTGGACGACAAATGATGGATATCGTAGATGCGAGCATTGATACCCGTAGCAGTCTCCGGGGCGGCCCTGATATGCGCGTCGGCCTGCGGCGCGTCCGACCGGCCGACGCGAACGGCGGCGGACCTGCCCGCCGCATCGGCCCGATCGGCCGCCGCACCGGGGTGTGACGGGGTGGCCGTCGGTCCCGCGCAGGAGGTCGTCTCGGTCGCCGACCGCCGGCGGCTGGGACTGGATGCCTGGCCCGACACGGCGCTGGGCGTCGTCAACGACGGAGGCGGCAGGTACCGCTTCTTCGCGACCGGCACACCCGGCTTGCGGCCCCCGCAAAAGGTCACCGTCACCAGTGGGACGCTCAGCGACCCGGTGGCCGACGGCGTCCGCAGCGCCCAGCCTGTGGCGAACGTGCCGAGCGGCTATGACTACGCGGGCGGTGGCCCGGTCTTCCGCGATGCCCGAAGCGGACAGGTGCTGGAGATGCTGCACCTCGAGCGTCCGTACGGGAACGATCCGTCGAAGTTCTACACCGAACTTCATCTCGGACGTGTCGATCCGAAGACGGGAAAGGTGGTGCGGCTCGGCGAGATCGTGCGCCCGCACGTCGATTTCACCACTGCGCAGAAGACGCAGACGACGATCGACCTGGGTGCGCCCTCGTTCAGTGTGACGAGAGTCGGCAAGATCTCCTACCTGTACGTCTATTTCTCGGATGCCGCGGCCGACGGAGCAGGGCGCATCGCTTTCACCGGACTCTCGGTCGCACGCGCGCCGATCACCGCCGTACTGGCCGCGGCGAAGCGAGGAAAGGTGAGCGCGTGGAGCAAATATCAGGGCGGCCGGTGGGCACAGCCGGCGCTGGGCGGAGCGTCTGCCGACATCAATGCGGGCCGACCGATGGCCTGGGCGCCGGATGTGGCCCGCGGCGCCGGGCGGACGATCATGGTGACCGGTGAGTCGCCGCATGACATGGTCCTGTCCACCTCCGCGAACGGTGTGAGCGGATGGTCCACGCGGCATCCGCTGTGGCGTGACCCCGACTTCTTCGACGCCTACCCGACCATCGTTGCGGGCGGCAGCACACCGAACGCGCCCGGCAAGACCTTCTTCGTCTACTACACCCAGTGGCAGAGCGCCGAACCGGACTGGTCGACGGCCCGGCTGATGCGGCGCACCGTACGGTGCACTCAGGGCACGCAGGCGACCGACGTCGCCCTGGTCCGCTACAGCAATGGGGCACGGCATCAGGTCACGACCGGACCGGCCCCGGCCGGCTTCCACGAGGAAGGACGCTGGTACCTGCGTTCTGCGCAGGAACCGGGCACCGTTCCGCTGTACGGCTGCCGCAACGGCCGAGACGATCAGTTCCTGTACAAGAGCGCCGACTGCGGTGGCTCCCAGTATGCGATTCTCCAGACTGAAGGCTGGATCTACACGAAGCGTCCCGCCAGTCCGTCCGTACCTCTCTACCGGTGCCATATCGCCGGGCTCGGAGATCACTTCGTCTCCGAGCGGCCGGACTGTGAGGCGCCCGGGAACGCGGACGTCACCCAAGAGGGCCTGTTGGGATACGCACTCGACCATTGATCGTCGAGCAGCCGGCCGAAGAGGTCCGGCCGGACTCGTCGTGCAGCGCCCGCCGGAGCGGTACGCGGACGGGCCCGCAGGCCGAGGGTGGCCGGCGGGCCCGACCCGGCGCCCGGCCGGGGATCGCGGCGTGGGTCGGCGCCTGCGACTCCCGGACGGGGACGGGAAGCGTACGGTCAGGAGGCCGGGTCGTCGTCGTGCACGGTGATGTGCGCGAAATCCTGGCCGACCACCGCGTTCACGGGAGCGACCACGAACACCTTGTAGACCGTGTCGGTCGTCGTCTCCGGGACGGTGTCGCCCTGAACCGGGACCTTCACCGCGACCTCGGTACGGCCCGGCTCGATGACGACCTGCTGGGCCGCGTTGGCGATCTGGGTGCCGGTTCCAGCCAGCGTCTGCACGCTCGCGGTCACCGGGACCCTGCTCGCCTCCGACAGCTTCAGCGTGACCGTCGCCGTACCGGGGCCGTCGCCCTCGTTCACCGTCGTCCCCTCGATGGAGACCTGCGGGAGCGTGGTCGGGCCGCCCTTGCCGACCGCGGAGTCCTGGAACGCCAGGTCGGACAGGAACACTCCGCCCGTGGCCGAGGCGCTGGAGATCTCCACGCGCCGGATGTCGTTCACCGCGACGCCGGTCATTGACGAGCAAGGGTGGCAACGATCTTCGCGCCGTCGGTTGCGACGGAATTACCGTCCTGTTACCCCGCGACGGCTGTTACGCGGGAGTCGGAGGCCCGTCACGCCTTCTGGAGCGCCTCGGCGGAGATGAGGGCGGTCGAGCCCGGGGCCGTACAGGCGTAGGCGCCCGCGACCGCGCCGAGGCGGGCGCACTCCTCCACGTCCCGGCCGGCGAGCCGCCCGTAGAGGAAGCCGCAGACGAACGCGTCGCCCGCGCCGTTGGAGTCCACGACCGGCGCGGGCGGCACGGTCGCCGGGACGTGCCGCGGGGTGTCGCCGCCGTCGCGCGTCAGCAGGTACGCGCCGTCCGTGCCCGCCGTGGCCACCACGATCTCCGCGCGGCCCTCGCGCAGGATCTCCCGCATCACCCCGGGAAAGCCCTCGCCCGTACCCGCGGCGCTGAAGAAGACCAGGTCGGAGCGCAGTGCGAATTCCCGCTGGTGGTCGTTCAGCCCGTCCCAGTCGTGCAGGTCCGTGGAGACCGGGACGCCGAGCTCGGCGAGGTCGTCGTAGAGGAAGCGCGCGAAGTTCATGATGGACAGGTGAACGTGCCGGGCCCGGCTCACCCACGGCAGGTAGTGCTCACGGGGCATCCGCAGGTCCGCCGGGTCCCGGCCGTCGTAGAAGGACATCCGGCGGCCGGACCTGTTCACCAGGTTCACGGCGCGGCGGGTGCCGGCGGGGGAGATCAGCGGCGCGAACTCCACGTCCCCCTCGGCCAGCCGCTCGTGTACCTGCGCGCCGATCCAGTCGTCCCCGATGTAGTCGAGCAGTGCGGCCGACAGGCCGAGCGCGCGGGCGCCGAGGGCGACGTTCCCGCCGGTCTGGCCGGGCCACTCCTCGATCGGGGGGACGCCGACAGAGTCGGCGGGCGGTGCGAGCAGCGTGGGGACGCGCACGATCGTGTCCACTCCGCTGCCGCCGACCACGACGACGTCGTACGACTCCTGCTGCGGGACCATCCGCCCCTCCTTGTTGATGTGCTGCCTCACCGACGGGTGGTGACCGCGGTCGGGAGGGCGGCGAAGCCGCGGTTGTTGCTGGCGTGGATCCGCCGCAGGCCGTCGGCGTCGATGTCGTAGCCGGCGACGACCTGGACCATCTCCTCCAGGGCGATGCGGGTCTCAAGCCGGCCCAGGTTGGCGCCCAGGCAGTGGTGCCGGCCGTTGCCGAAGGCCAGCGACGCGCCGGTGTCGCGGTCCAGGTCGAAGCGGTCCGGGTCGGGGAAGACCTCCGGGTCGCGGTTGGCCGAGCCGACGAGCAGCAGGACCCGCGCCCCCTCCGGAACGGTCGTCCCGTGCAGCCGCACCTCGGTCGTCGTCGTACGGGCGAGGGCCTGGGACGGAGGGTCGTAACGCAGGGTCTCCTCGACCCAGTCCGCCACGCGGCCGCCGAACGCGCGGGCCCGCTCGTCCGGGTGCCGCCAGGCGGCGTACCAGGCGTTGCCGAGCGTCAGCATGGAGGTCTCGATGCCCGCGCCGACCAGCAGGATCAGCACCCCCACGATCTCCTCGGGGGTGAGCCGGTCGTCCCCCTCGGCGGCGTTCAGCAGGCCGGACAGCAGGTCGTCGCGGCGCTCCCCGGCTCGCTCCTTCGTCAGCTCCGTGTAGTAGCCGACCAGCGCGCCGATCGCCTGCAGCGCTTCGGGCGGCAGGTCGGACGACTCGTCGTCGCGGTACATGATGGCCGCGCCCAGCCGGCGCACCTCCTCACGGTCGGCCTCGGGAACGCCGACCAACTCGGAGATCACATCGGTGGGGAAGGGGCCCGCGAAGTCGGCCATGAAGTCGAACGTCCCCCCGGACGCGAGCCGATCGACGTACGAGCGGGCGATCTCCCGGAGCCGCGGCTCGAGCTCCTGGACGCGGCGCTGGGTGAACGCCCGCGACACCAGGCCGCGCATGCGCGTGTGCCGGGGCGGGTCCATGGCGACGAAGGAGAAGAACCGCTCGGCGTCCGACCCCCAGAACGCCGGCTCGATGCGCAGGCCGTTGACGCTGGAGTACGTCGTCGAGTCGCGCAGCGCCGCCAGCACGTCGGCGTGCCGGGACAGCACCCAGATGTCGTCCGCCTCGTCGCGGAAGACCGGTGCCTCGTCCCGGAGCCTGGCATAGACCGGATAAGGGTCCTCGTGAACGTTGAAATCGTACGGGCTGTAACTCAGGTCCATCGCCAGCCGCTCCATCGCCGGAATCCGTCGAGATGATCATTCCGTGGGAAGCGGCGCGCTGCCACCGTTTCTCCGGTAAGGCCACGGACACGGTGATCACACCTCGATACGATGCTCGCCGTGAACACGGACGACGTGGATCGACGGTTCCGGGACGCCGAGCGGGCGCCCCGCGGGGTCGACACGAGCAAGGCGCACCCCTCGCGAAGGTACGACTACTGGCTCGGCGGCAAGGACAACTTCGCGATCGACCGTGAGTCGGCCGAGGCGGTGGCCGCGGGATTCCCGACCGTCCGGCTGGCCGCCGTGGAGAACCGTAAGTTCCTGCGCCGGGTCGTGAATCACCTGGTGCGTGACGTCGGTGTCGACCAGTTCTTGGACATCGGCACCGGGCTGCCGTCGGCGGGCAACGTCCACGAGGTCGCGCAAAGCGCCGATCCCCGGGCCCGGATCGTGTACGTCGACAACGACCCGATCGTGCTGACGCACGCCCGCGCCCTCCTGACGAGCTCGCCGGAGGGTGCAACCGCCTACCTCGACGCCGATCTGCGCGACCCGGAGAAGATCCTCACGCACCCGGACCTGCACCGCACGCTGGACCTGTCGCGACCGGTCGCGCTGATGATGGTCGCCGTCCTGCACTTCATCACCGAGGACGAGGACCCGTACGGTGTGGTGCGCACGCTCGTCGGGGCGCTGCCGTCCGGGAGCCACATCGTGATCACGCACGGGACCAGCGACCATCTCACGCCGGAGGAGCTCGCCGAGACCGAGGAGGCGAACCGGCGCAGTGGGGTGCCCTTCCGGCTCCGGTCCTCCGAGGAGTTCGCCCGGTTCTTCACCGGCCTGGACGTCCTGGACCCCGGCATCACCTCCGTCGTCGACTGGCGGCCCGACGAGCCGGCCGGGCGGCGTCCGGCCGTGGAGGACGTCTCCATGCTGTGCGCCCTCGCGCGGGTGCCCTGACCGGTCCGGACCGGTCCTCCGGTCAGCCGCCGACGACGTGCGTGGGCCGGAAGCGCACCGGCAGCGCCGACAGGCCGCGGATGTGGAAGGCGGGCCGCCACTCGAGCTCGTGCTCCGGGACCGCGAGCCGCACGTCCGGGAGCCGGTCGAGGAGCACTTCGACGGCGGTCTGCGCCATCACCTGGGCGAGCTCCGGCGCCGGGTGCGGACAGCCGTGCTCGCCGGTGCCGAAACCCAGGTGGGCGTGGTTCCCGGCCGCGTCACCGTGGGCGTCGGGCCGGATCCGCGGGTCGGTGTTGGCGCCCGCCGGCCCGACGACGACCACGTCGCCGGCGCGGATCGTCCGGCCGCCGAGCTGGGTCTCCCGGACCGCCCAGCGGGCCGGGGCGGTCTTCACCGGAGAGGCCTCCCACATCACCTCGTTCAGCGCCTGGCCGACGCTGCGGCGGCCACCCGAGAGGGTCAGCGAGAAACGGTCGTCGGTCAGCATGAGGCGGAGCGTGTTGCCGATCCAGTGGGCGGTGTTCTCCTGGCCGCCGGAGAGCACGACCAGGAGATCCTGGATCAGCTCCTCGTCGGTGACGTCGGTCGCGTTCGCGATCATGTGGGACGTCACGTCCGCTCCGGGCCACTCGCGTTTGCTCGCGAGGAGGCTCGTCATCCTCACGACGTACCGGCCGAACGCCTCGATCGCCTCTTCCCGGCCGTCGTTCATCTTCTTCATGTCATCGGCGAAGGCGACGAGTTCGGAGTCGGGCAGCCCGAGCAGGCTGCCCATGACCAGCACCGGCATGTGGTAGGCGTACTGTTCGATCAGGTCGGCCTCGCCCGCGGTGGCGAACACGTCGATCAGCCGGTCGGAGAACCGCTCGCAGTCGGCGCGCAGCTCGAACTGGTCCACCTCGGCGAGCGCGGCGCTGACCGCGCCGGCCCGGCGCGCGTGAACGGGCCCGTCGAGGAACATCAGGATGCCGGGCAGGTACCCGAGGTTCTGCGGCGGCACGTACTCCGGGCCGTGGCAGCGGTACGGGTCGCGGGCGAACAGCTGGGAGTCGGTCAGCACCCGGTGGGCCTCGCGGTAGCCGATGACCAGCCACGCCGGCTCGCCGCCCTCGAGGAGGACCGGCACGACCGGCCCGTGATCGCGTCGCATCTCCCGGTACAGCTCGTCGGTGTCCTCGACGAAGCGCCGCCCGTACAGTGGCACCGCCCCGGATTGCGTGCCTGTGAACTCCGGCTCCGGCGCGGTCACGATGCGCTCCCTTCGACCATCTTCTTCACCTGTGACACCGATCGACCCGAGAGTGACCGGCCGCACGTAGGACGGCGATCCTAGCCATGAAACAGCCGCATTGGCCATATCTGTCCAGCTTGACCGGCGTTTTTACGGAATGTCCGAACGAACGCTTATCCGAACGGCGTTCAGCGACAACGACGAAAAACGGGTGCGGCCGGCGGAGGCCCTCTGCAGAATCGTCGGCATGACATCTCCGCACTGGCCCCTGTTCGGTCTGCGGCTCCGCACTCCCCGGCTACGACTGCGCGTCCCGACTCCGGCGGACCTGGACGCGCTGGCCGACCTCGCGGCGGAGGGCGTCCACGACCCGGACACGCAGCCGTTCGCCATCCCCTGGACCGACGCGCCGCCCGCCGAGCGAGCGCGCGGGCTCCTGCAGTACCACTGGTCGGAGTGGGCGGCCTGGCGGCCGTCGGCCTGGACGCTGAACCTGGTGGTCGATCTCGACGGCACGATCGTCGGGACCCAGGGGCTCATGGGAACGGACTTCTCGATCCTCCGTGAGGTCTCGACGGGATCCTGGCTGGGCCGCCGCTACCAGGGGCAGGGGATCGGCACGGAGATGCGCGCCGCCGTGCTCGGCCTGGCGTTCGACGGGCTGGGCGCGGAGCACGCCGTGTCCGCCGCCTTCGCCGACAACGCGGCCTCCTTCGCGGTCTCCCGCAAGCTCGGCTACCGCGAGGACGGGATCGAACGCCGCGTCGTCCGCGGCCGTCCCATGGTGGTGCGCCGGATGCGCCTCGACCGCGCCGGCCGGCCGGCGGCGCCCGTGACGATCGAAGGCCTCGCTCCGTGCCTGCCCCTCTTCGGCCTTCCGCCGGCGGGCTAGGAAAGCCCGGCCGCCCAGGTCGCCAGGGCGTCGTCGGTCAGGACGTGGTCGAGTCCGCGATCATCGCCGGCTCGGCCGTGCCGGGTCCGGCTGTCAGACGGTCTTGATGACGCCGCCGTCGGCGAGGTAATCGGCGCCGGTGAGGTTTCCGGCCAGCGGGGAGACGAGGAAGGTGACGAGCGCGGCCGTCTCCTCCGGCTCGGTGAGCCTGCCGGTGGTGATCCCCATGCGCTCGGGCACCCGGGCGAGGAACTCGTCCAGCGGTTCCCCGGCCGCGCGGGCGAGCTCGCCGGCGTAGCCGTCCGGGTCGCCCCAGTTCTGCGTCCTCGTCGGCCCCGGGCTGACGGTCAGAACACGTAGGCCCTGCGGGCCGAACTCCTCGGCGAGCGCTTTGCTCAAGTTCGTCATCGCCGCCTTGGCGGTGCCGTAGTCGACGGGCTGGAACGCCGCCCGCGCCCCGATCGACGAGATGTTCACGATCACGCCGCGCCGCCTCAGCAGGCCCGGCAGCAGCGCGCGGGTGACACGTACGGTGCTGAAGAGGTTCAGCTCGTACGTCCGCAGCCAGGCGTCGTCAGAGGTGCCGAGAAAGCCGCCGGCCCGCATGCTGTCCCCGGTGACGCCGCCGAGGTTGTTGACCAGGATGTCGGCGTCGCCGGCGCGCTCGGCGAGGACGGCGGCACCGTCCGGGGTGGTGAGGTCGACCGGCACCGTGGTCACCGCGCCGGCCGGCCCGCCCGGGTCGGTCCCGGCCGCACGGGCGGCGGCGACCACCCGCGCGCCCTCGCCGGCGAGTGACCGCACGATCGCCAGCCCGATGCCCTTGCTCGCGCCGGTGACGACGGCGACCTTCCCGTCGAGTCGCAGATCCATGACCGCTCCATTCTTGAATTACAGCTACAGAATCAGGGTGTGCGAACGGCACGCCGTGCCGAAGGATGTCTCAGAGGGCGCGCAGGGCCGTCTCGGCCATCGTCGCGAGCCGTGCCGGGCTCGGGTCCGCCTTGGCCAGCACCCGGATGCCGTTGATCGTCGCGAGGAGGAACGCCGCCAGCGCGGCGGCGTCGAGATCCGCGTCGATCTCGTCGGCACGCTGGCCCTCCTCGATCGTGCTGCGGAACGCCGCCTCCTGGCGGTCGAAGATGCGGCGCACGAGGTGGTGGACGACGTCGTCCTCGTCGGCGAACTCGACCGCCGCGTTGGCGGCCATGCATCCGCGCCGCTCCCCGTCCTCCAGGGCGGCGGTGACGACCAGGTCGAGGGCCGCCCGGAGTCGTGCCCGCGGCGACCCGGGTCCGTCCAGCAGCTCGATCAGCCGGACGGTCTCCCGCTCGTAGTAACGGCGCAGCGCCCGCTCGTAGAGCGCGTGCTTGCTGGTGAAGGCGTTGTAGAGGCTGCCAGGGCCGATGCCCAGCGCATCGCTCAGCCGCCGGGGCGTGGTGCCCGCGTAGCCATTGGCCCAGAACACCTCCATCGCCTTGTCCACGGCGGCGTCCGGGTCGAACCCTTTAGTGCGTGCCACGCCGTCACCTTAGCGCTTATTGGAACTATGAATCAAAAAACGAATCAGCGGCGTCCGGGGGCGGCCGGGGTGAAGTCGTCGTGGCCGAGGACGCGCAGCAGGCTGAGATGGTCGATGTTGGAGGTGCCCGGCGGCGGCGTGAAGATCGTGAGCCGCTGGTCCTCCGCCGGGCTCAGCAGCGTCTCGCACTCCAGCTCGATGGGGCCGATGGCGGGGTGGTCGACGCGCACGCGGCTCCTGCGGTTCACCGCGACCTCGTGCAGGTCCCACAGCGCGGCGAACTCCGAACTGACCTCGCGCAGCCGGGCGACCAGCCGGGTCGAGACGGCGTCGTTGCCCCGCCGGACCATGGAGGCCCGCAGGTCGGCGACGTAGGTGCGGCCCAGCTCATCGAGCTCCTCCGGCGGATAGATCGACCGGATCGTGGGATCGGTGAACCAGCGCCAGATGAAGTTCCGGTCCTCCTCGCGGACCGAGCAGATGCACCCGAGCAGCGCCTCGGCCATGGTGTTGTGGGCGAGCAGGTCGCCGAGGTCGTTGGTGATGTGGGCCGGGGTCCCGTGGAGCTGGTCCAGCAGGTAGAGCAGGCCGGGCCGGACGTGGTCGCCGGCCAGTCGCCCCGCGGGCGGCCGGTGTCCCGCCAGCAGGTAGAGGTGGTCGCGCTCGTCCTCGGTCAGGCGCAGCGCGTGCGCCAGCGAGGCGAGGATCTGCGGTGACGGCTGCGGACTCCGGGCCTGCTCCAGGCGCATGTAGTAGTCGGCGGACATCCCCGCGAGCTGGGAGACCTCCTCGCGCCGCAGCCCGGGCGTACGGCGGCGCGGCCCGGCCGGCAGGCCGACCTCCTGCGGGCGCAGTCGTTCCCGGGAACGGCGCAGGAAGTCGGCGAGCTGGTTGCGGTCCATCTGCATGGAGTCATCATCGCCGAGGTTCCGACCGGTGCCGGACGCTCAGCCAAGGATCGTCGATCCTAGGGAAAGCGGTCCACTACTCCCCGCCGTGTTCTGTTGGCAGCCTGATCGGTGTCCGGCCGAGAGACGGCCGGCGTCTCAGAGCAGGGAGTGCGCGATGCCGAAGGCAGTCCGGTTCGACGAGTACGGCCCCATCGAGGTGCTGCGGGTCGAGGAGGTCGACCGGCCGGTCCCCGGACCCGGTCAGGTCCTCGTCCGGGTGAAGCGTGCGGCGATCAACCCGGGGGAGGTGTCGATCCGTACGGGAGTGCTGCACGAGCGGTGGCCCGCGACGTTCCCCTCCGGCGAGGGCAGCGACCTCGCCGGGATCGTCGAGGAGGTCGGCGCGGGCGTCACGGGGTACGCGGCCGGCGACGAGGTCCTCGGGTTCACCGACGACCGGGCGAGCCACGCCGAGTTCGTCCTCGTCGAGGCGGCGAACCTGATGCCACGCCCGGCGAACGTCTCGTGGGAGCAGGCCGGGTCGCTGTACGTCGCGGGGACGACGGCGTACGCGGCGGTGCGCGCCGTCGCCCCGGGGCGGGGCGACACGGTCGTGATCTCCGCCGCCGCCGGAGGGGTGGGGACGATCGCGGTCCAGCTCGCCCGGCGCACCGGCGCGACGGTGATCGGTCTGGCGAGTGAGGCCAACCACCGGTGGCTGACCGACCACGGGGCGATCCCCGTCACGTACGGCGAGGGCGTCGCCGACCGGATCAGGGCCGCCGCTCCCGGCGGGAAGGTCGACGCGTTCATCGACGCCTACGGCTTCGGCTACGTCGACCTCGCGATCGAGCTCGGCGTCGCTCCGGACCGGATCGACACCATCAAGGACTGGACCGCCGCCGCGAAGCACGGCGTCAGGACCGACGCGAACGCGGAGGCGGCCACCATCGAGGTGGTCGCGGAACTGGCCGGGCTCATCGACAAGGGTGAGCTGGAGATCCCGATCGCCCGCACCTACCCGCTCGACCAGGTTCAGGACGCCTTCCGCGAGCTGGAGAAGGGCCACACCCGAGGCAAGATCGTCCTGGTGCCGTGACCCACGGCGGGGGGGGGGGGGGGGCGCCCCCCGGGGGGGCGGCCCGCCCCCCACGACCACGGCCCCGTCAGTCGACCTCGGCGACGGCCTGGGCGAACTGGGCCTGGTAGAGGCGGGCGTAGGCGCCTTCGGCCTTCAGGAGCTCGTCGTGGGTGCCCTGCTCGACGATGCTGCCGGACTCCATGACGAGGATGAGGTCCGCGTCGCGGATGGTGGACAGGCGGTGGGCGATGACGAAGCTGGTCCGTCCCTTGCGCAGGGAGTTCATCGCGCGCTGGATCAGGACCTCGGTCCGGGTGTCGACCGAGCTGGTCGCCTCGTCCAGGATGAGGATCGTGGGCCGGGCGAGGAACGCGCGGGCGATCGTGATCAGCTGCTTCTCGCCGGCGCTGACGTTGCCGCCCTCGTCGTCGATCACCGTGTCGTACCCGTCGGGCAGCGTGCGCACGAACCGGTCGACGTAGGTCGCCCGTGCCGCCTCCAGGATCTGCTCCTGGGTGGCGCCGGCCGCCCCGTACGCGATGTTCTCGGCGATCGTGCCGCCGAACAGCCAGGCGTCCTGCAGCACCATGCCGGTCCTGGCCCGCAGGTCCTCGCGGGTCATCTCGGCGACGTCCACGCCGTCGAGCATGATCCGTCCGCCCGTGACCTCGTAGAACCGCATCAGCAGGTTGACCAGAGTGGTCTTGCCCGCGCCCGTGGGGCCGACGATGGCTACGGTCTGGCCGGGCTCGACGGACAGGGACAGGTCCTCGATCAGCGGCGTGTCCGGGTTGTAGCGGAAGGACACGTTCTCGAAGACCACCCGCCCGCGTACCTCCTCGGGCCGTACGGGCGTCTGCGGGTCCGGCTCCTGCTCGTCCGCGTCCAGCAGCGCGAAGACGCGCTCGGCGGAGGCGACGCCCGACTGCAGCAGGTTCGCCATGCTGGCCACCTGCGTGATCGGCTGGGTGAACTGCCGGGAGTACTGCACGAACGCCTGCACGTCGCCCAGGGACAGCGCGCCCGACGCCACCCGCAGGCCGCCGACGACCGCGACGAGCACGTAGTTCAGGTTGCCGATGAACATCATCGCGGGCTGGATCATGCCGGAGATGAACTGGGCCCGGAAGCTCGACGCGTACAACGTGTCGTTGTGCTCCCGGAACGTCTCCAGGGACTCCTCCTGCCGGCCGAAGACCTTGACGAGGGAGTGCCCGGTGTACATCTCCTCGATGTGGCCGTTCAGCCGTCCCGTCGTGGACCACTGCTTGATGAACTGCGGCTGCGCCCTCTTGCCGATCCTTCCCGCGACCAGCACCGAGATCGGGACGGTGACCAGGGCGATCAGCGCCAGCAACGGCGAGATCGTGATCATCATGGTCAGCACGCCGACGATGGTGAGCAGCGAGGTCAGCATCTGGCTGAGGGTCTGCTGCAGCGTCTGGGCGAGGTTGTCGATGTCGTTGGTGACCCGGCTGAGCACCTCGCCGTGCGGCTGACGGTCGAAGTAGCTCAGCGGCAGCCGGGCCAGCTTCAGCTCCGCCTGCTCGCGCAGCCGGAACATCGACCGCTGCACGATCGTCGTCGTGAGACGCCCCTGCACCACGCCGAAGACCGCGGCGATCGCGAACAGCGCCAGGGCGATCAGCAGCACCATGCCGACCTTGCCGAAGTCGATGCCGTGGCCGGGCACGAAGTCGATCGAGTTCAGCATGTCCGCGAGGGTGCCGTGACCGGTGTGCCGCAGCTGGGCGACCACCTCCGCCTTGGTCCTGCCGGCGGGGAACCTGCGGCCGGTGACCCCGGCGAAGACCAGGTCGGTGGCGTGGCCGAGGATCCGCGGGCCGACGACGCTCGTCGTGACGCTCGCGGCGGCGAGCAGCAGGGTCGCGACGATGAGCGGCCGCTCCGGCCGCAGCATCCGCAGCAGCCGGCGGCTCGACCCGCGGAAGTTCAGCGACTTCTCGGTCGACTGCCCGGCCATGAACCTGGCCGGCCCGTGGGCCGGGCCGGACGGTCCCGGCCCGCGGCGGGGTACCGCGCGTTCGCCGTTCGGGGACGTCACGCCGCCTCCTGCTCGGTGAGCTGGGAGAGCACGATCTCCCGGTACGTTTCGTTGGTGTCCATCAGCTCGTGGTGGGTGCCGGCGCCGACGACGCGGCCCTCGTCGAGGACGATGATGCGGTCGGCGTGCCGGATGGTGGAGACCCGCTGCGCGACGATCACGACGGTCGCCTCGGCGGTCTCGGCGGCCAGTGCCGCGCGCAGGGCCGCGTCCGTCGCGTAGTCCAGGGCGGAGAACGAGTCGTCGAACAGGTAGATCTCGGGCCGGCGGACGAGCGCGCGGGCGATGGCGAGGCGCTGGCGCTGGCCGCCGGAGACGTTCGTGCCGCCCTGGTCGACCTTGGCGTCCAGGCGGCCGTCCATCTTCTCGACGAAGTCCCTGGCCTGGGCGATCTCCAGGGCGTGCCAGAGGTCCTCGTCCGTGGCGTCCGGCTTGCCGTACCGCAGGTTGGAGGCGACCGTCCCGGAGAAGAGGTACGGCCGCTGGGGAACGAACGCGACCGCGTCCGAGAGCGTCACGGGGTCGAGTTCGCGTACGTCGACGCCGTCGACGAGCACCGCGCCGGCGGTCACGTCCATGAGCCGGGGGATGAGGTTGAGGAGCGTCGTCTTGCCGCTGCCGGTGGAGCCGATGATCGCCGTGACCTCACCGGGCCGGGCGACCAGGTCGACGCCGGACAGGACGGGCTCCTCGGCGCCCGGGTAGCGGAACTCGGCGTCCCGCAACTCCAGGTGACCGTGCGTGCGCAGGGTCCGTACCGGCTCCGCCGGCGGGACCACGCTGGACTCGGTCTCCAGGACCTCCTGGATGCGCTCGGCGCACACCTCCGCGCGCGGCACCATCATGAACATGAAGGTCGCCATCATGACCGCCATGAGGATCTGCATCAGATAGCTGAGGTACGCGGTCAGCGCGCCGACCTGCATCGACCCGCTGTCGATCAGGTGGCCGCCGAACCACAGGACGGCGACGCTGGAGACGTTCACCACGAACATCACGAACGGGAACATCAGCGCCATCAGCCGGCCGGTCCCCAGCGACACGTCGAGCAGTTCGGTGTTGGCCGTCTCGAAACGCCTCTGCTCCGGGACGTCGCGGACGAAGGCCCGGATGACGCGAACGCCGCTGATCTGCTCGCGGAGCACCCGGTTGATCGTGTCGATGCGTACCTGCATGAGCCGGAACAGCGACCGCATCCGCGAGATGATCAGCAAGATCACCACACCGAGCACGGGGACGATCACCAGCAGCAGCGAGGACAGCGAGACGTTCTGGTTCAGCGCCAGCACGATGCCGCCGACGCCCATGATCGGAGCCGCGATCATGATCGTGAAGGTCATCAGGGCCAGCATCTGGACCTGCTGCACGTCGTTCGTCGTTCGCGTGATCAGGGAGGGCGTGCCGAACTTCCCCACCTCGCGGGCCGAAAACGACTGGACCCGGGTGAAGACGGCGGCGCGTATGTCACGGCCGAGGGCCATCGCCGTACGGGCGCCGAAGTAGACGGCGCCGATCGAGCAGACGATCTGCACGAGGGACACGGCGAGCATCACGCCGCCGGTGCTCAGGATGTAACCGGTATCGCCCTTCACGACACCCTGGTCGATGATGTCGGCGTTGAGGGTCGGCAGGTAGAGCGTGGCGAGCGTCTGCACCAACTGCAGCGCCACCACCAGGGCGAGCGGCCAACGGTAGGGGCGCATGTGGGCCCGCAAGAGTCGGATCAGCACACGGAACTCTCTCGGCAGGGGACGGCGACAGGAGACGCACCGGCTCTACGGTGACAAACCACTTCGAGCACGTGCAACCGGAAAAATACCGGCATGACGCGGCGTCAGGGCCAACCCACCGGCCCGCCGAACCCACGGCCAGAGACGTCGCCCGCAGTGTGCCGGAGCCTTCGCCGTCGGCAAGGTCACTTCCCGCCCGCACGAGCCGTTACGCGCCTGTGACCGGTGCAGTACCTGCCGGTGTCATCAGGTGCGCGTCTACTGAAGGAGAAGCGGCCATCCATGCCGATGCCCGGCCGGAGGGGAAGAACGGTGGCAGCGAGGAAGACGACATCCAGGAAGGGGCGCTCCGCCGGCAAGCCCGACGGGGCCCCGGCTCCCGAGAAGCGGAAGCCCTGGTACAAGGGCCTGTCCGCCTGGACGAAGACGGCGATCGTCGGCCCGGTGGCCGCAGCGGTCCTCGGAGCGGCGATTCTGAAGATCGTAGGACTCGCGGACGGGGGCGGTTCGCCGGCGGGCTCGAAACCCGACCCCCACAGTCCAGCCGTCATGATCAATCGCCTGCGCATGGAGCATCTCCCCGCTGAGGCATCGATGGCCACCGGCACGGTGGTCGACGCCGCTCAGGTGGATCAGGTCAACAAGGAGAACGGAATCATCAGGGGAGACGCGTTCGGCGAGGCCGGCGACCAGCGCCTGCGGGCGTTGGGCGCGGCGAACGTCGGCGTGGCCACCACGACGCTCGCGGTGACGGGAAATCGCAAGGGCTTAGTGCGGATCACCGACATCAGGGTGCTCGCTCAGTGCCAGAGCCCGCTCACCGGAACGCTGTTCTTCGCCCCGACCGAAGGCGGCGCGTACACGGCGAAGATCGGGTTCAACCTCGACAAGCCCGAGCCCACGGCCCAGAACGTCACCGGCGGCGGCGATGAGGGGGCGCCGAAGTTCACCGGCTCATACTTCCTCGACCACGAATACGACCTGGCGTTGGGCGAGCCGGCCACCTTCGTTCTCACCGCGACCACGACCAGGTATTACTGCCGGTATCGCTACCGGTTCGAACTCCTCGTGAACGGTAAGCCCGCCACGCAGGTCGTCCCCGATCACGGCGAGCCCTTGACGATCACGGCGCCGGCCTACGAACTCTCGACTGCGCGGGACGCGTACACGTTCTCCGCATATCGAGCGCTCTACGTGTCGCCGATGCTGACGAGCGGTAAGGCGACCGGCTGGTCCCCAGCCGATCCGGCATCGTATGAGTTCTGACGGGCCCGCCGTGCACGACGATCGGATCCAGGACGCCGCTGCGGGAACGGAGTCAGCCTCCCGCTGCCGGGGCGGGGCCGCGTGCCCCACCCCGGCGACGCACCGCAACGGGAGGCCCATGGCCCTGCGTCGCAGGTCTACCAGGCGAACGCCTCCGGCGCCGGGCCGGGCCCCGGGAAGATCTCGTCGAGCGCCTTGAGGAACTCCTCCGGCAGCTCCAGGGTGAGTGCCCGCAGCGCCGAGTCGAGCTGCTCCCGCGTGCGCGGTCCCACGATCGGCCCGGTCACGCCCGGACGGGTCAGCAGCCAGGCCAGGCCCACGTCGCCGGGTTCGAACCCGTGCTGCTCGCACAGGTCCTCGTACGCCTGGATCCGCTCCCGCTGCGCCGGGTCGGCCAGTGCCTCCGCGGACCGCCCGGACGTCGAGCGCGCGGAGCCGCCCTCGCGCTCCTTGCGGATCGCCCCGCCGAGCAGTCCGCCGTGCAGCGGCGACCAGGGGATCACGCCGAGCCCGTACGCCTCGGCGGCCGGGATGACCTCCATCTCGGCCCGCCGCTCCATCAGGTTGTACAGGCACTGCTCGCTGACGAGGCCGAGGGAGCCGCGCCGGGCCGCCTGCTCGTTCGCGCGGGCGATGCCCCAGCCCGGGAAGTTGGACGACCCGACGTACAGGATCTTGCCCTGCTGGACCAGGACGTCCATCGCCTGCCAGATCTCCTCCCACGGCGTCGCCCGGTCGATGTGGTGGAACTGGTAGACGTCGATGTGGTCCGTGCCGAGCCGGCGCAGGGAGGCCTCGACGGCGCGGCGGATGTTGACCGCGGAGAGCTTGTCGTAGTTCGGCCAGGGGTCGCCTTCCGCGCCCATGTTCCCGTACACCTTGGTCGCCAGGACCGTCTTGTCCCGGCGGCCGCCGCCCTTGGCGAACCAGGTGCCGATGATCTCCTCGGTACGGCCCTTGTTCTCACCCCAGCCGTAGACGTTGGCCGTGTCGAAAAAGTTGATGCCCGCGTCGAGCGCGGCGTCCATGATCGTGTGACTGTCGGGTTCGTCGGTCTGCGGGCCGAAGTTCATGGTGCCGAGCACCAGCCGGCTGACCTTGAGGCCGGTCCGCCCAAGCTGTACGTAGTCCATGACAGCACCCAAACACCTAGAGCGCACTCCAACGCAAGTGCGCTTGTGCTCAGGTGCCGGGCAGGAGGTCGTCGAGGGAGCCCGTGGGGAGGGCTATCCAGCCCTCCGACCGTGCCGTCTCCGCCTCGCCGGTTCCGGGGAAGGTGGCGAGGCCGCACCGGGCGGCGCGGGCGGTGAGGGCCGCGATGACCGCGTCGGTCGCGTCGTGCGAGCGGCGGCAGAGCGTCTCGTACGGGCCGAGGCCGAGCCAGGGGGCGGCGGCCAGCAGGGCGTCGACCAGACGCCCGAGCGCCGCGAGGTCGTGCGCGCGCTTGTAACCGCGGTACGGCAGGCCCCACAGTCTGAGGGACGCGGCCGGGTAGACCTCGACCACCACGCCCGTGCCGCACCGGTCCACCGGACGGCCCTCCCGGGCGAGGCGGGACAGGAGGGCGGCGCAGCGCATCGCCGCGTGGCCGATCCGATCGGCGGAGACGCTCAGCGGGGTCAGCCCGGTCCGCTCGCGGACCACCCGGTCGGTCAGCCGGAGCGCCAGGTTCCGGCGCCAGTCCCGGCCGCGCGTCCCGACCGGCACGTCCACGTTCCCGTACCGGTGCGCGGTGACGAACTCGACGAACGGGACCGGCCAGCCGAGCGGGCAGTCGACCCCGGCCTTGTCCGCCGTCAGCAGCGCGTCGACGATCATCCCGTCCTCGCACGCGAGCTCGATCGCGCGGACCGAGCAGCCGCCGGAGTCCCACTCCAGCCGGGCGAGCGCGGTGTTCCCGGCCTCCGCGGCCAGGTCCAGTCCGACCGTCAGCACGACCCCACGATAGGAGGGGCGGATCAGCGGCGGGTGATGACGCGGGCGACGCCGGCGGCGATGGTGGTGGCGAGGACCCAGCCCGCGGCGACCAGGAAGTACGAGAACCACTGCTCCGCGCCCGCCGGGTTGAAGGCGTTCTGCTGGCCCAGGTCGACGATGGGGAGCAGCAGGTCGAGCGTGTAGACGACGGGGTTGAAGTGCGGGGCCTCGCCGGCCTTCAGCGGCTGGGGATGGGAGGCCCCGTAGACGACGCTCCCCACGACGAGCAGCAGCGCCAGCCAGGCCACGGCCCGCCAGGACCGGTAGCCGTAGCCGACCGTCGCGTCCTGCAGGAAGCTCCACACCCGGCCGACCCGCGACATCGTGCGGCGCTGGTGCAGCTCGCGGGCGTACAGCACCCGGCGCGCCTGGCCCGGCTGGCCGATCCGGGTGTAGAAGGCGGCCAGCTGCTCGTACGGCTGCGGCGGGCAGCCGCCGGGGTCGCGGGACAGCCACGTCAGCCGTTCGGCGGCGGACAGGCGCGGCTCCAGCGCGTCGTACGTGAACCCGTCCAGCTGCAGGGCGGACGGCCAGTGGTCCGGATCGTCGCGCAGCACTCCCACGCGGGCGTGGTCGAGCTGGACGGCGCCCTCGACCGGTCCGGTCAGCGTCAGCTCGCCGACGGTGATCGTGCGGGCGTCGAGGGCGACGTCGCCGGGAGGAGTGAACCGCACCCGGTCCAGGATCAGCTCCCGGCCGATCCGGGCGCCCGTCAGCTTCACCCGGCCCTCGATCGTCATGCGGTGGCAGAACAGGTCCGCGCCGATCTCGGTACGGGACAGCCGGAGGGCGATGTCCGGAGCGCTCAGCCGTGCGTCGGCCAGCGTCATCCGGCCGCTGATCCGCGCGGTGCGGATCACCACCGCGCCCTGGGCCCGCACGCCGAGCATCACGAGCGTCCCCGTGGTGAGGCCGTCGGCGTTCAGGGCGGTGTCGTCCGGGCCGTCGTCGAGCCGGGCGTCCTTGAGGGTGACCCGGCGGGCGATCTCCGCGCCGGCCATGATGACCACACCTCGTGCCGTGAGCCCGTCGGCGTCCAGGTCGGCCATCGAGGCCCGTGCGACGTTCAGGGCGGTGCCGCCCGGATTGTCCAGGTGTGCGCCGGTGAGCGTGAGGTTGCCGCCGATGCGAGCGCCGACGAGCCGTACCGCGCCCTCGGCCGCGAAGCCGCGATGGGCCCACACGCCGCCGTCGACGGCCAGGCCGCCCGCGGTGAAGGCATCCCCGCCGGGATTGCTCAACCGGGCGGCCGCCAGATCGATCCAGCCGGCGATCCGCGCGTTCTGCAGCCCGAACTCCCCGCTCACGGCCGCCCCGCGCACGGCGAGCCAGCCGGCCACGGTCAGGTTGCTGCCGTCGAAGGCCCGGCCGCCGGGACGTTCGAGCCGCGCGTCGCTCAGGGACATCGAGCCCGTGAGCCGGGCACCGCGCAGCCGTACGGCGCCGTCGGTGGTGAAGCCCTCGTCGCACTCGACGTTGCCGTCGACGGCCATCCCGTCGGCCGCGAGCGCCACCCCGGCACTGTCCGGGCCCAGAGTCGCGCCGCGGAGGGTGACCTCACCGGTGATCTTCGCCCGGTCGAGCCGCACGCCGTGTTCGACCCGGCTCAGATGGAGGTTGAGGATGCCGTCGAGGCGCAGCCGGGCGCCGTTGAGGGCCGGGAGCCTGCTGCCGGTGATCCGCACCGTCTTCGTGCTCGCCTCGACGAACCGCAGCGGCTCCTCGAAGTAGCAGGCCTCGCACACGAGCGCGTACTCCACCGACGCGCCCATCAGGTCCAGCCGCCCGGTCACCCGCGCGCCGCGCAGCCGCAGCGCCGGATGGCGCCCCGGCTCCGCGCCGGCGGCGCCGAGCAGTAGTGCCCGGATCACCTCCGCGTCGACCGTGCGCTCCGGCCCCCACGACGCGCCTCCGGTCACGTCGTCCACGCCGGGATCACCGGTACGCAGGTCCGCCCAGTCCCCGGTGCGGAACCTCCGCCAGACGAGCTTCTCGGCCTCGGTCAGATGATCAAGGGGCACGGCGCCCATCTTCCGGGTGCATCACCGGAAAAGCCACCCGTTTCGGACGAGTGATCGTCGGCGAGACGGGGATCCTCCCGGCGAAGGACGGAGCGAGGAGGCGCCGTGAAGTTCGTGATGCGCGAGCGGATGTTCAGCATCGGCGACGATTTCTGGATCGAGGACGAGGCGGGCGAGCGCGCCTTCCTCGTCGACGGCAAGGCGCTGCGGCTGCGCCAGACGTTCGAGCTGAAGGGGCCCGGCGGGGAGGTCCTCGCCGTCATCCGGAAGAAGATGGTCAGCATCCGCGACACCATGCTCGTCGAACGCGACGGCGAGACCGTCGCGAAGGTGCACAAGAAGCTGTTCAGCCCGCTCCGCCACAAGATGGTGGTCGAGCTCGCCGACGGGCAGGAGTGGACCGCGACCGGCGACCTCATCGAGAAGAACTACCGGATCGAGGCCGACGAGGGCGTCGTCGCGCAGACCTCCCGCAAGTGGTTCCGGATCCGCGACACGTACGGGATCGAGGTCGGTCACCCCGACGTCCCGCTCGTCCTCGCCGTCGCCGTCGCGGTCGACGAACTCGCCGAGGACGACCGGCACCGGGACGGGGACGACTGAACGAGCGCGACGCCGGGCGGCCGTCGTCCGGACAAGCACCATCGACCTCGGCCGGGCCGGCTCCCGGGAGGGGGGAGGGCCATCGACCTCGGCCGGGCCGGCGGAGCACGTCCTGAGGAGCGCCGTCAGCCTCGGTCGGGGCGGCGGAGCACGTGACGCCGCTCGAACGACCCGTTGCGGGCTGCCTTGGCCGCGCGGAGCCGCTCCAGCTCGCCGGCCGTGACACCGCGCGCGGCGGCGAGGGCGTAGACCACCTCCAGGACGTCGGCGAGCTCCTCGACGTCACCCGACACCGCGAACTCCCCGGCCTCCTCGTACAACTTCGCCCGCAGGAGCATGAGGTACTCCCCGTCCCCGGCGGCCCGTACGTCGGGGTCACCGCCGTCGGCGCGGATGAGCTCCGGCACTCGGTCGCGTACGAGCTTCTCCATCCGCCCGGGGCCGGCCGGGGCCCGGTGGGTGAGCTCTCCATTGCGGCGGTCGATCGCCTGCACCCACTTCACCGCGACGGCGGCGGTCTGGATCAGCTCCGTGCGCAGGGCGCGCGGGTCGGTCTCGGCCAGCGCCTCGCAGAACTCCTCGGCGAGGATGTGCCGCCAGGTCAGCCGGGCGTCGGCCCAGGCCTCCCGGCAGTCGCGCTTGGCGGAGTCGGCCGCCGCCGTGTGCTCGCTCCCGGTGCCGTCCGGGAGGTCCTGCACGCCCCACATCGCGTCCTGCGCCGCGCGCTCGGCGGCGACGTCCGCGAGGACGCGGTCGAGGGAACGGGGAACGCCGGAGTCCCCGGGAGACGGGTCACCGTACGGCTCGTCGGCATCGCTCATGGGCCCAGTGTGACCCGGCGACCCGCCGTCAGGCGCCGGAACGCCGGGCGCGGGCCCGCCGCTTCCCCTCGTGCATCGCCTGGACCCGGGCCACCGGGATCGTACGGCCCTCGGCGACCAGGTCCGGATTCAGCGCCTGCGGACCGGGCATCCGCGCGGCCCACGGGTCGCCCTCGGTGAGCAGGCGACGCGCGGTCCGCATCGTGAAGTCCGCCGGTGTGACCTCGTCCAGGTCCTCCCAGGCGACGGGGAACGAGACGGGCACCCCCGGCCGTACGCGCGGGCTGTAGACGGCCACCACGGTCGCGCCGCCCGCGCGGGTCGAGTCGATGAACACCTTGCCGCCGCGGTCCTCCCGGATGAACGCCGTGGTGGCGAGCGCCGGATCCAGGCGTTCGGCGCGAGCTCCGATCGCCCGGGTCGCCGCGGCGGCCTCCTCCGCGGTCACCCGCCCGTCGACCGGGACGAACACGTGGACGCCCTTGGCGCCGCTGGTCTTGACCACGCCGGTGAGGCCGGCGTCCGTGAGGACCTCGCGGACGAGGCGGGCCGCGCGCACGGCGAGACCGAACGCCCCGTCGTCCGGCGGGTCGATGTCGAGCACGAGGTGGGTGACCCGGTCGCCGCGCAGGAGCGCGGGGTGGTACTCGACGGCGCGCTGGTTGGCGAACCACAGGAGCGTCCGGCGGTCGTCGCAGACCGCGTACGTCACCTCCCGGTGCGACGCCTCCGCCCACATCCGCACGGCCGGGATCCACGACGGGGCGTACTTCGGGAGGTTCTTCTGCATGAAGGGACGCTGCCCGCGCAGGGCACGGATCACCGAGAGCGGGCGCTCCCGCAGGTTCGGGATGATCCGGTCGGCGACCGCGTCGAGGTAGTCCACCAGCTCCCGCTTGGTCGCGTCGGCCCCATCGAACAGGGGCTGGTCCAGATTGGTCAGGGCCACCCCGTCGCGCTGCTCGCCGTCCCCGCTCATCGCTCCATCCTCCGCCGTACCGGACGGAGTCGTCCATGCCCGCGTCGGGCGCCGGCATGCCGGAGTCAGGCGGCCGACTGCGGAGAAGGCTCCGGTACGGGCGCGGGCTCGCCGCGCAGCCCGGGGGCGAGCAGGACGGTCACCGTCACGGAGGCCGCCGCCATCACGGCCATCGCCGTCGCGGGGGAGACGTGCTGGGCGACCGCCCCGGCGAGGGCCGCGCCGACGCCCTGCATGGTGAGCATGCCGGCGGAGTGCAGGCCCAGCGCCTGCCCGTGCACGTTCTTCGGCGTGAGGGCCATCAGGCGCTCCTGCAGCAGCAGGGTGGCGGAGTACCCGATCGAGGCGAGCGTGATCGCGGCCACGGCGATGGTGAGGCCCGGGTGGGCGGCGAAGACGAGGTACGGCGCGGCGAGCAGGAGACGCAGCGGCGCGTCGAGCGTCCGCCGCAGCCCCGGGGGGACGAACCGGCCGGTCAGTGTGTCGCCGAGCAGCATCCCCCCGGCCGCGAAGGCGAACAGCATTCCCGCGTGCCGTGGCGCGTACGGGATGAAGAGTGACTCACAGCCCACGATCAGGCCGTTCGGCACCCACATGGCGAGGTAGACGTACCGGCGGGGCCGCGAGGACCACAGGCTCGCGTTCGTCCGCCAGGTGGCGGCGATCGACGGCCGTCCCGCGGTCCGTGGCGGTCGGCTGCTGAGACGGAACCGGGCCACGGCCGCCGTGGCGAGGTAGAGGGCCGCGCCGGTCAGCAGCGTGCCGCGCGGGGACAGGGCCGTCACCAGCCCGCCGCCGACGGCGAACCCGCAGATCTGCGCAGCGCCGACCGACATGTTCAGCACGGAACGGCCGAGCAGGTAGCCCTCACCGGGAAGGATCTCGCTGAGCAGGCCGTACCGCACCCCGCCCCCCACCGCGCCCACGAGCCCCAGGAACATGATCACGGTGAAGACGGCCCACATCGGCAGGCCCGGGACGGCCAGCAGGGCGGTACCCGACCCGAAGGCGAGCGCCAGGCCCGCCGTCGCGGCGCGGGGCGGCAGCCGGTCGGCCGCCGACAGCAGCACCGTCGCCCCGATCACCTGCGCCAGCGACGGGCCGAACATGCTCAGCGCGGACAACAGCGGTGAGCCCGTCGCCGTGTAGACGAGCGTGCCCAGGGCCAGGCCGCTCACCGTCGACGCGGCGATCTGGACCGACGCGGTCGCGAACAGGGGGGTGAACTCGGGCGTGCGGAAGAGCCCTCGGTAGGTGGTCGGCATGATCGGGAGTGTCACGCCCTGCGGGGCGAGGCCGTTAACGTTTCGCGGGGAGGCGAAACATGGGCTGGTGGCGACTCAGCACGGACACACTGGCGGAGAGCCGGTTCGTCGTCTCGGCACTGGCCGAGACCACCGCGTGCCTCCTCGTGCTGCACAAGAACGCGGCCGCGCACCCCGGTGAGCGGGCGTGGCTCGACGCCCGTCTGCCCGCCTACCGGGCCCGCCTGGCCGGCGATCCGGTCACCGCGCTCCTCGTACGGTCCGCGCTGCGTCCGGGCTGGATCGCGGACTTCGTGGTCCCTCCGTCCTCCGGTGCGGCGGATCCGCCCTTCCACGACGAACTGACGGCGATCCGCGAGGTGCCCGCCGACCAGGTCCATCGGCATCTCGAGGTCGCGCTGCGGGGCCCCGTCCCGGTGCTGCTGCACCGGACGGACCTGGCCGAACGCCTCGCCGGCCTGCTGGAGTGGATCTGGGCTGAGATGGTCCGGCCGGATTGGGCGCGGCGCCGGCGCGTCATCGAGGCCGACATCGTCGCGCGGACCGCGCAACTCGGTCAGGCCGGATGGGCCGCCGCGTTCGAGGCGATGCGTCCGGGGATGCGCTGGCTGGGAGAGGGGCGTCTCCAGATCAACCGGTACGACTCCCCGCCCCGGGACCTGGCCGGAACGCGCCTGCTGTTCGTCCCGGTCACGCCGGGCGTCGGCTGGGTCTCCTGGAACGACCGCGACCGGCACGCCGTGATCTACCCCTGTTCCGGCGTGCTCGCCGGGCCCGAGCCGGCTCCGGTCTCCGACGCCCTGGGGGCGGCTGCTGGGGCCCGCGAGGGCGCGGGTGCTCGTCCTCCTGGACACGCCCAAGACCACGACGCAGCTGGTCGCCCTGACCGGCCAGGGACTGGGTTCGGTGGGCCGCCATCTGAGGATTCTGCTCGACGCCCGGCTCGTCCGGCGCCGGCGCGCCGGACGAGCCGTCCTCTACGACCGCACCGCCGCCGGCGAGGTCCTCATCCGCGCTCAGGCACCCCCCGATGACGGCAGCCCTTCGAATTCGAAGCAGTAGACTCCTGTCATGCCTGATTCACCGCCGTCGCTCGACCCCGTGCAGCTCGGCGCCTACTTCGCCCTCATCGAGGTGACCAGCCTGCTTCGGCACGCGGTCGAGCAGCAGCTGCGCGAGGCCGGCGATCTCAGCTATGTGCAGTTCCAGCTGCTGGCCCGTCTCGGAGACTCACCGACGGGCAGTCACCGCATGACCGACCTGGCCGACGGGGTCGTCTACAGCCGCAGCGGTCTGACCTACCAGGCGGGTCTACTCGAGAAGGCGGGCCTGGTCGTGCGCGCCCCCTCTCCGGACGACGAGCGGAGCATCACGGTCACCATCACCGATGCCGGCCGCGCGCTGCTCGCGAAGGTGCTGCCCGGTCACATCGAGGTCGTCAGCGGCCTGCTCTTCGAGCCGCTCTCGCGCGACGACGTCAAGGCCCTCGCCGGCCTGCTGGGGCCGGTGCGAGACCACATGCGCTCGACGCCGCCCCGCTCGGCGGCGCCGCGCCGCCGCAAAGGCGGAGCGTGACGGCACCGGGCGGGACGGCGTCTCCGCCGACCTCGACCGTCAGCCGGTCCGCAGCGGCCGGAAGAAGGCGCGCAGGTCGGTGACCACCTGCTCGGGCTCCTCATGCGCCATGAAGTGGCCGCCCCGCTCGGGCCGGTGCCAGTGGCGCAGGTCCGCGTACGCCCGCTCCGCGAGGCTCCGGGGCAGGGCCCGCAGCGCCGGTTCGTTGCTCAGCGTCACCGCCGCCGGGACGGTGATCCGCGGGACCGGCGCGTTGAGCGGATAGTCGTAGTACTGCCGGAAGGACGACCCGATCGTGCCGGTCGCCCAGTACAGGGTCGCGATCGTGCACAGGGTGTCCTTGTCCCAGCGGGCCTCCAGGTCACCGCCGCAGTCGCTCCAGTCGCGGTACTTGTCGATGATCCAGGCGGCCAGCCCGGCGGGGGAGTCCATGAGCGCCGCGGCGATCGTGTCCGGCCGGGTCCACATGATCTCGCTGTAACCGCCGTCCTTCTCGTCGTAGGCGCGCAGGTCGTCGAGGAACGCCTGCTCTTCGGCGGTCGGCGGCCGGTCACCGAAGTCCTCGGTGATCACCGCGGACGTCACGTGGACGCCGGCCAGGCTCTCGGGGAAGAGCGCGCCGAGCCATTGGGTGACGCCACCCCCGATGTCCCCGCCGAACGCCCCGAACCGTCGGTAGCCGAGGGTCTCGGTCATCAGCGCGTGCCAGATCTCGGCGACGCCCCGGCGGGTGAAGGGACCGTCCGGCAGTTCGGAGAACAGGAACCCGGGCAGCGAGGGGATCACGACATCGAAGGCGTCGGCGGGATCACCGCCGTACGCGGCCGGGTCGGCGAGGCGCCGGGCGACGGGCAGCATCTCGACGAAGCTGCTCGGCCAGCCGTGCGTCAGGACGAGCGGAAGCGGCTCGGGCCCGCCCTCGGAGCGCACGCCGCGTACGTGCACGAAGTGGACGCGCCGGCCGGCGACCTCGGCGCGGTGGTGCGGGTAGGCGTTCAGCGCTCGTTCGGCCGCGCGCCAGTCGAACGCGTCCGCCCAGTACGCGACGAGCTCGCGCAGGTAGCGGGGATCGGCGCCGGCCGCCCACGGAGTGGTGTCGGACGCGGTGGTGAAGCGCGTGCGGGCCAGGCGTGCGCGCAGGTCGTCGAGGACGTCGTCGGACACGGAGATCTGGAAAGGCGTGACTGTCATGCTTCCTTCACTGAGGAGTGTGTACGGACGGACACTCCCCGGTGCGGGTCAGACAGCCGCGTCGGCGAGGAGCGCCCGGAAAGGACCGGTCGTCGCCATCGGGCTCACCTCCTCGCGTCGTTCCGCTGCCCAGGACAGTACAGCGCCGGGGTCCTGAAGAAAAGCGCTCGGCTTTGGAACCGGCAGCCGTTAGCGTCCGGCGGATGGACGCGTCGCAGGATTCGGTATCGGACGGCTCGCGATCGTTGGCGGGCCGGGTGGCCGTCGTGACCGGGGTGAGCCGGCGGGCGGGAATCGGTTTCGCGGTGGCTCGGGAACTGCTCGCGGCGGGCGCCTCCGTGCTCATCCACTCGTGGACGCCCCACGACGCCGAGCAGGCGTGGGGCGCCGATCCGGCGGGAGTCTCCGGGATTCTCGCGGCACTCGGCGGCGAGGGACCCCGGCTCGCGCACGTCGAGGCCGACTTCGCCGACGCGGACGCGCCCGCGCGGGTCGTCGGGCGGGCCGTCGAGGCATTCGGGGCGGTGGACCTGCTGGTGGCCAACCACGCCCGAAGTTCGTACCAGAGCCTCACCGAGGTCACCGCCGAGGAACTCGACCTGTGCTGGGCCGTGAACGCGAGGGCGAGCCTGCTGCTCGCGCAGGCGTTCGCGGCCGCGCACGACGACGACCGGGGCGGTGGCCGTATCGTGCTGTTCACGTCGGGCCAGCACTTGGGGCCGATGAGCCAGGAACTGCCGTACGCCGTGAGCAAGGGCGCCATCCATCAGATGACGCTCAGCCTCTCGGACGCGCTGATCGACCGGGGGATCACCGTCAACACGGTGAATCCCGGCCCGGTCGACACCGGATGGGCCGATCCGGAGCTCACCCGTCGGGTGGGGCGTGCGCTCCCCGCGGGCCGCTGGGGGCGGCCGGAGGACGCCGCGCGTCTCGTGCGGTGGCTCGTCTCCGGCGATGGCGGCTGGATCACCGGTCAGGTCATCGACTCCGAAGGCGGGTTCCGCCGCTGGGCGATGTGACCCCGGGCCGCGGGGTCAGGGGTCGGTGCGGTGGGCGGTGTGGGAGGCGGCCTCGGTGGTGGCCGTGGCGGCGTCACGGGCGCGGATGGCGTCGAGCAGCCGGGAGTGGTCCATGTATCCCTCGGGCGACAGTTCGGCGCCGAAGTGCTCGCGCAGCGAGTCCCGGATCACCTGGCCGAGGTCCGCGTACAGCTCGGCCATCACCTCGTTGTGTGACGCGGCGACGACCGCCAGGTGGAAGGCGGCGTCCGCGTCGACGAAGGCGTCCCGGTCGCCGGAGGCCCAGGCATTCTCCCGCCCGGCCAGGAGGGCGTCGAGCCGGCGCAGGTCATCGTCCGTACGCCGCGCGGCGGCCAGTCCCGCCGCCGCGGCCTCCAGGGCGCCCCGTACCTCGATGACGTCGAGCCGGCCGACCTCGGCGAAGCGGCGCTGCATCACGCCGGACAGCTCGCTGGTCGCCACGACGTAGGTGCCGGAGCCCTGGCGGATGTCCAGCATCCCGTTGTGCGCCAGCGCCCGTACGGCCTCCCGTACGGTGTTGCGGGCGACGCCCAGCTGCTCGACCAGCTCCGGCTCGGTGGGGATGCGCGAACCGACCGGCCAGGCGCCGGAGGTGATCTGCTGCCGCAGCCGGGCGATCACCTCGTCCGACAGCGCGCCCCGGCGCGGGACTGGTGCGAGATTCATCCCATGATTCTACGATTGGCGCCATGTCGAAAAATGAGGCGGTTCGTCCGCATTACGCCGAACCGTCGCAGGACCTCACCACGTCGCCGCTCCCGAGCCGCAGGCTGGCGGTCGTGGCGCTGGTCCTCGCCGCGCTGAACCTGCGCCCCGCCGTCACGAGCCTGGGCCCCGTGCTCGAAGAGGTGCGCTCCGCGCTGGGGATGAGCGGCACCGTCGCCGGGCTGCTCACCTCGCTGCCGGAGGTGTGCTTCGCGCTCGTCGGCTTCGCCGCCCCGCGGCTGGCCCGGCGGTACGGCGCGGACGGGGTGATCGGGCTCGGGGCCGTGGCGCTCACGCTCGGCCTGCTCGCGCGGCCCTTCTCGTCGGGCACGGTCGTCTTCATCGCGCTGAGCGCCGTCGCGCTGGCCGGCATCGCGGTGACGAACGTGCTCCTGCCGGTCGTGGTCAAGCAGCGCTTCCCGGACCGGGTCGGCGCGATGACCGGCGTGTACTCCATGGCGCTCAACGTCGGCGCCTGCGCGGCCGCGGCGGGCACCGTTCCGCTGGCCCGGGCATTCGGCGGGCGGTGGGAGGCCGGTCTGGGCTCCTGGACGGTCCTCGCCGCCCTCGCCGTTCCCGCCTGGCTCGTCCTCGGCCGCCGTCGTGGCGCACCGCTCGCCGCCGCGCCGGGCGGGGCGGCGGGCGCACCGGGTGACGTGCCCGACGTGCGCATCACCCGGAGCCCCACGGCCTGGGCGCTGGCGGTCTTCTTCGGCCTGCAGGCCGGCGGCGCGTACGTCATCATCGGCTGGCTGCCGCAGATGTTCCGCGACGCCGGGCTGTCGGCGGAGGCCGCGGGCCTGCTCTTCGCGGTGACCTCCCTGCTCAGCGTGCCCCTGTCCTACCCGCTGTCCGCCCTCGCGGGCCGCCTGCGGAGTCAGAGCGGCCTGGCGGCGGGCCTTGCCCTGTGCGGGCTGGCCGGGTTCGCCGGGCTCTGGGCCGCGCCGGCCGGCGCGCCCTGGCTGTGGGCGGTGCTGCTCGGACTGTCCAACACCGCCTTCCCGCTGGCCCTGGCCATGATCGGAATGCGCGGTCGGGACGGCGCCACGGTGACCCGGCTGTCGGCCTTCGCGCAGAGCACCGGCTACCTCATCTCGATCCCCGTGCCCATCCTCGTCGGGGTGCTCTACCAGCACAGCGGCGGCTGGCGGACGCCGCTGGTGCTCATGGCCGTCCTCATGGTGCTGCAGCTCACGGCCGGCCTCGTCGCGGGCCGCGACCGCCGGATCGCCTGACACCGATCGATAAGATCGCCGGATGCTGAGCGAGGAGACGACGATGGCCGACGGCGGCGGACCGCGGCTCACCGAGGTGGCGCCGGGCGTGCACGCCTGGCACCAGCCGGACGGCTCGTGGTGGATCAACAACGCCGGAGCCGTGCACGGGGCCGACGGCGTGATCCTCATCGACACGTGCGCGACGGCCGAGCGCACCCGGCGATTCCTCGCGGCGGTCGACGCGGCGACCGGCGGGGCCCCCGTGCGGATGGCGGTGAACACGCACTTCCACGGGGACCACGCGTACGGCAACGCGCTGCTCCCCGGCTCCGCCGTGGTGGTCGGCCACCGGGCGACCCGCGAGGAGCTCCTGGCGGACTTCATCCTGCGGTCCACCCCGCCGATCTGGTCGCCGTCCCCCGACTGGGGCGTCTCGGACATCCGGCCGCCGGCGGTCGTCCTCGACGACGAGCTGACCCTGTTCACGGGCGAGCGGCGGATCGAGCTCCGGCATCCCGGACACCGCGCCCACACGGCCGGGGACGTGGTCGCGTGGCTGCCGGAGGAGCAGGTGCTGTTCACCGGCGACCTGGTCTTCCACGAGGTGACGCCACTCGTCCTGATGGGGTCCGTCGAAGGGGCGCTGCGCTCGCTGGACTGGCTGGCCGGCTTCGGCGCCCGTACGGTCGTGCCCGGCCATGGAGCGATCATCACCGGCGAGCTCGCGCCCGTCCTCGCGGCGCACGAGGCGTACTACCGCCTCATCCTCGACACCGCGCGGCGCGGCCGGGAGGAGGGGCTCACCCCCCTGGAGGCCGCCCGGACGTGCGACCTCGGGCCGTTCGCCGAGTGGCCGGACCGCGAGCGGGTCGTCCTCAACCTGCACCGCGCGTACGCGGACGCCGAAGGCGCCGAACTCGACCTGATCGCCGCCTTCACCGACGCCATCGCCTACAACGGCGGCCCGCTCCGCTGCGCCGTCTGAACCGCGCGGCTCAGCGCCGCCCGTGCAGCGAGGCGCGCGAGACCGGGAAGTCGAAGTAGGTGTTCGGGAACGGCTCGGGCTGGTAGGTGTAGTGCCACCACTCCTCGGCCAGGTTGACGAAGCCCGCGGCCTCCATGGCGTGCTTCAGCAGCAGCCGGTTGGCGTGCTGCGTGCCCTTGACGCGCGGGTCGAGGGTGTGCGCGAGCGTGTCGAAGCAGTCGAACCCGGTGCCCATGTCGATCGAGTCGTCCGGGAACCGCTCGGCCTTCGGCGCGTAGCAGGGCACGAGCCGCTGCCCGGGGCGGTACGGCGGCGTCGGCCGGGCGGGCAGCTTGACGACGGTGAGATCCATCGTGCTGCCCCGGCTGTGCCCGGACTTCTCCGCGATGTACCCGTCCGCGAACAGCCGCGACTTGTCGACGCGCGGGTAGAACTCGGCCTTCATCTGCGTGGCCTTCGGGTCCTCGGCCCACTTGACGAAGTCGTTCACCGCGCGCTGCGGCCGGTAGCAGTCGTACACCTTCAGCGAGTAGCCCCGCCGCAGCAGCCTCTGCTGCACCGTGTGCAGGGCCTGGGCGGCCGTCCTGGTCAGGATGCAGATCGGCTGGCGGTACCCGTCGATGGGCCGGCCCACGAAGTTGTGCTTCGTCGGGTAGCGCATCTCCTGGATGATCGTCGAGTCGACGTCGCTCAGCGCGACGAACCCCTTGGGGGCCTTCGGCTCCGTACGCGCCTGCGCCGCCGGGGCCGCGGCGGTCACGGCCAGCAGCGCGGCGAGGGCGACGGTCAGGCGGCGGACGACGGTGGCGGGTCTCTGCATCCCTCTGGCCTATCAGGTCCGCGCGCCGGGCGGAACCCTCCGTCCCTCAGCCGAACCGGCCGCTGAGCGATCGGAACACCCCCGGCGCCGCGCCCCGCAGGCGGGAGGGCAGGCGGAGCCAGCACGGCACGTAGCACTCCGCGCGGTCCCGTTCGATCGCCGAGACGACGGCCCGCGCGACCCGTTCGGGCGAGACCGGACGGGGCCACCGGCGGGCGTACGGCCGGCCGCGCCGGTCGAAGAACGGCGTGTCGACGACGCCGGGCAGCACGACCGACACGCCCACGTCGCGCACCTCGTGGCGGAGCCCCTCCGCGAAGACGATCAACCCGGCCTTGGTCGCGGAGTACACCGCCTCCTCCCGTACGCCCACGGCGCCGGCGATGGAGGACACGAACACCACGTGACCGCCGCCCCGCTCGACCATGCCGGGCAGCAGGAGCCGGGTCAGCTGGATCGGCGCGGTGAGGTTGACCGCGGCCAGCCGGTCGACGGCCTTGCCCGGCATGCGCGTCAGCGGCCCGGCCCACCCCGCCCCGGCGTTGCTCACCAGGACGTCGACCGGCCCGGCACGGGACGCAAGCCGGGCGACGTCCCAGGCCAGGTCGCCCGCCACCACCCGCCCGCCGGTCTCGGCCGCGACGGCGTCGAGCCGCTGCCGGTCCCGCCCCGCCAGGACGAGCCGGGCCCCGGCCCGCGCCATCTCCCGCGCGGTCGCCGCCCCGATCCCCGAGGACGCCCCCGTGATCAGCACCCGTGCCCCGCTCAACCGCATGCCCCAACCGTTCCCCGAGTGCATACGGCTGATCCCGGGTTCCGGCCATCCCATGCCACCGGTGAGGTGGCACGAGGTGATCCTTGAGCGCTTTCAGCGGCCGCAAAACGGTGCATCAGTCATCAAGGCAACGGTCTTCACCCGCATGCGGCAGCCGAGTATTCCCCAGAGAGAGCATGGTTCCGGAATCGTCAACCGCACATGAGCAGAGATATTCGAGAGCAGCGATTCCCGACAAAGTCAAATACATTCCACGATTGGTCATATCGCAGGGTGCGTGATATTCAAATAGGTGTTCACCGTCACCCGCCTGAGCGGAGGCATCACGCCATGAACGAGCCCTCGGCCGACGCCGTTTGGCGCGTCGATCACCGGTGCACCAACTGCGACGTCGCCCGGCAACTCGCACCGGAACTCATCGCCGAGGTCGCCGGCCGTTCCTCGATCGTCCGCCAGCCGCGCACCGACGCGGAGGAGAAGACGCTGTACGCCGCGGCATTCGCGTGCCACACCCGATCGATCCGGCACGGCCCGCGCGGACCGCACCCGGCATTCGATCCCTTTCCCCTGCGCCTTGCCGAACACGTCCACCTGTGCGGGCACAACTCGCCGCACACCGCCGGCGCGAACTCCTACCTGCTGCGCCGACCGGCCGGAAACCTGATGATGATCGACACGCCGCGCTGGAGTTCCGCCCTGGCCATGAAGTACGCGGCCCTCGGCCCGATCACCGACGTACTGCTCACCCATCGCGACCACGCCGCGCACGGCCGCCGATATGCCGACCGGTTCGGCGCCCGCCTGTGGATCCACGAAGGAGACCTGGCCGCCGCGCCGGACGCCGACGGCGTTCTCCGCGGCACCGAGCCGATCGAGATCGCCGACGGCGTGACCGCGCACCCGCTGCCCGGGCACACCGAAGGCAGCGTGCTGTACCTCGCCGACGACACCTACTGCTTCAGCGGTGACAGTTTCTACTGGTCCCGGACCGACGGCGACGTCGCCGTCGCCGAATCGGTCACCTGGTACTCCATCACCGAACTGGCCGCATCGCTGGCCCGTACGGCGCCGCGGACGCGCTTCGAATGGCTGCTGCCCGGCCACGGCGACCGCAAGCAACTGCCTGCCGACGAGTTCGCCCGCCGGATGCACGACCTGGCCACCCGCACCGCGGACCTCTCACCCCGGCCCATCGACTTCACCGCGACGCGCTGGTGACCCACCCCGACTCGCGCGGGCGTCGGCGCGCAGGTCCGTCGTGGCACGGCGGCCGCGCGGTGGAAGCGGACTCGACGGTCTCTTGATCGCCTGTTGCGCCTCCTCGACGCGGCAGACGAGGTGTTCGGCGACGTCCTGAAGGTCGGCGACGGGACGATGGACGCGGGCGCCGCCGGGCTCGGGGAAGTCGAAGCCCTCGGCTCGCGCCCACACGTTCAGGACATCTCCTCCGGGCAACGGGATGCCGACCAGGGAGACTCGCGTCTCGTGGCGGTGGCCGACGTTCTCGACGCCGCGTGCGGACAGTGCCGCGGCGAGGTACTGCGCGGCGGCGGAGGCGGTGAGCGGCCGGGTGGCGGTCCGCCACGGTCCGCCGAGAGGGAAGGCGCCCCACACCGCCTTTCCCGGACCGGCGCCGAGCCGGGACCGGGACCGGTGGGCGCCCCACGCGCCGGTGACCGTCCGGACGATGTCGAGTCCCTTGCCGTGTTCGGCGAGCAGGTCGTCCGGCCGCGCGGTGGGCCAGGCGGTCCGGCATCCGTCGAAGACCGCCACGACGAGTTCGGGGCGTGGGGTCGTACGGCCCCAGATCCAGAGTTCGGCCGGGACGACGGGCGCGTGCGGGCCGGGCCGGAGGCCGTGCTTGAGGGCGTTCGTGGCCAGTTCGCTGGCGGTCAGCACCGCGGTGTCGACGAGGTCACCGGGCAGGCGGAGCGCCGTGAGGGTGTCGTGGACCAGCGACCGGCCGATCGACGCGCAGCGCGCGTCCGGGGGCAGCCGCCACGCGGCGGCACCGCCTTCGGCGATTCTTGCGGCGGCCATATATCCGGGTTGCATGATATGCGCCATTTCTACCGCCCGTGTTGGTCGTTGATTTCTGCGTTCTCGCCAACACGGTGCCTTTCTCGACCTAAAGTCGTCTCGGTTGCCGACAAGTCCCGCAAGTCAGCGAAACGCCGAAGGATGGCCATGAGTTTCCGAGAGTCTCCGGACCCGAAGTCGTCGATGTGGGCGCTCATCGCCTACTACCTGCGGTTCTGTCGCCAGCAGCGCAAGCTGAACGGCGACCTGATGGGGGAGGTGCTCGGCGGTTCCAAGTCGACAGTTTCACGGCTGGAAACCGGCGAGATGCGACTCGACGAAACGCGAGCCAAGGCGATCGACCGTAAATGGCAGACCGGCGGAATATTCTCCCTCCTCGTCTGGTATGCCACGCTCGGCCATGATCCGGACTGGTTCAAGCAGTACCTCGACCTCGAAGCCCGCGCCAAGGTGATCAAGATCTGGCAGGTCAACCTGATTCCGGGTCTCCTCCAGACGCCCGACTACGCTCGAGCCGCCCTCCTGTCGGGCGGAGTGAGGAACCTCGAAGCGGAGCTCGAACACCGTCTGGCGCGCCAGGCGATCCTCGACGGGGAGGAGGCTCCGGTCCTGTGGGTCCTGCTCTCGGAGGGGCTGCTGGAGCTGCCCTGCGGTGGTTCGGCGGTGATGAAGGCGCAGCTCGCCTACCTCCTCGACGTCTCGGAGCGCCCGGACATCGGGGTGCGCGTCGTCCCCAAGTCGGTCGGATTCCATCCGGGTCTGGACGGGTCCTTCATGATCCTCAGACTGGCCGATCCATTCGGTGAGACGGCGTACGTCGAAGCCCCGGGGGGAGGTCGGCTTGTCCCCAATATCGAGGAAGTCGCCGCTTTCGCGCTACGTTACGAACGTATCGGGCAGCTTGCGCTGCCGGAGGATCCCTCAAGGGACCTGATCAAGCGCATCATGGAGGATCTGTGACAACTCCGAGGTGGCGGACGAGCAGCCGAAGCATGACCTCTGGCGGAGAATGCGTCGAGGTCGCCGTCGTTGAGCGTGACGCGTTGGTCACAATCGCCGGTTGACCTGAGAACCCAGCCGAATACTGGGCAGTATGGGGCTCATGGGCTGGGTTATGACCGGGGATATTGCGGAATATGACGAGACCGCTGGGTTCTTCCTCCGGTCCCGGCCGGTCGAGAACACCGTCCTGATCACCGTGGCGGAGTCCCTGCGCGCGCGGGGACTCACCGCATACGGGGACGCGCCGGCGGTGATGGGGTTCTTCCTGTCCGCCGGGTGCGTGGCCGGGGCGTTCGTGCACACGCCGCCGTTCCCGCTGCTGCTCAGCGCCATGCCGGAGCAGGCCGTCACCGAGCTGGCCAAGACCCTGGCCGCTGAGAGACTCCGGCTGCCGGGGGTCACCGGCCGCCACCAGCTCGCCGAGATCTTCGCCGAACGCTGGCGGGCCGAGACCGGATCCGGCTTCACGATCTGGGAACGCCGGCGCCTCTACCGGCTGGAGGAAGTGTGCGTCCCGGACACGCCCGGCCAGGCCCGCCTCGCCGAGCCCGGCGACCGCGACCTGCTTCTCGACTGGTACCACGATGCGGAGCGGGAGATCCGTAAGCGCCCCGGAGATCACGCGGCGGCCGTCGACGACCGGATCGCGTACGGCGGGCTGACGCTCTGGGAGCGGGACGGCACGCCGGTGGCGCTCGCGGGCCGGACCCGGATGGTCGCCGGGATGGTGCGGATCGCCCCCGTCTACACCCCGCCGGAGCACCGGCGGCACGGGTACGGCGCCGCCGCCACGGCCGCGGTCGGCCGGGCCGTCGTCGCGGCCGGAGCCGAAGAGGTCGTCGTCTTCGCCGACCTGGCCAACCCGGGGATCAACGCGATCCACCGGCGCATCGGCTTCCAGCCCCTGGACGACTACCTGGTGATCTCTTTCGGCGGGCGCGGCGCCTGAGGGACCGCGCCTCCGGCTCGCGGAGGCGCGGCGGCCCCCGTCACGACCCGCCGGCCACGCGGCTTCCCTCTTCGGCGGGCTCCTCGGCCGGTACCACGTCCGCCGTCGGTGCCCCCGAGACGAACGCGGCCGACAGCGTCAGCAGCATGGCCCACAGGCCGAAGAAGGTGAACGCGACGGCGCCGTACGGCCCCGTGATCCAGTAGATGAACAGACCCGCGCAGATGATTCCGATCCCCGTTAACGCGATGCGCATGGGTACTACTTTGCGGCGAGACCGGAGTGGCTGTCGAGTGGTTAAGACAGGGGAGGCGAGACCTGCGCCGAGGATTTCGGTGCCACCGGCGACGACGATCCACGGCGGTGACGGGGCGGCGTCTAGATCGCGGCTCCGAACAACCCCTCCGCCTGCCTGATCGCCGCTACGAGGGCGCCGGGTTCCGGGCGCAGTCCGGTGGTGATCGTGTCGATGCCGCGCAGGCCGGCGCGCTCCAGGAGACGCTTCTCGTTGGTGACCCACTCACCGCGCGCGGCCAGCACCGCGTGTGCCGTGTTCATGGCGGCGGTGGCCAGCGCCCCCGCGACCTCGGTGGCCTGACCGCGCCGGGCGTAGGCGTCCTCGGCGTACCGGAGCGTCACGGCCGCGCGGCCGCGCCACACCGGCGGGGCCGCCTCGCGCAGCGCCCGCGGGTACTCCGGGCGGGGCAGTGTGCCGCGCAGCACCTGGTTGACGGCGAGTTCGGCGACCACCAGGTAGCTGGGGATGCCCGCGAGGTGGAACATCAGCGGCTCCCAGTGGAAGCGGCCCTGCCGGGCCTCGGCGAGTTCGTGCTCGACGACGTCGAGGTCGCGGTAGTGGACGTCGACGCGCCGGCCGTCGATGGTGAGCCACGCTCCTCCGTTGAAGACCCCGCCGCCCCAGCCGCCGAGCTCGGAGACCTCGCCGTCCCAGCCGACGGCGCGCAGATCGGCCGGGTCGAAGCCGCCCCGGTAGTAGACGGCCAGATCCCAGTCGCTGTCCGGGTCGTGCGTGCCCTGGGCGCGCGAGCCGCCGAGAGTGACGGCCCGCACGGCGGGCAGGGCCGCGAGCCGGTCGGCGACGAGGTCGAGGAACGTGGCGTCGGTCATGAGGATCATCCTCTCGTCCCCGCCATGGACCGGTCATGCGGATATTTCTCGTTCCGGCCGGCCGGTCGGCCGGCCGGTCGTGGGGATCGTCCTCGTTCCGGCCACGGTCGCGGCCGGGCCGGCCACCGTCCCGAGGGCGCGGCGGGCCGATGGATTCGCAGGTCAGCCGGTAGGAGGCGGGGCGTAGGGGTACCACCCCCTACGTGAGTTCGGCGGGCGGCCGATGAAGACGTTCCTCGCTCTCGCGGCGGCCTGCTTCCTCGGCATCGGATTCGTGGCCCAGCAGCACGTGGCATACCGCGAGCCGCTGGACGAGATGCTGCGGTTCAAACTGCTCGCCCATCTCATCCGCCAGCCGGTGTGGCTCCTGGGTATCGCCGCGATGGTCTGCGGGCAGGTGTTGAGTGCGGTGGCGCTCGACGAGGCCGACCTGGGCCGGGTCGAGCCGCTGCTGGCGACCAATCTCATCTTCGCGCTCGTCATCGCCCACGGGGTCTACAAGGAGCCGCTCAGCCGGGAGGTCTGGCTGGGCGGATCGCTCGTCACGGGGGGAGCGGTGATCTTTCTGGCCTTCGGGCAGCCGCACGGGGGGCGGACCACGGGACCGTCGTCGTTCCGCTGGCTCGTGGCCGGCGCCGTGGTGGTGGTCGCGGCCGGGCTCGTGCTGGCCGCCCTCCCGCGTTCCCTGCGGACCAAGGCGATGCTGTTCGCGGCGGCGGCCGGAATGCTGTTCGGCGTGCAGGACGCGCTGACCCGCAGCTCGCTGCTGGAGCTGGGGAAGGGGGTGCCGGTCGCCCTGCGGAGCTGGCAGCCGTACGCCCTGATCATCATCGCCCTGCTGTCGCTGCTGCTCGCGCAGAGCGCGTTCGACGCGGCGCCGATCGGCATCTCGCTGCCGGCGATGACGGCGGTCGAGCCGATCATCGGCATCATCCTGGGGATCTTCGTCTTCGCCGAGCACCTCCGTCTCACCGGGCCCGCGATCGCGGCCGAGGTCCTCGGCCTGCTGATGATCGTCGCCGGGATCGGCGTGCTCGGCCGCTCGTCCTTCCTCGGCAAGCCGGGACCGGCCGTACGGCAGGACGGCGGCCCGGGATGATCTCCGTACTGTTCGCGGTCCTCGCCGCGGCGAGCAACGCCCTCGCGTCCGTGCTGCAGCGGCACGCGGCACGCCTGGCGCCCGAGGACGAGGCGTTCCGGCTCGCGCTGATCTGGGATCTCATCCGGCGCCCGGACTGGCTCGGCGGCATCGTCGCGCTGATGTTCGGGTTCCTGTTCCAGGCGGCGGCGCTGACCAGCGGGGAGCTGTCCCTGGTGCAGCCGATCCTCGTCATCGAACTGCCGATCACGATGCTGCTGCTGGCCGGTCTCTTCCGGATCCGGCTCGGCATGGAGTCCTGGCGGGCGGTCGCCGCGCTGACCGTCGGGCTGGCCGTCCTCCTGGCCTCCGCCGCCCCGTCCGCGGGGCATCGGCATCCGAACCGGATCGAGTGGGCGATCGCCACGCTGGTGACCCTCGGCCTGGCCGCCTACCTCGTCTCGGTGGCGAAGGTCACCCGCGGGGCGAGCCGCGCGGCGCTGCTCGGGGTCGCCTCCGGTCTGGGGTTCGCGTTCACGGCCGCGCTGATGAAGGAGGCGACCCATGTCCTGCCCGCGGGCCCCGTCGCGCTGCTGACCTCCTGGTCGGTGTGGGCCATGGTGGCGGCCGGGCTGGGCAGCCTCTTCCTCCTGCAGAACGCCCTGCACAGCGGCACGCTCGTCGCGGTGCAGCCCGCCCTGAACGTCTCCGACCCGGTCTCCAGCATCGCGTACGGGGTCGGCCTGTTCGGCGAGAACATCCGCCTCGGCGGGTGGGTGGTCCTGGAGCTCCTCGGCGTCGGCCTGCTCCTGTACGGCAGCAGGCTGCTGGCCCAGTCACCGCCCGTCTGCGACCACCCCCAGGTCAACCCGCCCGGTCCGGAGAGCGAGACCCGTCTGGGGCACTGACCGCCGCCTCGTACGGCGCGAGGAGCAGGTCCTCGGCCGGGGGCGCGTCGAACAGCGCCGCCGCGCGGGCGACCGGCCGGGCCCGTACGGCGGGGTCCGCGAGCCGGTCGAGCTCGGTGAGGAGGCGCCCGGCGTCCTCGGCGTGGACGCTGAGCCCGGCGCGGGCCATCGCCAGGACGCCGTCCCGGCCGTGGCCCGGGATCGGCCGGTACGACACGACCGGCAGCCGCGCCGCGAACGCCTCCCGGCACGTCAGCCCCGCGGCGTTGTCGACCAGGGCGTGGGCGACCGCCATCAGCTCGGGAAGATCCGTACGCCAGCCGAGCGCGACGGTCCCCTCGGCGGCGTCGAGCCGGGCGCGGAGCGCGTCGTTGCGGCCGCACAGCACGACCGGCATGTACCGGCCCGAGCGCGCGAGCACCCGCGCGGTCTCCTCGACCTCGCCGACGCCCCACGAGCCCGCCGAGACCAGGACCAGACGGTCCTCCGGCCGGGTGCCGAGCCGGGCGTGGACCGCCGCCGCGTCGGCCCGTGCGTTCCGGAACGCGGGCCGCGTGAGCGGAGCGTGGCAGGCGGCGGGACGACCCGTCGCGGCGGCGACGTCACGCGCCGTCTCCGGGCAGGGGCACAGGTAGCGGTCGACGCCCGGATGCAGCCACAGCCGGTGGGCCGCGAAGTCGGTGAGCAGCACCGCGCAGGGGACCGGTGACCGTCCCGTGCGGCGCAGGTGGCCGGCCGCCTGCGCGGCGAGGTGGAACGTCGAGACGACCAGGTCCGGGGCCCGCCGGCGCAGCAGGCGGGCCAGGCGCGCGGCGGCCAGCACGGTCAGCGGAGACGCGGGCGACACCGCCCGGCGCCCGGCGAAGACCGCGCGTGCCCGGCGCCCGGCGGGCGCTGCGCGTATCCGGTGGTCGGCGGGCGCTGCCCGTGTCCGGTGGCCGGCGGGCGTCATGCGTGTCCGGTGGCCGGCGGGGGCCGCGCGCGACCGGCGGCCGGGCACGAAGAACAGCCGGTAGATCAGGGCGTACGACCACGGCGCACGCCGCATCATCCAGCCGTACCAGGCCCGCAGGGCGCGCCCGAGGCCCAGCGGGAGCAGGTCGAGCACGTCGACGACGTCGGCGTCGTGACCGGCGGCCGCGAGCCGGGCGGCGAGTTCGGCGGCGACGGCGTCGTGACCGGCGCCCATCCCGGCGCTGAGGACGAGTACCCGGCGGCCGGTTCCGGATCCATTTCTGGGAATGCTCAGGTGGGCTTTCTCGGTGCTTTTCATTAGAGTTCCGTGAGTCCTTGTTGGCGGACCTTTTCCTCGCTCGACGGCGGCGTCGTCAGTATGAGTTCTCCCTGATGAGGGCAACCTGCTGATCTCTGAAGAGTCAAATCATCGTCGATATACGGTCTGCTCGGCTGTTATCGGCCGCCCAGTCGTTTACGTCGTCTCTCCAGGGAAATCGTGAAGCCGTGTCATCGGCAGAGGGTGTCATATACAAAGCGCGCCGCGAGAATTTCCCGGTCGCGTCGCGGCTGCTGCCGCGCGGGTACCGCCGGCACCTGATGGCGGTGTACGGCTTCGCCCGGTTCATCGACGACATCGGAGACGAGGCGCCGCCCGCCGACCGGCTCCGCCTGCTGGACGTCGTCGAGGACGACCTGGCACGTCTCTACGCCGGGCGCGTCGCGCAGGTGCCGGCCGTCGGAGCGCTGAAACGGACCGTCGGCGAGTACGGGATCCCGGCTGAGCCGTTCCGGCGGCTGATCCGGGCCGGCCGGCGCGACCAGGCGGTCACCCGCTACGAGAGCTTCGAGGACCTGCTCGCCTACTGCGAGCTGTCCGCGAACCCGGTGGGCCACATCGTGCTGCACGTGTTCGGCGCGGCGGACCGGCGGCGCTGCGCCCTCTCGGACCAGGTCTGCTCGGCGCTGCAGGTGATCGAGCACTGCCAGGACGTCGGCGAGGACTACACACGCGGCCGGGTCTACCTGCCGGGCGCCGACCTGCGCCGGTTCGGCTGCACGGACGACGACTTCGCACGCGCGAAGACCCCGGACCGGCTGCGCCGCGCGGTCGCCCTGCAGACGACCCGGGCCGGCGCGCTCCTGGACGCCGGGACCGCCCTGGTCTCGGAGCTGACCGGCCCGGCGCGCGTCGCCGTGGCCGGCTACATCGCGGGCGGCCGCGCCACGATCACCGCGCTCGTGGCCGCGGACCACGACGTCCTCGGCCGGGCCGTCCGCCCCCGGCGGACGCGGCTGCTGACGACGTGGCTGCGCGTCCTCGCGACAGGAAGGTGAGCCGGTGAGCGTATCCGACGCCTATCGAAGCTGTGAGCAGATCGTCCGCACGCAGGCGCGGAACTTCTCCTATGGCATCCGGCTGCTGCCGGGGCCGAAGCGCCGCGCGCTCAGCGCCGTGTACGCCTTCGCCCGCCGGATCGACGACATCGGGGACGGCGACGGGCCCGCCCACCGGCGGCTGGCGCGCCTGGAGGAGGAGCGCGCCGCCCTGCACCGCCGCACGCCCGACCCCGGCGACCCGGTGCTCGTCGCCCTCCGGGACGCCGCGCGCCGCCTGCCCATCCCTCTGGCGGCGTTCAACGAACTCATCGACGGGTGCGCGTCCGACGTGCGCGGCACGACGTACGCCCGCGCCGAGGACGTCGTCACGTACTGTCGCAGCGTCGCCGGATCGGTGGGCCGCCTCTCGCTCGGCGTCTTCGGCGCCGACGACGTCGAGGCCGCCACGCCGCTGGCCGACTCCCTCGGCATCGCCCTGCAGCTCACCAACATCCTGCGGGACGTACGGGAGGACCGCCTGATCGGGCGGATCTACATCCCGGCCGAAGACCTGGACCGCTTCGGCTGCACGCTCGACCTCGACTGCGACGGCGCCTTCACCGACCCGCCGGACCGGCTCGCGGCGCTGATCCGGTTCGAGGCCGACCGGGCCCGCGGCTGGTACCTGCGCGGCCTGCGGCTGCTGCCCCTGCTGGACCGGCGCAGCGCGGCCTGCACGGCGGCGATGGCCGGCATCTACCAGTCGCTGCTCGAACGGATCGCCACCGATCCGACCGCCGCCCTGGCCGCCCGCTCGGCGCTGCCGACGTGGGAGAAGGCCATGGTCGCCGCCCGCGCCCTGGTCGGGGCGGGCCGGTGAATCCGTCGGTGCTGGACGGGCGGCCCGACGCGCCGGGCCCCGACGGGCGGTCCGCGGCGGACCGCGCCGGCCGGCCGGCGCCGTCGAGCGCCCGGCGGCCGGTGGATCCGCCGGGCCGTCACGCCGCGACGGCGCCGGTCGCCGTCGTCGGCGGCGGCTTGGCGGGCATCACCGCCGCACTCGCGCTCGGCGAGGCCGGCCTTCCGGTCACGCTGTACGAGGCGCGTCCCCGGCTGGGCGGCGCCACCCACTCCTTCGAGCGGGACGGGCTCGTCGTGGACAACGGCCAGCACGTCTTCCTGCGCTGCTGCACGGCCTACCGCGGCCTGCTCGACCGGCTCGGCGGCACCGACCGGGTCCGCCTCCAGGACCGGTTCGACCTGCGGGTGCTCACGCCCGCCGGCCGGCCCGGCAGGCTCCGGCGCACGGCACTGCCGGGGCCGCTGCACCTGATGCCGGCCCTGGCGGCCTACTCGCTGCTGCGGCCGGCCGACCGGATGCGGGCCGTACGCTGCGCGCTCGCCCTGCGCCGCCTCGATCCCGCCGATCCGGAGCTCGACGGGATCGGCCTGGGGGACTGGCTGGCCGCCCACGGGCAGCGGGACACGGCACGGCGGGGCCTGTGGGAGCTGTTCGCCGTCGCAGCCCTGAACATCGGCGTGGAGGAGGCGGCCCTGGGGCCGGCCGCGATGGTCTTCCGCACCGCGCTGCTGGGCCGGGCGGACGCCGCCGACATCGGCGTGCCCGCCGTGCCGCTCGGCGACCTGCACGGCACGGCCGCGAAGGCGGCGATCGAGAAGCGGGGCGGCCGCGTACGGCCGGCGGCCAAGGTCACCGCGATCGAGCCCGGGCCGGTGGTCGTGGTGGACGGCGAGCGGATCGACGCGGCGGCCGTCATCGTCGCGACCCCGCACCGGCAGGCCGCGCACCTGGTGCCGTGGGACGCCGCCCCGGACCGGCAGCGCTGGGCCGGCCTCGGCGAGAGCCCGATCGTGAACGTCCACCTCCACTACGACCGGCCGGTCACCGACCTGCCGTTCGCGGCCGTCGTCGACTCGCCCGTGCAGTGGGTCTTCGACCGGACACGCGCCTCCGGCGCCCGTACCGGCCAGTACCTCGCCGTCTCGGTGTCGGCGGCGGACCGCTGGATCGACGAGCCCGCCGCGAAGCTCCGCGCCGAGTTCGTCCCGGCGATGGAGCAGCTGTTCCCCGCGGCCCGCCACGCCGGGCTGCGGGACTTCTTCGTCACCCGGGAACGCCGCGCGACCTTCCGCCAGGCGCCCGGCAGCGGCGCACTCCGGCCCGGACCCGACACACGGTGGCCCGGGCTGTACCTCGCCGGCTCGTGGACCGACACGGGCTGGCCCGACACGATGGAGGGAGCCGTGCGCAGCGGACTCACCGCCGCCCGTCTGGTCCGGAGCCGTCTGACGGGGGGCGCCTCATGACGGCGATCGCCCCGCCGTCGGTCTCCGGCGCCCGCTCGCTCGTCGAACCGGTGCTCCGCGACGCCGTCGCGCGGCTCGACCCGCTGACCGCCCGGGTCGCCGGGTACCACCTCGGCTGGAGCGATCCGTACGGCCGGCCCGCCACACCGGGCGGCAAGGCGCTGCGGCCCGCGCTGGCGATCCTGTCGGCCCGCGCGGCGGGCGCGGACGTCGGGTCGTGCCTGCCGGCCGCCGCCGCGGTGGAGCTCGTGCACGCGTTCTCGCTGCTGCACGACGACATCATGGACGGGGACCGCGTCCGCCGGCACCGGCCCTCCGCCTGGACCGTGTTCGGCCGGTCGGCCGCCATGCTCGCCGGCGACGCGCTGCTGGTCCTGGCCGGGGAGCTCCTCCTCGAACAGGGCACGCGCGGCGGGGTGTGGGCGGCGCGGGGACTGGCCGCCGCCACCCAGCGCCTCATCGCCGGGCAGGCGTCCGACCTGGAGTTCGAGGGGCGGCCCGACGTGAGCCTGGAGGAGTGTCGCCGGATGTCGGCGGACAAGACCGGCTCGCTGCTGGCCTGCTCCTGCTCGATCGGGGCGATGGTCGCCGAGGGGCCCGCGCACCTCGTGGCGGCGCTGGCGGCGTTCGGGGCGCAGGCGGGCCTGGCCTTCCAGCTCGCCGACGACCTGCTCGGCATCTGGGGCGCGCCGGAGGTCACCGGCAAGCCGGTCCTGGCCGACCTGCGGGCGCGCAAGAAGAGCCTGCCGGTCGTCGCCGCCATCACCAGCGGGACGACCGCCGGTGAGCGTCTGGCCAAGCTCCTCGCCCAGCCGGACCCGCTCTCGGAGGCCGAACTCGCCGAGGCCGCGCGCCTGGTCGAGGAGGCCGGCGGACGCGCGTGGGCCGAGGCGGAGGCCGAGCACCGGCTCGACGCGGCCGAGCGCCAGCTCGCCGCCCTGGACCTGCCCCGGGGCGTCCGCGAGGAGTTCGGGGAGATCATCCGTTTCATCGCATCCCGGGACCACTAGTGGACACAGACACCCGTACGACCGGCGCCGCCGTCGCTGTCACGGCGGACGTGACCCTCAGGGCCGACGTGGCTCTCAAGGCCGACGTCGCTCTCAAGGCGGCCTGCGACCACCTCCTCGGCCTGCAGGCCGAGGAGGGCTGGTGGAAGGCCGAGCTGCAGACGAACGTCACGATGGACGCCGAGGACCTGCTGCTGCGGGAGTTCCTCGGCGTCCGCGACCCGGAGGACACCGCCGAGGCCGCCCGCTGGATCCGATCCGAGCAACGCGCGGACGGTTCGTGGGCCAACTTCCACGAGGGTCCCGGCGACCTGTCCACCACGATCGAGGCGTACGCGGCGCTGCGGCTGGCCGGAGATCCGGCCGACGCCGCGCACATGCGGGCCGCCGCCGCCTTCGCGCGCCGGCACGGCGGGATCGAGGCCAGCCGCGTCTTCACCCGCATCTGGCTGGCGCTGTTCGGGCAGTGGCCGTGGACGGACCTGCCGGTCATGCCGCCCGAGCTGGTGTTCCTGCCGCCGTGGTTCCCGCTCAACGTCTACGACTGGGCGTGCTGGGCCCGGCAGACGGTCGTGCCGCTGACCATCGTGAGCGCGCGACGCCCGGTCCGGCCGCTGCCGTTCGACCTGGACGAACTGCGCACCGGCCGCCGGCCGCGCCGCCGCCCGCGACTCGGCTGGGACGGGTTCTTCGGCGCCCTCGACCGCGCGCTGCACCGCTACGAACGACGGCCCGTGCCCGGCCTGCGGCGCGCGGCACTGCGCCGCGCCGTCGAGTGGATCGTCGCCCGGCAGGAGCCGGACGGCTCCTGGGGCGGCATCCAGCCGCCGTGGGTGTACTCGCTCATCGCCCTCCACCTGTCCGGCTACGACGTGGACCACCCCGTCATGCGCCGGGGCCTGGACGCGCTCGACCGGTTCACGATCCGCGACGAGCGGGGCCGCCGCCTGGAGGCGTGCCAGTCACCGGTGTGGGACACCGCGCTCGCCGTCAACGCGCTGCGCGACGCGGACGTGCCGGGCGACCACCCCGCGCTCGTGCGGGCCGGCCGATGGCTGCTCGACGAGGAGGTCAAGGGCCCCGGCGACTGGGCCGTGCGGCGGCCGTCGCTGCCGCCGGGTGGCTGGGCGTTCGAGTTCGACAACGACGGCTATCCGGACACCGACGACACCGCCGAGGTGATCCTCGCGCTGCGCCGCGTCGCGCTTCCGGGCGCACGGCCCGCGATCGACCGGGGACTGCGCTGGATGGCCGGGATGGCGTCCCGCGACGGCGGGTTCGCCGCGTTCGACGCCGACAACACCCGTGAGCTGTGCCTGCGGCTGCCGTTCTGCGACTTCGGCGCGGTGATCGACCCACCATCCGCCGACGTGACCGCGCACGTCGTCGAGGCGCTGGCGCACGAGCGCCCGGCGGAGTACGGGGACGTGCTGCGCCGGGCCGTCGTCTGGCTGCTGGAGGCCCAGGAACCGGACGGCTCCTGGTTCGGCCGCTGGGGCGCCAACCACGTCTACGGCACCGGGGCGGTGCTGCCCGCCCTGGTCGCCGCCGGCGTGCGCCCGCAGCGGCCGTGCGTCCGGCGGGCCGTCGCCTGGCTCGAGCGCCACCAGAACGACGACGGCGGCTGGGGCGAGGACCTGCGGTCGTACCGCGACCCGGCCTGGATCGGGCGCGGCCACTCCACCCCCTCGCAGACCGCCTGGGCGCTCATCGGGCTCCTGGCGGCGGGGGAGCGCTCGGCGGCGGTCGAACGGGGCGTGGCGTGGCTCGTCGGCGCCCAGCGCGCGGACGGCACCTGGGACGAGCCCTACTTCACCGGGACCGGCTTCCCCGGTGACTTCTACATCAACTACCACCTGTACCGGCTCGTGTTCCCGATCAGCGCCCTCGGCCGCTACCTGAGCGCGGGTGGCTCCACGGACGGTTCCGCGAACGGTCCCCGGCACGGTTCGGCGGGCGGTCCTGCGGGTGGTTCCGTGGCCGGTGTCGCGGGCGGCTCCGCAGGTGGTTCCGTGGCCGGTGTCGCGGGCGGCTCCGCGGAGGGCACGTGAGCGGGCTGGTGATCTGCACCGCGCTGCGCGTCGAGCGGCGGGCCGTGCGCCGCGGGCTGCCGTCGTCCGCGCGCGACGTCCGCGTCGTACGGACCGGCCTCGGGCCGCGGCGCGCCGCCCGCGCGGCCGCCCGGCTGCCCGAGCACGCCGCGCTCGCGGTCACCGGGTTCGGTGGCGCGCTCGACCTCGGGCTGCGCCCCGGTGACGTGCTCGTGGCGACGGAGGTGCGGTTCGGCGAGCGGGTCATCCGGTGCGCGTCGGCCCGCCCGATCGCCGAACGGCTGACGCTCGCCGGCCTGGACCCGCGCACGGGACCGCTGTTCACCTCGCCGCGCCTCGTCACGGGCGGGGAGCGGCTGCGGCTCGCGGCGGCCGGCGTCCGCGCCGTCGACATGGAGACCGGGCCGCTCGCCGAGGTCGCCATCGGAAGGCCCTTCGTCGCCGTGCGCGTCATCGTCGACACCCCGGCCATGCCGTTGCTGCGGCTCGGCACCGTTCGCCGCGTCCGGATCGCCCGGAGCCGGCTGCGCCGCGTGACCCCGGTCCTGGTGGCCTGGGCGGGGACCACGGCGGAGGCGATGTCATGAGCGAGCGGAGCGCGCGAGCCGTGAGCACGGTGCCTCTGGTCACTTCCCCGGCGGAGGAGGACGCATGAGCATTCCGGTCCGTCAGAGCCTGCGCATCGGCGCGTACATCCTGGGCCGCAAACTGCGGCGCGTCCGGAGGTTCCCGCTGCTCGTGGAGCTGGAGCCGCTGTTCGCGTGCAACCTCGCCTGCGCGGGCTGCGGCAAGATCCAGCACCCCGCCGACGTCCTGCGCCGGCGCATGCCCGTCGAACAGGCGGTGGCCGCCGTCGAGGAGTGCGGCGCGCCGATGGTGTCGATCGCGGGCGGCGAACCGCTCATGCACCCGCAGATCGGCCGGATGGTCCGTGAGCTCGTCGCCCGCAAGAAGTACGTGTTCCTCTGCACCAACGCGCTGCTCATCCCCAGGAAGATCGACCAGTTCGAGCCGTCGCCGTACTTCGCCTGGACCGTGCACCTCGACGGGCTGCGCGAACGCCACGACGCCTCGGTGTGCAAAGAGGGCGTCTTCGACAAGGCCGTGGCCGCCGTCCAGGAGTGCCGGCGCCGCGGGTTCCGGGTCACCACGAACACGACGTTCTTCAGCACCGACAGCCCGCAGACGGTCATCGACGTGCTGAACTACCTGAACGACGACCTGGCCGTCGACCAGATGATGATCTCCCCGGCGTACGCCTACGAGAAGGCGCCGGACCAGGAGCACTTCCTGGGCGTCGAGGAGACGACGAGGCTGTTCCGCAAGGCGTTCGCCGGGGGCAACCGGCGGCGCTGGCGGTTCAACCACTCACCGCTGTTCCTCGACTTCCTCGAAGGCCGGGTCGACTTCCCGTGCACGGCCTGGGCGATCCCGTCCTACTCGCTGTTCGGCTGGCAGCGGCCCTGCTACCTGATGGCCGACGGATACGCCCGCACCTACCGGGAACTGGTCGAGGAGACCGACTGGGACTCCTACGGCCGCGGGCGCGATCCCCGCTGCGCCAACTGCATGGCGCACTGCGGCTATGAGCCCACGGCCGTGTTCGCCACCATGTCCTCCCTGAAGGAGACCCTGCGCGCCGTGCGCAGCGGCTGACCCACGTCACCTGGCCCGCACGATCATCTGGTCCGCGCGGTCACCGGGTTCGCGCGTGCAGGAGCGCGCCGGTCGCGAGAACGAGTGCGCCGACGCCGTCCACGGCGGCCGGGCGCCGCCACAGCGGCAGGAACGCCACGGCCCCCGCGCAGGTCGCCGCGTGCAGCAGGTCCACCGCGGCGCCGAGCCGCAGCACGGTCGGGGTCGGCCTGGCGAGGTCGATCCCCGCCTGCAGGGCGTGCCGGCCGCCGAGCACGCGCAGCACCCAGCGCTGCGAGGCCGTGGCGGGCCGGCCGGTGATCGTCTCCAGCACCGCGCCCGGCGCCGTGATCAGGACCGTGCCCCAGGTCAGCCGCGCGAGCGGTTGCGCCCTCATCGGCGCCGTCATCGTCCGTTCCGCAGAAGCCCGACGCCGGTCAGGCCCAGCGCCGCCCCGGCGCCGGCGGCCAGCAGGCCGCGGTGCTCCGCCGCCCAGGTCTGGACGCTGCGCGGGTGCGCCTTGTCGTCGAAGCTGCCGTGCGCGCCGAAGTCGCGCCCGTCGGGGCCGTCGGCGGGCTTCCAGAGGTTCGCCGGCTGGTTCGGGTCGCGGGGCTGGTCGGTCTGCTGCGCCTTGTACCCGGTCCGCGCGAGGTAGCGGTCGAGCAGGCTCGGGGCGATCCGGTTGGCCAGCAGTGTCGCCACCGTGCTGCCGCCCACCCAGTACTCCCGGCGCTTCGGATGGTCGGCGGCGTACACCAGCGCCCGCGCGGCGACCTCCGGCTGGTAGATGGGCGGGACCGGCTGCGCGTGTTTGGGCAGCTTGCTCTCCACCCAGTCGAACTGCGGGGTGTTGACCGCCGGCATGTGCACGATCGTCGCGTGGACGTTGCTCTTCCGGTGCAGCAGCTCGGTCCGCAGCGACTCGTGGAACCCCTGGATCGCGTGCTTGGCCCCGCAGTACGCCGACTGCAGGGGGATTCCGCGCTTGGCCAGCGCCGACCCGGTCTGCACGATGACGCCGTGGTCGCGCGGCAGCATGCGGTCGAGCGCCGCCTTCGTCCCGTACACGAACCCCAGGTAGGTCACCTCGGTGGTGCGCTTGAACTCCGCCGGGTCGATGTCCTTGAACTCGGCGAACACCGAGCTGAACGCGACGTTCACCCAGACGTCGATCGGCCCGAGCTCCTCCTCGACGCGGTCGGCGGCGCCGCGTACCTGCTCCCAGTCGGCGACGTCGGTGGGGATCGGCAGGGCCTGCCCGCCGGCGTCACGGATCTCCTCCGCCGCGGCTCGCAGGCCGGCCTCGCCCCGCGCCAGCAGGGCCACCTTGTCGCCGCGCGCTCCGAACTCCCGCGCCGCCGCGCGTCCGATGCCCCCGCTCGCGCCGGTCACCACGACGACGCGAGGTCTGCTGTTGCGGTCCGTCATCCCATCACCCCTCACGAGCGTTCGAGAACCCGCCGGACGGCCCACCGGGCCCGGCATGGCAACGCTCCGCCCCTACCCGCGAGCCTCGCGGGTTAACGGGACGACGAGGTCCTGAGGGGGCGACCGCTCAGGCGACCTTCTTCGCCTTGATCGCCTTCATCATCAGCGGCCAGGCGGTGTGCATCTCCGGCTGCCACGTCGACCAGTCGTGGTAGCCCTTCTGGTAGATGTGCGCGGTGACCGGGATGTGCAGCTTGTGGAGCCGGTCGACCATCGCGGTGGTCGTCGCTCCGCAGACGACCTCCTGCAGCTCGACCGCCTCGCCGCCCGCCGGGTCGTGCTCGCCGGGCAGGCCGGTGAGGCCGCTGGCGAGGTAGAGCCCGGTGCCCTTGAGCTTCGACGCGAGCTCGTACGGGTCGTTGGCCTTCCAGTTCCTGCCGTCGATGCCCGGGATGCCCCAGATCCGGAACGGGTCGTACTTCTCACTGGCCTCGAACATCACGAGCGCGGGCACGCCGGTCTGGGTGAGGTGGAGGACGCCGCTGAGCGAGACGGCGTACTTGAACATCCCCGGGTGCCGCGCGGCGTACTTGACCGCGCCGTACCCGCTGGAGGAGACGCCCATCGTGGCGCGGCGCGTGCCGGCGTGGTAGTTCCGCTCCATCAGCTGGAGCAGCTCCTTCGTGTGGAAGGTCTCCCACTTCGGGGTGCCGCGCCTGCCGCCGTTCCACCAGTCGGTGAACCAGCCCGCCCATCCGGTGTCGGGCATCACGACCATGACGTCGTACGACGCGGAGACCTTCGCGATGTCGGTGCTGCGGGTCCACGAGACGTACGTGTCCCGGCCTCCGTGGTAGGCGTACACGACGGGCCAGGACACCTTGGTGGCCCGTTTCCACGTGCGTGGCACCAGGACGCGGACCGGCACCGAGGCGCCCAGCGCGGGGGAGCGGACGGTCAGGTCGACGGTGCGCGCGTCGATCCAGTGCTCGGCGGTGATCTTCGCGCCGTCGTCGGCGGCGACCCGCTTCACGGCGCCGTCCGCCGTACCGGACAGGACGCCCACCGAGGCGGTGACCGCCAGGAGGACCCCGGTGAGGCCCCGCGTGAATCCGGCACCGACCATGCGACGACTCCCGCTTTCCGTGATCGTGCGACGAGGAGCCATCACCCTTGCGGAAACCGCGGCCCGTTCGCTGCGCGTGTCCGGCACGAAAACGGCGCGGCGATTGGCACGGGAGGACTAAAACGGGCCCTCCGTGCGGCGGTGCGGACGGTCCGTCACGGCGTGATCGCGAGATGGACGGAGTACTCCCGTGCCCGGGCGAGCCGGCGCGCCGGACAGCGGTGGAACAGCCGGGCCCACCGGCCGGTGCGGGGCGACTGCCCGACGAACAGCGCGTCGCCGTGCCGGGCCATCGTGACCTCGCGCAGGATCTTGTCGGGACGGCCCATGACGACCTGGAACTCCCAGGGGCAGGGGAGCGGGTCCAGGATCTGGACGCAGTCCAGCCAGGCCTGCATCTCGATGAGGTCCCGGCAGTCCCGGCTGGCCAACGCGGCGCCGGGGGCGACGAGCGCGGCCATCTCGCCGATGCTCGGCTGGCAGCGCACGTGCACGCACAGGATCCGCGCGTCGGCCTGGCCCGCCTCGTCGGCCGCCTGGCACAGCGCGGCCCGGCCGGAGTCGGATCCGTCCACGCCCACGACGTACAGCGGTCTGTGCCGCGCGTCCCGCTCGGCGCCGTCGGGGCTGGAAATGAATGACTCGTCCATGGTGGCCCGTCTCCTCACTCAGACTCCATAGTACGCTATATACATGACGGATCGGGGTCCTGTAACGACCGGAAGTGACGAAAAGGCCGACCTTTTCGAAGCCTTCGTGGATGCGGTGCTGGACCTCCTCCGCTCGGCCCGGCGTACGGGCGGCGCGGCCAACACGGTCCAGGGGGACGCCATCTCGGTGCCGCAGCTGGTCGTCCTGGGCGCGATCGACGTCGCGGGGGACCGCGGGATCTCGGCGGTGGCGGAGCGGGCCGGGCTGGCTCAGCCCACCGTGACCCGCGCCCTGGTCGCGCTGGAGCGCCGGGGGATGGTCGAACGTACGCCGCACGCCAGCGACGGGCGGAGCAGGTGCGTCGCACTGACGGCCGCAGGCCGGGCCGTGCTCGAGGAGAAGAGACAGGAGATCGTCGGCCGGTTCGCCGAGCTCTGGGCGGACCTGTCGGCCGGCGAACGGGACCACGCCGTGACCCTCGTCCGCCGCCTGTCCGCCATCACCGACCGGCTCGTCTGAACCGGCCGGCTCGTTCGAACCGAGTGGCTCGCCGGAACCGGCAGGCCGACGCCGTCAGCGGGGCTGGGCCGCGCTCGCGAGGAGGATGCCGCCCTGGGGGAACGGAAGGTCGATCCCCTCGTCGCGGAACCTGCGGTGGAGGCGCTTGATGAACTCGTGGACCACGACGTACTGGTCGGTGAACTCCCGGGTCCGGAGGTTGACCGAGAAACCGACGCTCGTCTCGCCCAGCGTGTTGAACCGGACCGAGGGCTCGTAGTCGGAGACGCCGCCGTCCACGGTGGCCATCACCTCCTGGGCCACGTCGAGGGTCACCTTCTCCACGTGATCCAGGTCGCTGTGGTAACCGATGACGACCTTGACGGAGATCGACATGTCCTGCGCGGGCCGGTGGAAGTTCGTCACGATGGCGTCGGCGAAGCGGGAGTTCGGCACGACCACCAGGTTGTCGGGGAGCTGGCGGATGGTGGTGTTCCGCCAGTTGATGTCGACGATGTAGCCCTCCTGGCCGCTGTCCAGCCGTACGAAGTCGCCCGGCTGCACCTTCCTCGACGCCAGGATGTGCACACCGGCGAACAGGTTGGCCAGCGTGTCCTGCAGCGCCAGCGCGACCGCCAGGCCGCCCACGCCGAGGGCGGTCAGCAACGGCGTGATCGAGACGCCGAGGCTCTGCAGGAGGATGAGCGCGCCGATCCCGACGACCACGACGCGGACGATGTTGACGAAGATCGTCGCGGACTGCGCGACGCCCGACCGGGCCAGCGCGATCGAGGAGACGACCCCTGCGGCGAAACGCGCGATCGCGATCGAGATGGTCAGGATGAGGACCGCCACGAGGGTGCGGCCCGTCGTCGTCCGGATGCCCGGCTTGAGGTGCAGCGTCAGCACTGAGATCCACAGGCCGAGGACGGTGCACGGCACCACCGCGAGGTCCCGCAGCAGCCTGACGAACAGGTCGTCCCAGGCCCACCGGGTGTTGCCCGCGCGGTGCGCCAGCCGGCCGAGGAGCGCGCGCAGGCCGAGTCCCGTTCCCGCCGCGGCGACGGTCACGGCCACGGCCACCACGAGTCGCTGCCAGTGCACGTTCGAGTTCCTCCACTTCGTCGGGATTGAGCTGGCCGGGAGGGCCGAGAATCAGCGAGCGTAGCCAGCCCGCCACCGTCATGCGGCGCTATGAGGCGGTTTCCGGCGAAAAGCCTGCTAGACGGCTTTTCAGTGGAATGTCGCACATGGGTGGTCACGCACCGCTCATCTCCAGGCTCACCTGCGGGGTGGCCGGGTGCGGCCAAGATCGTTACTGACCGGTTGACCTGGTCGGGTCCACCATGCGGACGTACCTGGCCGCCAAGGGCTACACCGACCTGTACCCGGCACTGCGCAAGAAGGCGAAGTCCAAGCAGGTGAAGCGGCTGCCGTTCAACCTGCCGGGCAAGGCCCTGCGCCGCGGGTAGCGGCGCTCCCGGTCGTCCGGGACGGGCCTGCGGACCAGGCCCGTCCCGTGGTCACGTGCACTGCGGGTAAAGCAGGGTAAAGAGCCGGCCATGACGGACAAGGCGACCAGTGACCTGTGGTGGAAGAACGCAGTGGTGTACTGCGTGGACGTGGCGACCTGGCTGGACACCGACGACGACGGCGTCGGCGACCTGTCCGGCCTGACCAGGCGGCTGGACTACCTCAGCGGCCTCGGCGTCAACTGCCTGTGGCTGATGCCCTTCTATCCCTCGCCGCTGCGCGACGACGGGTACGACATCACCGACTACTACGCGGTCGACCAGCGGTTCGGCAGTCTCGGCGACTTCGTCGAGATGCTCCGCACCGCCGACGACCTCGGCATCCGGGTGCTGGTCGACCTCGTGCTGAATCACACGAGCAACGAGCACCGCTGGTTCCGGGACCGGCCCGACTACTACGTCTGGAGCGACCACCCCCGCAAGGAGCCCAGCGAGGTCGCCTTCCCCGGCGAGCAGGACGGCACCTGGTCCTACGACGAGGCCAGAGGCCAGTGGTACATGCACCGGTACTACGACTTCATGCCGGACCTGGACATCACCAAGCCCGAGGTCCGCGACGAGATGAACAAGATCCTCGGCTTCTGGCTGGAGCTGGGCATCTCAGGCTTCCGGGTCGACTCGCTGCCGTTCATGATCGAGACGGTCGGCACCGACTGCCGGGACAACCCGGTCAGCTTTCTGCGGTCGATGGTCGAGTTCCTCGAACGGCGGCGCGGTGACGCCATCTTCCTCGGCGAGGCGAACGTCTCCCCGGAGGAGCAGCAGCGGTACTTCGGCCTCGACGGCGGCGAGGGCGTGCAGATGCTGTTCGACTTCCGCGGCTGCGCGGCCCAGTGGCTGTCGCACGCCCGCGGCGACGTCACCCCGCTCGCCGAGGCGCTGCGGAACCGGCCGGCGCACCCGGTCGGCGGCCAGTTCGCCAACTTCTGCCGCCACCACGACGAGCTGAACCTCGGCCTGCTCAGCGAGTCCGAACGCGACGAGGTCTTCGCCGCCTTCGCCCCCGAGGAGACCCACCGCGTGTACGGGCGCGGCATCCGGCGGCGCCTGGCGCCCATGCTCGGCAACGACCCGCGCCGGATCCGGCTCGTCCTCGCGCTCACCCTCGCCCTGCCGGGCACGCCGGTCATCCTGTACGGCGACGAGATCGGCATGGGGGAGGACCTGTCCCTGCGCGGCCGGCTCGCCGTCCGTACCCCCATGCAGTGGTCCGCCCGCCCGAACGGCGGCTTCTCGCGGGCGAAGGAGGTCTACCGCCCGGTGCTCGCCGACGGGGAGTACGGCTTCCGCGAGGTGAACGTCATCGGCCAGCGCCAGGACCCCGACTCCCTCTACTCGTGGACCAGCCGCGCGATCCGCGTCCGCCGCGAGTGCCCCGAGTTCGGCTGGGGCGAGTGGGAGATCCTGGACGTCGGCGACACGCGCGTGCTCGGCCTCGCGTACCGGTGGCGGGACGGCCGCGTCGTCACCCTGCACAACGTCTCCGCCGACCCGGTGCGCGTCAAGCTGCCCGACGACCTGGACCTGAGCGGCGTGGAGCAGATCCGCCAGATCTTCGGCGACGCGCCGGCGATCGAACTCGGCCGGGAGATCGAGCTGGCCGGCTACGGCTACCGCTGGCTCCGCCTCATCGACGACGAGGTGACCACCGCCATCATCTGAGGCCCTCAGCCGAGGACGTCCGCCAGGGTACGGGCGGCGTGGAGGGCGTCGGCGTGGCTGACGTACAGCGGGGCGAAGCCGAAGCGCAGGACGTCGGGGGCGCGGAAGTCGCCGATGACCTCACGGGCGATCAGCTCCGCCATGACCGCCTCGGCGCCGGGGTGGCGGAGGGACACCTGGTGGCCGCGCCGCTCGTCCCGTGGGGTCAGCACCTCGACCGTGCCCGGCGGCAGGAGCTCGGTCACGCACGCGACGAAGAAGTCGGTCAGCGACAGGCCCTTGGCGCGCACGTCGGCCAGGTCGACGCCGTCCCACACCTCCAGGGCGGCCTCCAGGGCGAGCAGGGACAGGATGTCCGGAGTGCCGCAGCGGCCCCGCTCGATCCCGTCGGCGGGAACGTAGTCCGGGGCCATGGCGAACGGCTCCCGGTGGCCGCTCCAGCCCGACAGCGGCTGGTCGAATGCCTCCTGCAGGTCACGCCGCACGTACAGGAAGGCGGGCGCGCCCGGTCCGCCGTTGAGGAACTTGTAAGTGCAGCCGACCGCGAGGTCGACCTCGAGGGCGTCCAGGGCCAGCGGGAGCACGCCGACGCTGTGGCACAGGTCCCACACGACGCGCGCGCCGGCCGCGTGCACGCGCGCGGTCACGGCGGCCATGTCGTGCAGCCGGCCCGTGCGGTAGTCCACGTGGTTGGCCAGCACCACGGCGGTCCGCTCGCCGAGCACCGCCGGGAGGTCGTCGAGGTCCGCGGTCCGCAGCACCCGGCCGGTCAGTTCGGCGACCGACGTCGCGATGTAGCCGTCCGTGGGGAAGGTGGCGGCGTCGACGACGATCTCGCGCCGGCCCGGCGCGAGCCGGACGGCGCCGACCAGCGCCTTGAAGACGTCGACGCTGGTCGAGTCGGCGACCACGACCTGGCCGGGCGCGGCGCCGAGCAGCGGCGCGATCCGCTCGCCCACCCGCCGGGGCGCCTCCCACCAGCCCTCCGACCAGGACCGGATGAGCCGGCCGCCCCACTGCTCGCGGACCACCCGCTGCATCCGGTCGGCGACGCGCCGGGGCGGGGCGCCGAGGGAGTTGCCGTCGAGGTAGACGGTGCCGGGCGGAAGGTCGAACTCCGCGCGCAGGCGCGCGAGGGGATCCTCGGCGTCGAGCTTGGCGGCGCGTGCGGTCAGGTCCATCAACGTGATCCTTCAGACGTGGGAGCGGGCGGTCCACAGCTCCGGGAACAGGTCCCGGCGGGCGCGCTTCTCCAGCCAGGACACCCCCGCCGAGCCTCCGGTCCCGGTCTTGGCGCCCATCGCGCGCCGCGTGGCCATCAGGTGGTCGTGCCGCCAGCCGGTGAACTCCTCGGCGACGTCGGTCAGCGCCTCGCCGAGCCGCAGCAGCTCGCCCTCGTCGGTCGCGTAGATCTTCGCCCAGACGTCCTCGACGGCGGGGGACGGGGCGTACGGGCGGGTGAGGTCGCGGTTCAGCACGTCGTCCGGTACGGCGTGTCCCCGTCGCGCCAGCAGCGCGAGCGCCGCGTCGTACACGCCGGGCTCGGTCAGCGCCCGTGACAGCTCGGCGTGCTGGGCGGGCACCGACCGGTGGGGGACGAGCATCGACGCGGACTTCTCGCCGAGCAGGAACTCCACCTGCCGGTACGCCGCCGACTGGAAGCCGGAGCCCTCGCCGAGCGCGTCGCGGAAGGCGTTGAACTCCCGTGGTGTCATCCGCGCGATCGGCAGCCAGGCGGCCCGCAGCGCCTTGACGTGGAGAACGCAGCGGTGCAGCGCGGTGGTGGCCGCGCGGACGTCGTCGCCGGCCAGCCGGTCCCGTGCGTACTTCAGGTCGAAGGCCAGCAGGCCGAAGTACAGCTCCATGACCTGCGTGACCACGAGGAACGACCGCTCCAGCGGCTCGTCGGTGACCGGCCGCTGGAGGTCGTGCAGCGTGGCGGCGTGGACGTAGTCCTCGTACGGCGTGGTGCCGCCGAAGTCGAGCCTGGGCTCGTCGGCGGAGTGCAGGACAGGGCAGCCGGACAGTGCATCGGCCGTCACCTCGGACCTCCTTCGTCACTCGGGGCACTGACCATTGTGTGCGGGACGATTCAGACATCAAAGGGGCGATGGGAGGCACAAAGTCCCTGTTTTCTTACGAATGCGAGCAGATCCGGCGGTTAGGCTTACGTGCATGAAACCGGACCTCGACGCGGTGGACTGGGCTCTCCTCGGGGCGCTCCAGGAGGACGCCCGGCTGTCGTACAACGAGCTCGCCCGCAGGGTGCACCTGTCCCCGCCGACGGTCGCCCAGCGGGTCCGCCGGCTGGAGGAGGCCGGGGTGATCACCGGCTATCACGCCCGCGTCGACCCGGCGGCGGCCGGTTTCCCCGTCGTCGCCCAGGTCCGGATGAAGTGCTACGGCGCTCGCTGCATCACCGTGCACCCCGAGCTGCTCGACGACATCCCCGAGGTGCTCCAGGTGTCGCGGCTCACCGGGGACGTGTGCTCCATGGTCCTGATCGCCACCACGTCGGTCGCCGAGCTCGAGCGCATCCTGGTGCGCCTCGCCTCGCACGGCGAGACGAGCTCGGCGATGGTCCTGTCCACGCCGATCGCCTGGCGGCCGCTCGCGCCCGCCCGCTCCTGACGTCCGTCACGACGACGTCCGTCTGCATGACGGTCGCTCGCCGAGTGGTCGGCGCCGTCGCCGCCCCTGGAAGGCGGCTGACCGCCCACGGGAGGAGGATCCCCATGGACGGCCGGCCCGGAAGCCCGCGGATCACCAGTCGTCCGCGCTCTCCTCCACCAGCTTGATCAGGGTGCCGTCGACGAGGTCGTAGCGGTTCATCACGGTGAGCCGGGGCGAGTACACGTGAACGCTGACCGCCGGGGCGGCCGAGGCGTTGGTCACCGAATGGATGTAGTCCCGGCCGAACTCCCGGACGTCGCCGGGCCCCAGGTCGCGTTCGACGGTCAGGTCGTGTTCGCGCAGGCTTCCGAGGGCGACGGCGAAGGCCCCTCGGGAACCCCCGTGGTCGTGGAAGCCGGTCGACTGGCCCGGGAGCCAGCTGAGCAGCCAGATCTCGTGATCGTCGTCTTGGTGGAGGCGCTCGTACCAGCGCTCTTCGGTACTCAGGCGTACGCGGTGGATCCACTCGTCGGGGGCGGCCGCCAACCGCCGGGCGACGTCGGCCAGGCGGGTCCGGGCGGGCGCGGATGTGCTCGCGGGCATGTGGTGCTCCTGTTGACTCTGAGGGCCGTTCGGTTCACGCGGGTACGGGCGTGGTACACAGCGCGCTCGCCTGCCGTCGCAGGTCGACGTGCAGGTTCAGCCAACGGGGAACCTCGGAGTGCATGGTTCGAGCATGGCCGGAATTGCCTACCTAGTCAACCGGAATACTCGATATCTTGCCGCCCGGTGGGACGGGGTTGGCAGGCATCGGACCGGGTAGTGCATCGAACCTGAGTTCGAGGATTGAGGAGGGGGCATGAGTGAACGGCCGGTGGAGAAGGACCCGGAGGACTGGGCGACGGGGGACGAGCCGATGACCGGACCGCAGGAGTCCTACCTGCGCACTCTCGCCCGCGAGGCGGGCGAGGACGTGCCGGAGAACCTGTCCAAGGCGCAGGCGTCCGAGCTGATCGACGAGCTGCAGGGCCGCAGCAAGCGCCTGCAAGGCGGCTGACCGGGCCCGCCCCCACGCCGGTGAGCGGGCCTGCCCTGAACGACCGGTGAGCAAGCCTGCCCTGGACGAGCTGATCGGTCACATGGGGTGATCGTTCCGTTGGGGTGCGGCCGTCAGAGGCGTTCGACCTTGACCTCGTCGGCGCGGTAGCGGGCGCGCAGCGGCTTCTTGTCGAACTTGCCGACCGTCGTCTTGGGGATCTCCCCGACGAACGCCCAGTTCTCCGGGACCTGCCAGCGCGCCACCTTGCCGGACAGGAAGTCGGCCAGCTCGGCCGCGGTCGCCGAGGCGCCGTCGCGCAGGACGACGAAGGCCAGCGGGCGCTCGTCCCAGCGCGGGTCCGGGATGCCGATCACCGCGGCTTCGAGCACCGCCGGGTGGGAGACCAGGTGGTTCTCCAGCTCGACCGAGGAGATCCACTCGCCGCCGGATTTGATGACGTCCTTCGCGCGGTCCGTGATCTGGAAGAAGCCGCGGTCGTCGATGGTGCCGATGTCACCGGTGCGCAGCCACCCGTCGTGGAACTTCTCCGGCGCCGGGTCGCGGTGGTACGAGCCGGTGATCCACGGCCCGCGCACCTCGATCTCGCCGACGGACTCGCCGTCCCAGGGGAGCTCCTCGCCCGCCGCGTCGACGATCCGCATCTCCACGCCCGCCGCCACGCGGCCCGACTTGAGGCGCCAGTCGACGTCCTCCGTGGTGCCCGGCTCGACGCCGGGCGGAGGGAAGGCCATGCCGCCGAGCGGGCTCGTCTCGGTCATGCCCCAGCCCTGGATGATCCGGAGGCCGTACTTCTGCTCGAAGCCCTCCAGGAGCGCGCGGGGCGCGGCGGCGCCGCCGGAGGTGCCGGCCCGCAGCGAGGACAGGTCGAGCTCGTGGTCGGCGCCGTAGTTGAGGATCGCGCTCCAGATGGTCGGCACGGCCGAGGAGACGGTGCTCCGCTCGGCGGCGATGAACGCGGTGAGGTGCTCCGGTTGGAGGAACGGGCCGGGCATGTGCAGCGTGGCGCCGGACAGGAACGCGGCGTACGGCAGGCCCCAGGCGTTGACGTGGAACATCGGCACGATCGCCAGCACGCGGTCCGCATCGGTGATGCCCATCAGCGACGCCGACATGGCCACCATGGCGTGCAGGAACGTCGAACGGTGTGAGTAGACCACGCCCTTCGGGTCGCCCGTCGTGCCGCTGGTGTAGCACATCGACGCGGCCGACCGCTCGTCCAGCTCCGGCCAGTCGAACCCGGGCTCCTCGGCCGCCAGCAGCTCGTGGTAGCGCAGCACGCGCGCGTCGCCCAGCGCGGACGCGTCGCCGTCGCCCACGACGATGAACGCCTCGACGGTCGGCAGCCGGTCGGCGACCCGGGCGAGCAGGGGGACGAGGGTGTCGTCGACGAGGATGAACCGGTCCTCGGCGTGCCCGATGATGTGCGCGAGCTGGTCGGGGAACAGCCGGATGTTCAGCGTGTGCAGCACCGCGCCCATCCCCGGGACGGCGAAGTACGCCTCCAGGTGCTCCTGGTTGTTCCAGCAGAAGGTCGCCACCCGGTCGCCCGCGCCCACGCCGAGCCGGGTCAGGGCCGCGGCGAGCCGTTCGGCGTTCTCCGCCACCTGCCGGTACGACGCCCGGCGCGGCTCCCCGCCGCCCTTCCAGGTCACGCATTCGCTCCCGCCGTACACGCGGGCGCCGTGCCGCAGAATCGCGGAAACGGTGAGGGGGAACTCCTGCATCGTGCTGGCGAACATCACGGCCCTTCCGACGGACATACCGACCGGTCGGTAGCAGGTTAGGAGCGGCACCGTCACCCCGTCAACGATGTCCCGTTACATGAGGTTCACCCCGATCAGCCGACTGCCGCTCCGGTCACCGCCGAGGATTCTGGTCGCCCCCACCACCAGAATCCTCGGCGCACAGACCGAGGGCGGCCGCCCATCCGGCTCATGGGCCTGCCCGCCGGCTCGCGGGTGGCGGGTCAGGAGCGTTGGGCGAGGACGTCCGCGGGGGCGGCCCGGAGCGCGCCGCGTACCGGGATCTCCGTGGCGAGCCAGGCGATGCCCGCGACCGTGGCGGCGCAGGCCGGCAGGAGCCAGACCGGCCCGGCGGCCCAGGGCCGGCCGAGGAACCCCGCGCCCAGCAGGGCCAGCGGCACCACGGACAACGCCGCCCCCGCGCCGACGGCCGCGACCGCGACCAGCGCCGCCTCGCGCCGTACCATCGCGACGATCTGCCGGGGAGTGGCCCCGATCAGCCGGAGCGCCGTGAACTCGTCGCGGCGCTGCGCCGCGGCGGCCGCCAGCCGGTTCGCCACCGCGAGCAGGACGTAGCCCAAGAGCACGGCGAGCACGACGACGTTCACCCAGACCTCCGGGGGCGTCGGCGCGTTCCTGATCGCGCCGCGCGCGTCGTCGGCCCGTACGCCCGGCTCCCGCGCGGCGAGCGCGGTGAGCGAGTGGCGTACCGCCTCGGCCCGCCCGGGCACGGCGCGGACCAGGATCCGGTCCACCAGGTCGGCCGTCGTGTGACCGGCGGCCAGGTCGCGGGAGACGACGACGTCCCCGAAGCCGAGGCTGCGGTCGTACGACGCGACCACCTGGGCGGCGGCCCGCGTTCCGTCGCCGAGGATCACGGTGACGCGATCGCCGACCCCGGCGCCCCGGGCCATCGCGGTGGTCCTGCTCACCGCGATGGTGGCGCCGGTCAGCCGGCCCAGGTCGCCGGCGCGCCGCTTCAGGTCGAGGACGGCCGGGAGGTCCGGTCCGGCGACGAGCGCCTGGTACGACGCGACGGTCCGGTCGCCGTCCTCGCGGTACGGCCACAGGACGGTCGTCGTGGCCACCGGCACGGCGGCCGCGACGCCGGGCGTCGCGCGGATCTCGTCGGCCAGGCCCGCGGGGACCCCGCCGAGCGCGGGCGCGGTGACCGTGACGTCGGCGTGCGTCGCCGCCCTCGCCTGGTGGGTGGTCGCGGCCAGCAGCGTGGTCTGCGTGAGCGCGTAGCTCAGCGTGAACGTCACCGCCATGCCGAGCGCCGTCACCGCGCCGCCGACCCGCAGCGCGTAACCGTGGCCGTTGCCGACGGCCAGCCAGGTGGCCGGAGACGTGCGGGGCGGCAGCCGCCGCAGCAGCGCGCCGCTGCCGCGCTGGACGAGGGCCGGGCCCGCGAGGCCGAGTCCGATGACCGCCAGGAGACCGGCCGAGCCGGTCGCGGCCGTCGCCTCGGCGGTGCGCAGGAACAGCGGCACCACGCTCAGCGTCATCCCGGCCAGGATGATCAGCAGCCCGATCCGGGTGCGCACGGCCGACGGCGTACGGGGCTCGGCGCGCGACTCGGCGACGGCCTCGGTCGCCGCCATCCGCGACGTGCGGAACGCGGCGCCCAGCGCCGACACCCGCACCGCGACGGACAGCAGCAGGACCGCCGCGACGGCCGGGAGCGGGCTCCAGGCGAGGGGCAGGCGTCTCGGCAACACGCCGTGGTCGGCCAGCAGGCCGCCGAACCGGCCGGCGAGGACGTATCCGAGCGCCACGCCGAAGGGCAGCGGAAGCAGCGCCACCACCCCGGTCTGGGCGGCGATGAGGCGGCGGACCTGCCGCGGCGTGGCGCCGACGGCCCGCAGGAGGGCCAGGTCGCGGCGCTGCCCGGCGATCGACACCGAGAGCGCGCCCGCGACGACGAAACCGACGATCATCAGCACGACCCCGCCGATCGAGCCGGCGAGCAGGAACAGCACCGTACGGCCCGTCGCCGCCTCCGGCTCCTCCACGTCGCCGCGCGCCCTGCCCGACGCCACCGTGAGGTCGCCGTGGCCGTCCGCCCGCAGGGCGCCGCGGACGCGGGCGGCCAGGGCACCCGGATCGGTGCCCTTCGCGGCGCGCAGCGCCACCAGGTCGACCGTTCCGCGCCTCGGGCCCGCGTCCCGGCCCGCCAGGTGGGCCGCGACGGCGTCGCCGAAGTAGACGGCGGGCGGGCCGTCGACGACGGCGGACACCCGGTAGCCGCCCCGCCGGCCGGCGGCCACGACCGTCACCCGGTCGCCGGGGTGGACGCCGGCGCGCGCCGCGGTGGCGGCGTCGAGCGCCACGTCTCCGGAGCCGGCCGGGGGAGTGCCCTGGAAGGAACCGGGCCCCGGTAGCGTCCGGGACGACCAGCCGTGCCCGGCGGTACGCGGATCTCCGGCGTCGACGACGGCGCCGTTCCGCCCGATGACGGCGGCGGGCAGGCTCAGGTCGCCGACGGCGGAGGCGACGCCGGGCAGCGCGGCCAGCAGGCCGGCCGGCCGCGCCGGGACCGGCGCGCGTTCGGGCAGCGGTTCGTCCAGGTCCCCGTCCTGGGCGACCGACTGCCGGGCGGCGACGACGACGTCCGCCCCGGCGAGACGTTCGACGGGCAGGTGCGAGCGCAGGCCGGACTCCGCCAGCACGCCCGTGGCCGTCAGGAACGCGGCCCCGCCCAGCACCGCGCCGACGATCGCGACCAGCGCGCCGGTCCGGCCGCGGGTCAGGAGAAGCGAGATCCGCAGCATCATCGGGCTCCCAGCGAGGTGAGCCGGGCGGCGAGCGCCGGCGCGCCGGGCTCGCGCATCACGTCCACGATGCGGCCGTCGGCCATGATCAGGACCTCGTGGGCGCGGGCCGCCGCGGCCGGGTCGTGGGTGACCATCACGATGGTCTGGCCGAGTTCGTCGACGATCTCGCGGAGGAGCGTGAGGACGCCGCCGGAGCTGCGGACGTCCAGCGCGCCGGTCGGCTCGTCGGCGAACACGATGTCGGGCCGCGCGGCCAGCGCGCGGACGATCGCCACGCGCTGCTGCTGGCCGCCGGACAGCTCCGCGGGGCGCCGGTGCAGGACCTCTGCCAGGCCGGTGCGGCCGACCAGCGCGCGGATCCAGTCCCGGTCGGGGGCACGGCCGGCCAGGCGCAGCGGGAGGGTGACGTTCTGCTCGACGGTGAACGCCGGGAGCAGGTTGTACCCCTGGAACACGAAGCCGATCCGGTCGCGGCGGAGCACGGTGCGCCGGGCCTCGTTCAGGCCGGAGACGTCCGTGCCGCCGACCGTGACCGTGCCCGATGTCGGGGTGTCCAGCCCGGCCGCGACCTGCAGCAGCGTGCTCTTGCCGGACCCGGACGGCCCCATCACGGCGAGGAACGTTCCGCGGGGCACGGTCAGCGACACGTCGTCGAGCGCGGTGACCGCGACCGTGCCCGTGCGGTACACCTTCGTGACCCGGTCCAGGCCGATCACCTCGCCCGTGGGCGCCTGCCGGACGCCGGCCGCCTCCCGCCGTCTCACGCCCGCCTCCGCCGTCCGGACGCCGGCCGCCTCGCGCCGTCTCACGCCCGCCTCCGCCGGGACCGGTCCGCGAGCAGGCCGGCGATGCACAGAATGGTCACGACGCCGCATGACACGCTCACCGCGACGGGCAGCCCGCTCATCGAGGTCACGGCGTTCCCGGCGGCGCTGACCACCAGGACCGTCCAGAGGAGCGCGCGTCGCGCGCCGATGCCGTTCCGGTCCGGAGTGCCGGGGTCCGTCCGGGGGCCGCTGAGCCGGTATGGGTCGTTCATCGTGAATCCTCCCTTAGGTCTGACCCCGACGCTACGGACGGCTGTGACCTGCGGCGATCCCACGTGCTACCCGGTCGTGGTACAGCAGGCACCACTCTTCGGGCGTTACGTCACCAACGGTCGCTATCCGTCATAAAGTGGCTACCGATCTTCGGGGAGGAACGGATGGCGGACGGGAACGACGGCGCGCTCAGACGCGCGCTGCGCGACCCGATCGAGGCGCTCGCGCGGCTGGTCGGCGGCCTCGGCACCGCGACCCTCGCCCTGCTCACCGCCCTCGTGCTGATCGTCGTCGGCGTCCTCTGCCTCGTCGGCGTCGGGCTGCCGCTGCTGCCGTGGGCGCTCGCCGCCGTGCGCGCGGTCGCCGACCGGGAGCGCGAGCGGCTGAGCCGGTGGGGCGAGGAGATCATCAGCCCGTACGACGCGTGGCCGAGCGGCTGGTCCGCCCGCCTCCGCGCCGCCGCCAGGGACCCGGCGACCACGCGCGACCTGCGCTGGCTGTTCACCCACGCGGTGTTCGGGCTCGTCCTCGGCCTGTTCGGTGCGCTCCTGCCGCTGCTCGCGATCGAGGACCTCACCCGCCCGCTCTACTCGTGGGCGCTGCCGCCCGGCGAGGTCACCACCTCGGTGGGCATCTCCGCCGGCGGATGGACCGGGATGGTGTCCAGCGTCTCCCTGGGCGCCGGGTGGGTGGCGATCCTGGTCGGCCTGGGCCCGGCGATGGCCCGCCTGCAGGCGCGGCCCGGGAGGCGCCTGCTCGCGCCCCATCCGAGCATCGACCTGTCCGCGCGGGTCGCGGAACTGACGGCGACGCGTGCCGCCGCCCTCGACGCCCACACCGCCGAACTGCGCCGGATCGAGCGCTCCCTGCACGACGGCACGCAGAACCGGCTCGTCGGCGTGGTCGTCCTGCTGGGCGCCGCGCGGCGGGCGCTGAAGAACGACCCCGCCCTCGCGGACGGCGCCCTGGAGCAGGCGCAGTCGGCGGCCGAGCAGGCGCTCGCGGAGCTGCGCGCGGTCGTCCGCGGCATCCTCCCGCCCGTGCTCGAACAGCGGGGGCTCGGCGGCGCGCTGGCCGCGCTGGCGGCCGGGTGCGCCGTGCCCTGCCGCGTGTCGGCCGACGTGCACGGCTCCCGGCCCGCCTCCGTCGACGCGACCGCGTACTTCGTCGTCGCCGAGGCCCTCACCAACATCTCCAAGCACAGTCACGCCCGGCACGCGACCGTCGAGGTGCGCCAGACCCGGGACCGGCTGTTCCTGCGCGTCGAGGACGACGGGCGCGGTGGCGCCGACGAGAACGCCGGGAGCGGCGTCGTCGGCATCCGCCGCCGCGTCGAGGCGCACGACGGCCACATGACCCTGACCAGCCCGCCGGGCGGGCCGACCGTTCTCGAGGTGGAGTTGCCGTGCGTGTTGTGATCGCCGAGGACGACGCCCTGCTCCGCGCCGGGCTCCAACTGCTGCTGCGCGGGGAGGGGTTCGAGGTCCTCGCCGCCGTCGACACGCCGGACGCCTTCCTCGCCGCCGTCGACGAGGCCCCGCCCGACATCGCCATCGTCGACGTGCGCATGCCGCCCACCCACACCGACGAGGGCATCAAGGCGGCCGTGGCGGCCCGGCGCCGCCACCCGAAGCTCGCCGTCCTCGTGCTGTCGGCGTACGTCGAGGAGAGCTTCGCGACCGACCTGCTCGCCGAGGGCACGAACGGCATCGGCTACCTGCTGAAGGAGCGGGTCGGACGGGTCGAGCGGTTCCTCGAGGCCCTGCACCGGGTCGCCGAGGGCGGCACGGCCATCGACCCGGAGCTCGTGGCCCAGCTGTTCGCGCACCGGCGCGCCGACGATCCCCTGGACCGGCTGACGCCGCGCGAACGCGACGTGCTGGCGCTCATGGCCGAGGGGCTCGGCAACATCGCCATCGCCAAGCGCCTGGTCGTGACCGAGGGCGCGGTGCACAAGCACATCCGCAACATCTTCGCCAAGCTGGACCTGCGGCCGACCGAGCACACCGACCGCCGCGTCGCCGCCGTCCTGCAGTACCTGGACAGCACGGGGCGGTAGGAGAGACCTCCGGTCGATCCGGACGAGTGATCGCCAGGTACGGTTGCGCCCCTTTCTGACTCGAATGTCAGATTCATTGACTCATCGGATGTCTTGGTGTTTTGGTGGTCCCCAGCTCCTGACCTTCGAGGAGGACCATTGAGACGCCTGCCCGTCGCGATCGCGGCGGTGGCCGCACTGATCGGGCCGCTCGCCGCCGCGCCGGCCGCCCTGGCCGGGCGGTTCCCCGCGCCCACGCCGGAGCAGCGTGCCGCGGCACTCGTCGCGCAGATGACGCTGGACGAGAAGATCACGCAGACGCACACCACCGGCAAGGGCGCCGGCGGGATCTCCCGGCTGGTGCCCGGCATCCCCCGGCTCGGCATCCCCGACTTCCTCATCAGCAACGGCCCGGCGGGCGTCGGCACCGGCGCGGTGGGGACCCAGCCCGACGCCACGGCGCTGCCCGCCCCCGTCGCCCTCGCCGCCGGCTTCGATCCGGAGCTGGCCCGCCGGTACGGCGTCGTCGAGGGCAGGGAGACCGCGAACGTCGGTCACAGCCTCCTGGAGGCGCCCGACGTCAACATGGTCCGCGTCTACCGGAACGGCCGGGCGTTCGAGAACTACGGCGAGGACCCCTACCTCGCCGGCCGGCTCGCCGTGGCGAACATCCAGGGCATCCAGAGCCAGGGCGTGCTGGCCGAGGTGAAGCACTACGCGGCCAACGACCAGGAGACCGGCCGCAAGACCATCAACGAGAACATCGACGACCGCACCCTCCACGAGATCCACCTGCCCGCGTTCGAGGCGGCGGTGAAGGAGGGGCACGTCGCCTCGGTGATGTGCGCCTATCCCTCGGTCGACGGCTCGTTCATGTGCGAGAACAAGCACCTGCTGACGGACGTGCTGCGCGGCCAGTGGGGCTTCCGGGGTTTCGTCCAGTCCGACGCCAGCGCCACGCACACCGCGGTCGGCTCCGCGGACGCCGGGCAGGACCTCGAACTGCGGGACAACGGCCCGTACGACGAGGAGCTCAAGCAGGCCGTCCTCGACGGCGAGGTGAGCATGCGGCAGCTCGACACGATGATCGAGCGCAGGCTCGCCGTCGAGATCCGCGCCGGGCTGTTCGACCACCCGCGGACGGTCACGCCCATCGACGCGGCGGCCGGGGGAGTGGTGGCGCGGTCGGTGGCCGAGCAGACCGCCGTGCTGCTGAAGAACACCGGCGCGACCCTGCCTCTCAAGGCGAGCGCTCTGCACTCGATCGCGGTGGTCGGGCCGTACGCCCAGGTGGCGCACCCGGGCGGCGGCGGAAGCTCGCACGTCGATCCGCTGTACACCGTCAGCCCGGTCGAGGGCATCGCGAAGAGGGCCGGCGCGGGCGTCACCGTCCGGAGCTCGGACGGCTCCGACCCGGCCGAGGCGGTGAAGCTGGCCGGCTCCTCGGACGTCGCCGTCGTGATCGTGGGCGACGCGGAGAAGGAGGGGACGGACCGTACGAGCCTGTCCCTGCCCGCCGGCCAGGACCTGCTCGTCCGCTCCGTCGTCGCGGCGAACCCGCACACGATCGTCGTCCTCGACAGCGGCGCGCCCGTGCTGATGCCGTGGCTCGACGGCGTCCCCGCCGTCCTCGAGGCCTGGTACCCGGGCGAGGAGGACGGCAACGCGCTCGCGGCGCTGCTGTTCGGCGACGTGAACCCCTCCGGCAAGCTGCCCGTCACCTTTCCGCGCAGCGAGAGCCAGACGCCCACGAGCACGCCGGACCGGTACCCGGGCGTGAACGGCGACGTGAACTACTCCGAGAGGCTGGAGGTCGGCTACCGCTGGTACGACGCGCAGGGCGAGCAGCCGCTGTTCCCCTTCGGGTACGGCCTGTCGTACACGAGCTTCGCGTTCCGTCACCTGAAGGTGTCGCCGCACCCGGACGGGCACGGCCGGGTGACGGTGAGCGTGGACGTCCGCAACACCGGATCCCGTACGGGTGCCGAGGTCGCCCAGGTCTACGTCTCGGCGCCGCCGTCCGCCGGTGAGCCGCCGAGGCAGCTCAAGGGCTTCGTGAAGGTGACGCTGCGCCCGGGCCGGACCACACGTGTGACGGTGCCGCTGGACGCGCGGGCGTTCTCCGTCTGGGACGCCGCGTCGCAGCGGTGGACCACCGTCGGCGGCCGCCACCTGGTCTCGGTCGGCGACTCCTCGCGGAACCTGCCGCTGTCGGCGCCGGTCCTCGTCCGCTGAGCAGGGGTCCGGCCGGCGCGTCACCGGCCGGACCTCCCACGCGCCGAGCGGCCCGGCGGCCTGTCCACCGCCGGGCCGCCCGACGGCGGGATCAGCGGTGCTGAAGGGCGTCCAGGGCGACCGCCTGGGCGATGACCAGGCGACGGTCCAGGCGCGGGTCCTTGATGTCGACGACGTACTTGTCGCGCAGCGCGAACTTCTTGTCCACCGAGAACGTCTCCTGCCCGTTCGCGGCGAAGTCGAAGTGGTACGGCCAGGCGAACGGGAGGCTGTCCACGTAGGGGATGAAGTCCCAGACACGGCGCAGGATCGCGACGAACTTGCTGCGCTCCGAGCCGGTCGTCACGCCGAGGCCCGGCTGCTCCAGGTGCCAGGTGGAGGCCAGCAGCGAGGCCTTGAAGTCCTTGCGGAAGTTGCCGATCGCCTGCCCGCCCGGGTCGGTGACGTCGTACGTCGCGCCGAGGTCGAGGCGCTGCCGGGCCTTGAAGCCGAAGAGCGGGTGCTGCTTGGCGTCGTCGCTGTAGAAGGTGACCTGCTCCTTGAACGCCAGGCGCTTCTGCTGGGCGAAGGCGATGAGCTCGCCCTCGGACCCGTCCGGGTTCTCGGCGTGCACCTCGTACTGGTTCACCATCAGCCGCACGCGCTGGCGGATCAGCAGCCGTCGCTGCCCCTGGAACGTCTGGAAGTCCATCTATCCCCGTCTCCGTACACGGTCCATTGGAGCAGCAAAGGTACAGAACAGGTAAAGGACGCACCAAGGCGCTGTTGTGATCGGTGTCGAAACCGAGATCTGAGCTCGGCCGCCTCACCTCACCGTGCCGAGCCGCCAGGGCACGAACTCCTCGTCGCCGAAGCCGAGCTCCTCGCTGCGCGTGCGGCGGCCGGACGCGGTCGCCAGGACGAGATCGAAGATCCGCCGGCCCATCTCGGCGACGTCGCACTCCCCGTCGGCGATCAGGCCGCAGTTGAGGTCCATGTCGTCGGTCATCCGCTCGTACAGCGGCGTGTTGGTGGCGAGCTTGAGACTGGGCGCCGGCTTGCACCCGAACACCGACCCGCGGCCCGTCGTGAAGCACAGCACGTGCGCGCCCCCGGCCACCATCCCGGTCGCGTTGACCGGGTCGTAGCCGGGCGTGTCCATGAACACCAGGCCCTTGGCGGTGACGGGTTCGGCGTACTCCACGACGTCGGCCAGGTTGGACTGACCGCCCTTGGCGGCCGCGCCGAGCGACTTCTCCAGGATGGTGGTCAGACCGCCGGCCTTGTTGCCGGGGGACGGGTTGTTGTCCATCGAGCCTCCGTGGCGGGCGGTGTACTCCTCCCACCAACGGACCCTTCGGACGAGCTTTTCCCCGACCGCACGGCTGACCGCGCGCCGTACGAGCAGGTGCTCGGCGCCGTAGATCTCCGGCGTCTCCCCGAACACCGCGGTGCCGCCGTGCCGGATCAGCAGGTCCGCGGCGGCGCCGAGGGCGGGGTTCGCGGTGATGCCGGAGTAGCCGTCCGAGCCGCCGCACTCCATCGCCAGGACGAGTTCGGAGGCCGGTACGGGCCGCCGGCTCACGGTGTTCGCCGCCGGCAGCAGGTCCGTGATCCGGGCGACCCCCTCGGCGACCGCCGCCCGGGTGCCGCCGGACTCCTGGAGCGCCATCGCCACCACGGGCGTGTCCGCACCGACTCCCCACTCTTCGGCGAGGGACCGTACCCGGCCGGCCTCACGGCCGAGGACGAGGAAGCCGGCGAAGTTCGGATGGCGCGCGTAGCCGGTGAGGGTGCGCCGCAGCACGGCGGCCTCCTCGCCGTGCTCGCCGGCCGTTCCGTCGCCGAGGGCGTGGGGCAGCGCCACGACCCCGTCCACGGCGGGGTAGGCGTCGAGGAGGCCGGGCAGGCCCTCCTGCCTGCGGAACCGCTCGGCGATCCGCCGGGCGACCGTCACCGAGTGGCCCCCCGCGGTGAGGACGCCGATGTGGTTGCGGGTGGCCACGCGGCCGTCGGACCGGACGATCCCGTCGAAGGTCGCCCGTTCCCCGGCGGGCACCCTCTCCTCGGGCCGGGCGGCGACGCCGTACTCGTACTCCCGGTCGAAGATCTGGAAGCCGAGGTTGTGGGTGTGCACGTGCTCCCCGGCGGCCACCGGACGCGTCGTGAACCCGATGACCTGGCCGTACTTGCGCACCGGGGTGCCGGCGGGCAGATCGCGCAGCGCGACCTTGTGACCGCGCGGCACGTCGTCCCGTGCGACCAGGCCGTCGCGGACGGGCCTGCCGGCCACGAGATCCTCGGTGGCCAGGGCCACGTCGTCGTCCCGGTGCAGGGTCAGCAGGGCGGTCATCCGTCACTCCATCCGCGAAGGCGAGCACTGTCCGATATCTTCCCCCGAGCCGTCACGGCGGCGGAACCCACCGGTATTTCGGCGCCCGGAACATTCGCCGGACCGTGGCCGCCCGTCAACGCTGCGTGACAGTTTCCGGAGGTTTAGAACCTTCATTTCTACGCGTCGTGCAAGCCCGCCTCCGCTCCGTCGAACACGACTCCGACACGCCCGGTGACCTCGGACGTTGGTTACGGACGCCGTAGACCCCCTGTCTGTTTGGAGGTGATTTGTGCGGGTAGCCGCTGGACCAAGCCGGCCGAACCGCGGGTACCGGTTCCGGCCGGACCAACGAAGAAGGGAATGAACATGGGCAGCGGGCAGATAGCCCAGCGCGGCGCTCCGGTACAACAGTCCTCCGGTGGTGGCGGCGGCGGTCTCGCCGACGTCGTCGAGCTGATCCTCGACAAGGGCCTCGTCATCGACGCCTTCGTCCGGGTCTCCCTCATCGGCATCGAGATCCTCCGCATCGACGCGCGCGTCGTCATCGCCAGCGTCGACACGTACCTGCGCTTCGCCGAGGCGTGCAACCGCCTCGACATCGCCAACGACGGCTCCAGCGCCGGTCTCCCCCAGATGATCGGCCAGATGACGGAGAGCGGCGCCAAGCGCAAGACCAGGGGCGCGCTGCAGGGCGCCGGTGAGACGCTCCGCGACAGCCTCGGCCGCGGCCAGGACAAGGAGAAGGCCGGCTCCCGCCGGAAGAAGGACGAAGACGACGAGGAGGAGTCGTGACCGTGCAGTACGTCTACGGCGTCACCGACGCCGACGTGGAGGTCCCCGGAACGCTGACGGGGATCGACGGCCAGGAGGTGTCCCTGGTCACCCACGGACGCTGCGCCGCCCTGGTGAGCGACCTGGCCGCCGACCGGCCCCTCGGCACGCGTGACGACCTCATGGCCCACCAGGCCGTCCTCCAGCAGGTGGTCGAGGCGGGCGGGACCGTCCTGCCCTTCCGCTTCGGCGGCGCGCTGACCGACCGGGACGCCGTCGTCGAGGAGCTCCTCAGCCCCCACGAGGACACGTTCGTCGAACAGCTCGGGTCCCTGCGCGGCCAGGTCGAGGTGCGGATCAAGGCGCGGTACGTCGAGGACGCCGTGCTGCGCGAGATGGTGCAGGACGAGCCGGAGATCGCCGAGCTCAACCAGCGGGTCCGCGAGCTCCCCGAGGACGCGGCCTACTACGACCGGGTACGCCTCGGCGAGCTCATCGCGCAGGCCTTCACCCGGCGCCGCGAGAACGACGGGCAGGGCCTGCTCGACGCCCTGGCGCCCCGCGCCACGGCGGTCGCGCAGCGCGAGCTGTCCCGCGAGGACGACGTCCTGGACGCCGGCTTCCTCATCGACCGCAAGGAGCGCGAGGAGTTCGAGAAGCTCGTCGACGAGGTCGGCAAGGAGATCGACGGGCGCATCCGCCTGCGCTTCGCCGGGCCCCTGCCGCCGTACGACTTCGTCGGCCAGGAGAGCTGACATGGGACTCTTCTCGGGGCTGGTGCTGTTGCCGCTGGCCCCGGTGCGGGGGGTCGTATGGCTCGCCGAACAGGTACAGGAACAGGCCGAACGCCAGCTGTACGACCCCCAGCGCATCGTCCGCCTTCTCGAAGAGGTGGCCGAGGCCCGTGACGCTGGCGAGATCAGCGAAGAGGAGGCCGCTCGCCAGGAGGAGGAGCTGGTGAACCTGCTGGCAGAGGGGTCTCGCCGGAGGTAGGTGACCATGCCCCAGAGCAGAAGCACCCAGAGTCAGAGCGGCCAGAGTGAAGGGGGCCAGAGCCAGAACGGCCGGAGCCAGAGCGGCCGGAGCGGCGGCCGGAGCGGGAACGGCCGGCGCAAGAAGGGCCTGGCCCCCGAGGAGGTCGCGCGCACGGCCGTCGAGCACGTCGTCGAGATGACGGGCCGCGAGAGCGAGGGCGTCATCGCGCTGGAACGGACCGACGACGGCTGGAAGGTCGGCGTGGAGGTCGTGGAGTCCGGCCGCATCCCGGACACCAACGACATCCTCGCCGTGTACGAGGCCGAACTCGACGACGAGGGCAACCTGCTCTCATACCGGAGGACCGCCCGCTACTACCGCGGGCGGTTCGATAGGGACAAACGATGACAGAAGTGACGTGGGCCGGCGGCTCGCGCTCCGCGGCGCCCCAGCAGAGCGGGCCGTCCTCGGCCAATCTGGCCGACATCCTCGAGCGGATCCTCGACAAGGGGATCGTGGTCGTCGGCGACATCCGCGTGAACCTGCTCGACATCGAGCTGCTGACGATCAAGCTTCGGCTGCTGATCGCGTCCGTGGACCGCGCGAAGGAGATGGGGATCGACTGGTGGGAGCACGACCCGACCCTCTCCTCCAAGCACAACGACGTGATCGAGGAGAACCGCCGGCTGCGTGAGCGCCTCGCCGCGCTCGAGGGCGGCGAGGAGAACGGCCAGAGCCGTGCGGTGGAGGAGAAGGCGGAGGAGAAGGCGGAGGCGGATCGTGGCTGACGTCGGCGTCTACCTGTACGGAGTGGCGCAGGACCTCTCACCCGACACCCTCCGCGACCTCCCCGGCGTGGCCGGCGCCCCGGTGCGCACCGTCGCGGACGCCGGGTTCACGGCGCTCGTCAGCACCGTCGACCTGGAGGAGTTCGGGGAGACGGCGCTGCGGCGCAACCTGGAGAGCCTGCAGTGGCTGGAGGCGACGGCACGGGCCCACCACGACGTCGTCGACACGGTGGCGCGGGCGGCCCCCACCGCTCCGGTGCGGATCGCGACGGTCTACCGCGACGACGACCGCGTCCGTGAGCTGCTGCGGGAGCGGAGGGACGAGCTCACCGAGGTCCTCGGGCGGGTCGTCGGCCGGGTCGAGTGGGGCGTCAAGGCGTACGGGACCGCCGAGGCGGCGCAGGAGCCGTCCGGCGGGGACGACGCCGCTAACGAGAAGCCCGGCATGGCCTACCTGCGGCGCCGGCGACTCCAGCAGCAGAGCCGGGAGGAGGCGTCCCGGCGCCTCGCCGAGCAGGCGCAGGAGATCCACGCCACGCTGTCCGAGCACGCGGTGGCGAGCCGGCAGCACCCGCCGCAGGACCCGCGCCTGTCCGGGCACGAGGGGACCATGATCCTCAACGTGGCGTACCTGCTCGATGAGGACCGCGCCGAGACCCTGGCCGCCGCCGCCGACGAGCTGGCGGCCCGGATGCCCGGCGTACGCATCGAGCTCACCGGCCCCTGGCCCGCGTACTCCTTCACCGAACTGGACGCGTCGTCGTGAGCGTGGGGGAGGACGTCGAGCGCGCCGTGGCGGTCCGGCAGGACCCGCGGGCGCTGCCGTCCGAGCGGATCGCGCTCGTCGATCTGCTGGACCGCCTGCTCGCGGGCGGCGTGGTGATCGCCGGTGACGTCGTCATCTCGATCGCCGAGATCGACCTCGTCCGGGTGTCGCTGCGGGCCCTGATCACGACGGTTAAAGAGGAATACGATGACATCCTCCCTCACTGAACGGCTGCGGACGGACCCGGAGACCGTCGAGCACGACCTCGCGGCCCTGGTCCTGACCGTGATCGAGCTGATCCGGCAGCTGATGGAGAAGCAGGCCCTGCGCCGCGTCGAGGAGGACGAGAGCCTCACCGACGACCAGGTCGAGCAGCTGGGCCTGGCGCTGATGCGGCTCGACGAGGCCATGGAGCGCTTGAAGGATCACTTCGGGCTGACGGCCGAGGACCTCAACCTTGACCTGGGGCCGCTCGGGACGCTCCTGCCCGAGGCCTGACCGGGCCGTACGAACGACGCCCCGGTCGTACGAACGACGTCCCGTTTCGTACGAACGTCCGGCGGCGGGGGGGGGGGGGTCGTGTTTCCCCCCCCGCCCCGCG